>JAPLCN010000185.1 GCA_026392215.1 Actinomycetota bacterium | reverse complement strand
TGAGGATTTAGAATTAAGAATGGCTAGTTATTTTGAAAGATTAAAATCTTACAAATTTTGACACTCTCCACGACTAAAGCCGGGAGATTCTCAAGTGGTTAACGCCCTCTGCCCGTTTCCGTTTTGGGCAACCCTTAAGTTAGGGGCTGTGCCAGATAGCCCATCCCGAGAATGATATACAATCCCGGGCAGTGATGCTGTTACCACATCACCAGATCGTCAGCTTAAACTGACTATAGCCTGCGAGATATGCTCACAGGCTCGGCAACAAAAATATATTCTGTTGCAAATTGGTTAAAGCCCAAACTTACAAGATTTTACATATTCCAAGATTTGGGAATACAACCTCATATCTTGTCAAAGAACTATATAAAGAGTAGCATAATGAAAAAGGAAAAGGAAGGACAATTCATCCCCACGAATAAATTCGGGGCTTTCTTGCTTGGAGGTCTGTAAAATTAAATTTTATATTTTTAAAAATTTTTCTTATATTAATAAAACAGGCAATTAAATACCCGCAACAAAATAAAAAAAAATAAAAAAGTAAAATTGTTTAAGAAGGAAAACAGAGAATATGAACAGGGGAAATGCATATAGGCTGGTTGTTAAATTTATCAAAAATAAAAATTTAATCAAGCACTCTCTTGCTGTCGAAGCAATAATGAGAGATTTAGCTGCAGATTTAAAGAAAAAGAATTTTGAATCCGGAAATTCAAACATTGGTAAGTTCAATGAGGATAAGTGGGCAATTGCAGGGCTTGTTCATGACATAGATTATGAAGATACTGCTGATGACCCTTTAAGGCACTCCCTTTTAGGTGAAGAAATGCTCAAAGAGCATGGTTTTGAAGATGACATTGCATATGCAGTTAAAGTCCATAATGATGCACATGGTTTTCCCCTAAAAAGTGAAATGGATATTGCCCTTTTTGCTTCTGATCCGGTTTCAGGATTGATAGTAGCATCTGCGCTTATAAATCCTGATAAAAAAATAAAATCAATTGATTCTGATTTTGTGTTAAATAGATACAAGGAGAAATCCTTTGCCAAAGGAGCTAACAGAAGGCAAATGCTTGCATGTGAAAAATTAGGGTACACACTTGAAGAATTTATAAAAATTGCAATAAACGCCATGCAAAAAATAGATAAGGAAATTGGTTTATAATAATAAAAACAAATAAAAATTAACAGCTTTGATTATTTTTAAGGTTTTGACAATTTGCGGATTTAAAAATTAAAAAAAATCAGGAGATGGAATGGAAAATTTTAAGAATTTTCTGGAAATCATTGAAAAGAGAAAAAGCATAAGGTCCTATAAAAACATTAGCGTTGAAAAAGAAAAGCTGGATTATGTTATTGAAGCTTTCAGAAAGGCTCCTTCAGCAAAAAATCTTCAGCCATGGAAGCTTGTGGTAGTAACTGATAAGGATATTATCAAAAACCTGGTAGTTGCCTGCAGAAATCAGACTTTTATCGGGGAAGCTCCTATTGTTATTGTAGCTTGTGCTAAAGAAGAAGAAGCTTACAAAACAATGGGCGGATATCTTAACAGCTTCCCGGTCGATATCGGAATTTCTTTTGAGCATATTATGCTTGCAGCTGCTGAACAGGGGCTTGGGACATGCTGGATTGGCGCTTTTAGTGAAAAGGCAGTTAAGGATATAATTGGAGTTCCTGAAAACGTAAAAGTTGTAGCCTTGACCCCACTAGGTTATCCTGATGAACAAGGCAGTGTAAGAAACAGAAAACCTGTTGAAGAAATAGTCTCATATAACAGATATTAAAATATAATATATTCAGATTTTTTCATGCTTAAATAAACTATATAAAACATATATATGCTTTTAAATTTATTATTTTATTTTAATAGCTTTGTTTTTTTGTTTTGCAAATAAAATATTTTAGGAATTCAGCCTGAATTTATAAGTTGATTTGCAAAGAAGGCGTATTACAATAATAATTTTTATTAATAAATAAAAAAAATAAAAAATGGAAATCATAGTAACGCACCTGGCATCTGATTTTGATTCTTTTGCCGGCATGGTTGCTGCTAAAAAAATATTTCCAGCCGCCGAAATAATTCTGCCCACATCTTTAAACCAGAATGTGAGGGAGTTTATGATATTGCACGAAGATGACCTGCCTCAATTCAGGGAAATTTCAGACATTGATTTAAGCGAAGTAAAAAAGGCAATACTTATTGATACGAGAATTGCCGGCAGGCTTGGTCCGATCCGGAAAATTATCAATAACCCTGATTTAAAAACTCTCACTATTGACCACCATCAAAAAAGCAGGGAAGACCTAAAAGCAGATAAGAATTACTATAAAAAAGTTGGTTCCACCACTACAATCATTGTTCATAAAATCATGAAGAGAAAAATCCATATCACTCAATTTGAAGCTACACTTTTTATGCTTGGAATATATGAAGATACAGGAAATTTTTCCTATCCCAATACCTCTCCTCTGGATCTGGAAGCCAGTGCATTTTTACTGAAGAATGGTGCAAACCTTTTTGTAGTGTCCAAATTTCTAAATTTAACTTTATCGGAAGAGCAGCATAACCTGCTGGAAAAACTTATACTTAACTCCTGGAAAATTAAAATAAACGAAAAGGAAATTTTGCTTTCAAATGAAGTTTCAGAAAATTATGTAGAAGGGCTATCTGTTCTTACCCGAAAACTTGCATTAGTTGAAGAATCAGACATAGTGTTTTGCTGGGTAAAAATGAAAGATAAGATCTATCTGGTTGGAAGAAGCGATGACAAAGATGTTGATGTTTCAAAAATACTTCTTCCTCTTGGCGGCGGCGGACATCAGCTTGCTGCATCTTCAGTTATTAAAGACACTGATTTTGAAAAAATAAAGGATATTCTCATTTCTTCAATTAAGAAAAACATCAAAAAGCCGATAGTCTCTAAAAATATAATGACTTTTCCCGTAAGAGTAGTTGATGAAGATGAAAGCATAGCTTATACAAGCGAGTTACTAAAAAAATATGGACATTCAGGAATACCTATTATTAACGCTAAAGGCATTTTAACAGGAATAATTACAAGGAAAGACATAGATAAGGCCATAAAGCATGGCTTATCTCATGCACCGGTTAAGGGATTTAAATCAGGTGAAATTATTACGGCAGCTCCCGAAACCACTTTAGAAGAAATACAAAGGCTGATGATAGAAAACGGAATTGGAAGAATTCCAATTGTCTCAAAAAATAAAATTCTTGGAATAATAACCAGAAAGGATTTGTTAAGGTCTTTAAACTATAAAGAACCTGCAAATTTTTTAGAAGAGGGAATTTCAGATGAAAGACCTGATTATTTCAATGTTGATATTTTGGAAAGAATGGAAATACTGTTTCCTGCAGCAATAAAAAATATTCTTGACGTCATTTCAAACCTTGCAAAAGAACTTAAATATAAAGTTTATCTTGTAGGTGGAATTGTGAGAGATATTTTGCTTAACAAGCCGAATCTTGATGTGGACATTGTTGTTGAGGGAGATGGAATTAATTTTTCAAATAAACTTGCCCCCATGATAAATGCAAAGATATGGACCCATAAGAAATTTAAAACAAGCGTAATTGTTCTTGAAAATAAAAGACACATTGATGTTGCAACTGCAAGAGTTGAATATTATGATAAGCCGGCCGCACTGCCGAATATAGAGGAAGCAAACATAAAACAGGATTTATACAGAAGGGATTTTACAATAAACTCAATGGCAATTTCCTTAAATAAATCCAGTTTCGGAACTTTAATTGATTATTTTGGCGGAAGAAGAGATTTAAAAAGGAAAAAAATTAAAGTTATGCATAAATTAAGCTTTGTGGAAGATCCAACCAGAATTTTCAGGGCTGTCAGATTTGAACAAAGATTTTCTTTTAAAATTGACAGTCAGACGGAAAGCCTTATAAAAAGTGCCATAGAGATGGAAATAATTTCCAAACTTACAGGGGTTAGAATCAGAGACGAACTGGTTGCAATTCTTGAAGAAGATCATCCATGGAAACCACTTCTTAGGCTTTATGAATATAGAGCGCTTCAAAAAATAAATATCAGCTTGAAAATTGATGCCAAATTTGAAAATAAACTTAAAAAGATTTTAGCGGGATACGATGAGTTTAAAGGCTTTTATTGTGAAAGCATAAAGAAGTGGAGGCTAATCTTTTCAATGCTGCTTTCTGATTTTCACAAAGATTCTCTGATAAGATGGTGCGGGGGTATGAAAGTCAAAAATAAAGACACGGAAATTATTTTAAACGCTACTCAAATGCAAGGCAGCCTGATTGAAAAACTTGCAGGCAGCCGGTTAAGTAATTCAGAACTATATCTACTCCTGAAAAATTCCTCACCGGAGCTTCAGGTAATACTTTATAGTTTTGGAAGCAACATAAAGAAAAATATATGCCGTTACATTCGGGATTTAAAAGACAGCAGCCTGATGATTGACGGCGAAAAGTTGATGGAGATTGGTTTCAAACATGGAGCAGAAATCGGGAAAATACTCAATACTCTTTTGATTTTAAAACTGGATGGAAAAATAAAAAGCAGGGAAGAAGAAATCCAGCAGGCAAAGATCATATTAAATAATGGTTTCCATCTTAATAATTAAAATATTAAAAGTTTTAAGCATTTTTTAAATTTTAGTTCAAAAACATCAGAGAAAATTAAATCCTAAAAACTTGGTATTAATCAAGTACAAATATCTGCCTGCTATGCTAATAAATAAGCTTAAATCTTACCTGCCAAATAAGCCGCTCCAAGAGCACCGGTTATTTGGGGCTCAAATGGAATTTGAAGCTTAACGCCTAATTTTTCTTCAATAGCGCTTGCTATTCCCGAATTCTTTGCAACCCCTCCTGTCAGACAAACCGGAGCTTCAAGGCCGACTCTTGATACCATTGAAATAATCCTGTCAGCAATAGAATAAATCAGGCCTTTAATAATTTTTTCCTTTGCAACCCCGCGTCCGATTAGTGATACTATTTCAGATTCGGCAAAAACTGTACAGGTAGAGGTAATGTCAACTTTTTCTTTTGTGCTTAAAAATATCTCTCCAAAATTTTCAAGGTTAATTTCAAGAGTTTTTGCCATAACTTCCAAAAATCTTCCTGTTCCTGCAGCGCATTTGTCGTTCATTAAGAAATCAATTGGCTTTTTTGAAGTCCTGTCTATTTTTATCACCTTTGAATCCTGACCTCCAATATCAATTATCGTAATTATATCAGGAAATAATAAAGTAACTCCGCTTGCGTGGCAGGTAATTTCAGTTATATTTTTATTGGCGAATTCAACAATTACTCTTCCATATCCTGTTGCCACTATATAATTAATTTCATTTCTATTTAATTTTGCTTCACTCAGCGCCATTTTAAATGATTTTTCTGCTGCAGTTTTACTATCTGAACCGGTTTTAATAATTGCATATGAAAGAATTTTATAATCTTTTCTTTCATCAATATCAAGAATTAAGGCTTCTGTTGAGACTGAACCTATATCAATTCCGCATGTATACATTTGAACCTCTTGTTTTTGTGTTTCAATTAATAATAGATAACTTTTCTTTTAAGCTATTGCTGCATTCAAAACCACTATACTTGTGGCTTAATTTTTAAAAAATTACAAAACAGCAATAATTTTTTAGCAATATCAATACATCACCTATAAAAAATTTGCCGGATAAAATATTTAATAATTTTTAAGGCAACCAAAATCATATAAATAATATAAATTTATATTGAGTTTAAAATTTCGGCGAATCCTTCAACTCTTGTTTTAATCTGGCCGGCAGGACAGTTATTAATATCAACGCAGTCACCGTCTAACACTAAAACCGGAATACTTTTTTTGTTAAATGATTCTTTAATTAATCTCGACAAGCCATTGCTTTGTCTGCAGCCCCAATGTGAAAACATTATTATGCCATCAATATCATATAAAGCGGCTATTTGCTGCACGGCTTTGATCCTGTTTTCTCCATTGCCTCTTAAAGGATTTGAAAGCATCTTTTTTGCCAGACTTTTAAAAGGCTTATCAGGATCAAGCTCATCCCAGAAAACATTTGATGTTTCTTCAAACACAACCCTGCAATTATTTTTCTCTAAAATATTAAATATTTCATTTCTGTAATATGGTTTTAAATGCATCCACAGCACTTTTTTCATTTTTTTATTTTTATCCTGCTTTAAGAGTTTCTCCTGCAGTTCACCAGTCATTATTTTATAGAGATTTACAGTTTCCTTTGTTCCACTTAAACCAAAAAAAGGAAGAATGTAGTTTAAACCGTTGAAGTATTGCGGATAATCATAAAGTTCTTTTCTTATGTTATTTGCTTGTATGGCAAATTTTCTAAAATCATTGGAACAATTAATAGTTTTTTTTAATTTTTCAATGTCTGGTTTTTTATTTAATTTTCCTGAAACTTCATAAAAAATATTTTCAAGCTGCTTTGATAAAAAGCTTAAAGATGCTCCGTCATCATCATGAGGAACATCAATAAAATAAAAATTTTTTTCAATGTTATATTTTCTGGAAAAATTCTGAAATGATTTTCCGGCAGCATCGCATGCAAGATTGCTGCAAACAATAAATGAAGGTTTGGGGAACAAGTCCATTTCGCATGCACCTGCAGCGCTTCTATGGAATGTGCAGAGATCGCTTGAGTACCAGTTGTTTGATGCAGCTTTTATGGTTCTTCCGCTTATTCCGAGACCGGCAGTAAAACCGCCCATGATTTCAGGAAGAAAAGGTTTAAGCCCAAGCCCTATTATCAGTTCATAAGGCAGAAACAGTGAACCGAAGGCAACCGGATATTTTCCGCTGTAAACTTCATTTAAATTTCTGATAGTGTAAATATTCAGGTATTTGTCTGTAATGGATTTGATTGAACTTCCATATAAAGCAAGAACAGGTTTGTTTGAAATCGTGTGCAGCAATCTTTTAATAGACCCTAAGTTAAGGTTATCCTGTATGTTTTTAATAATTCTTGTTTTTATTGATAAAACGCTCATTTATAAACTATGGTTTATTGTTTTTTTTAAATTAAATAAACTCCGCAATTTTAAAAAAAGTTAAAATTACATTTATTTAAAGCCAATTTCTTTAATAATTATCAGTAACGCAGATTGCAAAAATAATTTCTGTTAATACTTATATATTAATTATAGCAACAACTATTTTAATGCAAACTAAAAGAGCATTTCGTAAAAAGCTTCAATACGTGTTCTTAATTGCCCGTAAGAAGATTTCCCATATTCAATATCAAGATATAAAGACGGGATATTTAATTTAACCAGTTCTTTTTTCAGTTCAGGATAAAAATAAAGTGTATTATCACAGAATTTCAGGCTGGTAAAAATAACAGCTCTAATATTTCCGGTATTTATTTTATCTTTTATTGATTTTAATTTTTCATTTAAAGACGTCATCCTAAAACAAAAAGGTTTTCTCAAATAGCTTGCGGCTATTAATTTTAAAAGATTATCCATACTGGTATCATCATATTTTGAATCAGATAGTTTTAAGCACTCTTCTTTATGTTTATTGGCATTTATATTGTTTGATTCAATTTGAAAATCAAAATATCTTGAACTTATACATAAGTCACCCGAAACAACTTTAATGCCTGAATCTGTAAAGATATCCCAGAAGTTCTCATCATTTATATAATTGCCAACAACCATTATGTTGCAGTTATTTTTAATAAAGTCTTCATTAACTGAAGTGTGATTTGACTTAAGGTCTTTTTGGATGTTTTTTAGAAAAAATTCCAGTTCGGAAATAAATGTTTTATTCTCAGAGCTAACCGCGAGATCCAGAATATTAAAATACTGGCTTGTTGAAATAAAATTATTTAAGTCTGATTCATAAATCCCTGTTAAATCAGAAAGCAGTTTTCGCTTTTTATTCATAATTTCAATAGATCTGACTAAATCATTATTGCCAATTTCCCTGTTCGGGCTGATTGTTTTTACAAATTCAAGCATTTTTTTTAACCTGCCTGCAAAAAATTCAACAGAATTTTCATCATAATTTTTTGGAACATCAAGCATAAATGAAGGATTTTCTTTTTTATAATTTAAAAACAAGTCATAAAGCCTTTTCATGCCATCACATGATGTTGCAAAAATTATTGATTTTAAAGAATAACTTTTTTTGTAGACTTCCTCCCATACAGCTTTAATATAAGGGCAGAAATTAATGGGCAGATAACCATCAGCCAGACTACTTTCCTTGTCTCCCCTGATCCTTATAGCATTTAAACCGCCGGATATTAAAATCTCTTCAGGGATATAAGTGCATAAATATCCGATAGAATTATTTTTATTTTGAATATCGTTTTTTGCCTGCAAAGATTTTTGAAAAAATTTATTTATAATTTTGCTGTTTTTAATTTGCATGAATTATCCGTCAAGGTAAAGTTTTTATTTAAAAAAAATTATAAAGATATTAAGATAAAAACTAATTTTTGTATAGTTTGCGAATTTTTAAACATTATTTTATATAGAGAAGATTTAAGCATATTAAGTTTCAAAAAAAATTATTATTAAAAAAAATTAAAATCGTAAAAAAATAAGTTTATTAACTTAAAATTTGTTATATAGCTAAAGGGAGACACAATTGGGAAGCAAATTATTTTTGGTAAGGCATGGTGAGACAGTTTGGAATCTGGAGGCAAGATATCAGGGCATAACCAATACCGGTCTTACTTCTGAAGGACTAAAGCAGGCAGAACTTGCAGCAAAATACCTTTCTAAAGTGAATTTTTCCGGATTTTATTCAAGCCCTCTAGGCAGGACGATAGAAACAGCAGAAGTTTTTAAAAAAGTTCTTAAGAAAAGCTATGAAGTCAGAGAAAATCTTAAGGAATTAAGTTTCGGAAAATGGGAAGGTTTGATTTTTGACGATATAATTGCAAAATATAACAATGATTTTCAGAACTGGATTCGGAACCCTTTTGAGGATCCTCCGACAGGTGGTGAAAGCTTTAATGAAATAATTAACAGAGGGAAGCAGGAAATTGTAAAAATATTAAGTGAAAACGAAGATGGCAGCAATATTCTTTTAGTTACCCATGGGGGATTCATAGTTGCCATGCTGGTTTACTGGTTAAAGATTTCTCCCGAAAGATGGAGTTCCATAATCCAAAGCCATGGCGCAATTAACGTGGTAGTAATAGATAAGGAAATTCCATACATTTCGCAAATTAATTTTACAGGCCATCTGTTTAAATATTACAGCAGCACATCTGACAGGATAATAAAAAATTATAGCAAACTTAGAAGATAAGTTTTTTATTTATCTAATATTTTTTATCTTTTTGAAATTATTAATACTGGCAAAACTATTTCAAAGATAACTGGATTATATCGGACTAAATATTATAAATCTTATGGGTTAAAACTACCGGATGCATTAATTGCAGCTGCTGCAAAAAATAATAATGCAATGCTTCTTATCAACAACATAAGACATTTTTCCTTAAAAGACGTCCTTGTTGCCATTCATTATTTAAGTTAAATTATTTTAAAGGGTTATTTAAATAAAAAATTATTAGGTAAATAATCCAGAGAGAGAACAAAATTGAGCTGACAATGAGGACTGTTTTTTTAGTTTTTTCTGGAATAACCCTTATAACAGGACGAAATTTATCTTTTATTTCAAGGAATGTAATTATCATAGTTAGAAGTGCTGCGCTTGATGCAAAACTTGCAAGAACATCGCTTGGCCAATGAACTCCTAAATATAGCCTTGAAAAACCCAAAGCCAAAATAAGAATTATTCCGATAGAAAGAGCAAGGTATTTTAAGACTTTATTTTTTAATATTTTAAATATGAAATAAATAACCAAACCATAAAATGCTATAGCAATATAACTGTGCCCGCTTGGAAAACTGAAATCTTTTTCAAGGGTTAATGCATTAATTACCGAAGGCCTTTGCCTTCCGATTACATTTTTCGTTATATATACAAAAATTTCCCCACCGATAAACGAAATTAAAAGTGAATAAAAATAACGCCATTTACGCAATATAATTAATATGGTTAGAACAATAAGAAAAGGAATTATAACTATTTCCGAATTCCCAAGGTAGGTAATGAAAAGCATGATTTTGTTTAGAATTGGAGCACGAAGAGCTTCAATAATATTTAATATATGCTTGTCGAATATTAACAGATCAGATGCATCAAATAAATCTTCAACCAGATTTAAAAAAGCATAAATTAATGATGATGCTAAAACAACACCAATGGTAAGATATAGACCTGTCTGCCGTTTTGTATTAAATCTATTTTTAATAAAATTAATAAATTTCATGCTATTTTAAAGTTAAAATTCAACTATTTAAGATTATTAAAGTTATTAATAATGTCATCATTTTTAGATTTAATTAAAACATTTTTAAAAAAATATCGTTATTTATTGATTATAAAGCATTGTTTTGTTTAATATTTAGCTTAAATCATATAAAATATCACTAATTTATTACACTATTTTTGTTAGTTTTCAAAAAGCTTAAGTAACAATAGTTTTCAAGATTAATCCATATTTAAACACAGTTTATATTAAAAATACAAATATTATGAGTTTTAAGCAATTAAGGAGAAAACATGAAAAAGAAACATTTTGTAGCATTAATATTTTCAAAGAAATATGAAGAAGATTATAAAAAGATTGGCATGGAAAAAATAGTATAAATAAGATTTAATAAGACGTAATGTATAATAGGGTCAATTGACCCCAGGTCTTAAGATATATAATAATATCATAAAGACCAAGGAGGTTATATGGCAATTAATATTATTTTAGATTTAAAGATAAATTTATGAGCCCGACCGTAAATGTAATTATTGAAAAAGATAAAAATGGTTATTATGCTTATTGCCACGAATTAGATGGTTGTCAAACTCAAGGTGATACTTTTGAAGAAGTCACTAAAAATATTTTTACATATGGAAAATAATTAGCTGTCTGGTGCTATTGCCAAATTTAAATAAATGTTATAATGTCTTCGCTTGGTATTTTTTAATTTGCTTGCTTAGTATTTGAAAACTAAATATTGCGATTAAATTGCCTTTCTGCTCTATTGATGATAATAGAGCCTAATAAAAAAAAGTTATTAGTCCATAGGAGGTATGTGTTTTGAGAAATTATGAAATCATGCTCGTTTTTGATGCATCTCTTGAAGAAGATGCCATAGGAAAAGAGCTAAAAAAAGTTACTTCAATTGTCGAAAAGGGCAAGGGTACTATTACGGATTCCCAAAAATGGGGTGTAAGAAAGCTTGCTTATCCAATCAAACATCAGGAAAACGGATACTACCATCTCATTAATTTTACCAGCTCTGAAACGGTTGTTAATGAAATTGACAGGGTAAATAAAATTAATGACAAGCTTTTAAGGCATCTTATCGTTAAAGAAGAAAAAGATTCCAAATAATAATATTATCTTCTACAAAACAAGAAGGTGAATCATGGCTTCAAATCCATTTGTTATGATTATAAACGGAAATTTAACCAGAGACCCGGAGTTAAGGTTTACTCCTTCCGGCAGTCCCGTGGCTACTTTTAGTATTGCAGTTAACAAAAATTATCAGGATAAAAAAACATCTGAATGGGTTGAAAACACAGAATTTTATAGAGTTACCACCTGGTATAAATTAGCAGAAAATTGCTCTGAAAGCCTAAAAAAAGGTGACAGGGTTGTAGTATTTGGGAAAAAGCTAACTGCATCAGCTTACGAAAAAGATGGACAACAAAGAGCTACGCTTGAGATTACTGCAAGTCTTGTTGCACCAAGTCTGGAATATGCAACTTGTGATGTTAAGAGAAATCCAAAAACAGAATTTATCGGAGAATCCGGAGCAACTCAAACAAGTCATGGTGAGGAAGATATAGAATTTTCAAGCGAGGATATTCCATTTTAATGGTTCAGTCTGAAATGATAATTTAATCAGGATATAATTTATGAAAGATACAAAACATGATAGTTATAAATATTTAAATTTTATAATTTTTTTAAATTTTGAATTTAATTTTTAAATTAAAGGAGTGAATAAGAATTGGGTAGAAAAAAAGGAAGCAGAGAAGAAAGAAATACCAGAAATACCAAAGATTCAAAACAATCACTTTTGAATCTGAAACAAAGAAAAAGATATTGTTTTTTTTGCAAGGAAAATATTGAACATATAGATTATAAGGATATGTCACTGTTAAGGAAGTTTGTGTCTGATAAAGGCAAAATAAGGCCAAAGAGATCATCAGGAAACTGCGTTCAGCATCAGAGGATGATTGCAAAAGCTATAAAAAGGGCAAGAGAAATAGCTTTAATGCCTTATTTTTCAAGATAATAAAACCTAAAATACAAATTAAAATATGTCCTTTGATAATATAAATAATATTAATCAGCCCAGAAGTAATTTATTTAAGCTAATATTGCTAACGGTATTTGCATACGTTGTCCTTGTTATCAGTATTTTTATTCCATTTCTCGGTATATTGGGGCTTGCATTAATTTCAATTCCTGCCATAAAGCTGATGCTTGAAGGCAGAATATGGGAAAGCATTATTTGTGCAATAATCGGGAGCTCGCTTTTGGCTTTTATCGACTTGACTTTGCCGATATTTTTTTCGATTCTGGTAATCGGCATTGCTGTAATTTATTTATTTTGTTTTAACAAAAATAAAAGCCCGTTTCAGATTATTGCATTTAACAGCATTTTATTCATTGTTTTAATTGTTTTGTATGTGATTGTTGTTTCACTTGTAAAGCAGCAAAATATTGTAGTTGGCTTAATGAATAATTACAAAGCAGTCATAAATAATTTTCCCAATGACCCCTTTATAAAACAATACATGCAGTTAATGGCAATCAGTGATACCCAGTTCAAGTCATTATATGAACAAAGCAGGAATATTCTTGTTATGATCCCATATCTGATTCCAAGCTTGCTTTTAATGTACGTTTTTCTGGGAAGCCTTATAAATTATTACTGGTGCATATCAATATTTAAAAAAAGCGGTGTTATTTTAAAAGGTATGCCCTTATTTAAAACATGGGACCTGCCCTGGTATTATGTTTCAGGTATAATTGCCGGGCTTATTTTAGTTGTGATACCGCATTTTAATCCGGCTTATGACTTTGTTTTTGATGCAGCGGGTATTAATTTATTAATTATCTTCGGAATGTTTTACACAGCGTTAGGTTTTTCGGTTTTATGGGGCATATTTGATAAATTCCGAATTGCTCCACTTTGGAGAGTGCTGATAATTTTAATATTCAGTTTCTTTTTAATATTAATTATAGTAATTCCAATAATGGGAATATTAGATGTCTGGATTAATTTCAGAAAATTGGAACGACGCTAAATTGGAATTAAACTATAGAAGAATAGATATAATTATGAGGAGGATACATTGAAAGTTATTTTAACAAAAGATGTTGAAAAAATTGGAAGCTTTGGAGAAGTTTTAATTGTAAAAGACGGATATGCTAAAAATTTTCTGATTCCATCAGGCATAGCAATTATGGCTACTCCAGGAAATCAGAAGCAAATAGATTTAGTTAAAAAATCCAGAGTAAAAGTTGAGGCTAAAAGCATTAAAGAAGCAAATGAAATTGCAGAGCAGCTTAATGGCTTAAAATTAATTTTTAAGGTTAAATCAAGCTCTGAAGGCAAAATGTACGGGTCAATAACAAATAAAGATATTGCTGATAAAATTTTATCTTTTAAAAAAATCGAAGTTGATAGAAAAAAAATTGAACTTGAAGATACCATTAAAGAAATTGGAAATTATGATATCAATATCAAACTTTATAAAGATGAAAAGTGCACTGTAAATGTTGTAATTGAACCGGATAAAAAGCAGGCAGAAGCAGAAACAGAACAAGAAGAAGAACCTGCTGTAAGCGAGACACCTGCTGAAAATTAATCAGTATTAGTTTTTTAAATACATTCAGATAAAATATAAATAGCTGACAATTTAATTAAGTTATCCAGGTAATTTATTTATGCAGGATATATTAAAAAAGACATTTTATAAAGAAACCTTAAATACAAGAAAACTTGAAAGGATCCCGCCATATAATTTGGAAGCAGAGGAATCCTTGCTTGGCTCTATGCTTATTTCAAAAGAAGCAATAAGCAGCGTGCTTGAAATTGTAAGGGAAGATGATTTTTACAGAAAGTCAAATAATGAAATTTTCAAAGCTATTAAGGAACTTTACTCTAAAGGCGAGCCTGTAGACTCTATTACTTTAGCTGATTACTTAAAAAAAAAGGACCTGCTTGAAGAAATTGGCGGCAAAACATTCATACATTCTTTAATTTCAAATATTCCGCTTGCTTCAAATGCTATATATTACGCAGAAATCGTAAAGCATAATTCAATTTTAAGGAAGCTGATTTATGCTGCAACTGATATTGCAAGGATGGGTTATGAAGTTCCGGATGATTTAGAGGCGGCAGTTGATAAAGCCCAGCAGATGATCTTTTTAATTTCACAGGATTTAAATTACGGTTCCAGAAACAGTACTTTTATTCAGATAAAAGAAGTATTAACCGAAGTATACGACCAGACAGTTGCACTATCTGAAAAAAAGGCAAGCACAACCGGAATTGCAACAGGTTTTATTGATCTGGATAAGATAACTTCCGGTCTTCAGGATTCTGATCTTATAATTTTAGCATCAAGGCCCAGTATGGGTAAAACTTCTCTTGCTCTTTGCATTATGAAAAATGCCAGCATTATAAACAATACGTCTGTAGCAATTTTTTCACTTGAAATGTCAAAACAGCAGATTGCACAGAGGCTTTTATGTTCAGAAGCAAGAATTGATTTAAACAGGATAAGATCTGGAGATATAAGGGAACATGAATGGCCAAAATTAGGGCATGCAATTGAGAAGCTGTCTGAAAGCAATATTTATATTGATGATGCGCCTATACTTACGGTAATGGAACTCCGGGCCAGGTCAAGAATGCTTGTAAGTAATTACGGGGTAAAGCTTATAATAATTGATTATCTCCAGCTGATGCAGTCAGGAACAAATTATAAGGAAAACAGAGTTCTGGAAATAACAGATATTTCAAGAAATCTTAAAAGTTTGGCAAGAGAACTTAAGATTCCGGTTCTTGCTGTTTCGCAGCTATCAAGAGAGGTTGAAAAAAGGCCGGATAAAAGGCCGATTTTAGCAGATTTAAGAGAATCCGGAGCGATTGAACAGGATGCAGATCTCGTAATGTTTATTTATAGAGATGAATATTATGAACGTGAAAATAGTAAATCGCCAGGAATTGCGGAAGTGCTGATAAGCAAGCATAGAAATGGACCAACAGGGAAAATTGAGTTAAAGTTTTCAAAAGAGTATGCATTATTTTTGAATTTGGATAAAGCTCATGCCGAAGAAAATAAAAGTTAAAAAATTCTAAAAAAGCCGGATGATATCTTTATAAGGTTATTAAAGTTTTAAATGCTTTTTAACAATTAATTTAAATTATTAATTGTTAAATTTAAGACTATACAAAATAAGTTACTATAAATAATAAGAGGAAATAATATTATGGCAAATATAGTGTTAGTTGGAGCCCAATGGGGCGATGAAGGCAAAGGAAGAATAACGGATTTGCTTTCAAGCAAGGTTGGTATGGTTGTAAGGTTTCAGGGCGGCGATAATGCCGGCCACACGGTAATATTTAATGGTCAGGAGTTTAAATTGCACCTTATTCCTTCAGGAATTTTATATCCTGATGTTGTTTGTGTTATTGGAAATGGTGTTGTGATAAATCCTGCAACATTGATTTCTGAAATTGAAAATCTTGAAAAAAAGGGAATTGATACTGAAAACTTAAGAATAAGCTCAAATTGCCACATTATTATGCCTTATCATATTGCTCTTGACGGAGCTTCTGAAAAAAGGCTGGGTTCATCCAAAATAGGAACAACAAAAAAGGGAATAGGGCCTGTTTATTCAGACAAGGCAAGCAGAGTAGGAATCAGGGTTTGCGACTTGCTGGATGCTGAATTATTCTGGCAAAAGCTTAATGATGTTCTGGAGGTTAAAAACGCCATATTAAGCAAGGTTTATGGCGCTGAAACATTTGACGCAAAAGAAATTTTTGAAAAATACAACGAATATGCAAGAATAATAAAAAAATATGTAGTTGAAAGCACATTTTTAATAAATAAAGCTCTTGATGAAAAAAAGAATATCCTTTTTGAAGGAGCTCAAGGCACTCTTCTTGATATTGACCACGGAACTTATCCGTTTGTAACATCATCATCAACAATAGCAGGAGGAGTTTTTGCCGGCGCTGGTATTGGTCCGGGAAGAGTCAATGAGGTGATAGGAATAACTAAATCTTACTGCACAAGAGTCGGCGAAGGGGTTTTCCCCACTGAAGAACTTGGCAAAATTGGTGAATTTATAAGGGTAAAAGGCCATGAATACGGAACCACTACCGGCAGAGCCAGAAGATGCGGATGGTTTGACTGCGTAATTATTAAATATGCCGGCATGATAAACAATTTAAGCAGCATTGCTATTACCAAACTTGATGTCCTTAGTGGAATAGAAAAAATAAAAATTTGCACAAGCTACAAAGTTGGTGACAACATATATGAGAATGTCACTCCAAACTGCTTTACACTTGAAAAAAGTCAGCCGCAATATATTGAAGTTAATGGCTGGGATGAAGACATAACAAATATTCTGGAGTTTGAGAAGTTGCCTTATAACGCCAGGAAATATATCAATACAATTGAAGAGTTGACAAAAATTCCGGTATCAATGATAAGCGTAGGTCCGGATAGAAATCAGATTATCATTAAGGATGAAAATCTGAAAAAGAATTTTTTTTAAGTTTCTTTAGCAAACAAGTATAAATGTATAAATTAATGTAAGGCTTAAAAGAGGTTTAATAAAAATGAATATCCTTATAATTGGAAGCGGCGGGAGAGAACACTGCCTTGCATGGAAAATTTCTCAAAGTGCGTCAGTAGATAAATTATTTGCAATTCCAGGCAATATTGGTATTGCACAGATTGCAGAATGTAAAAATATTTCACTTTCAAAGGAAAATTTTAAAGACATATTGCAGTTTATTAAAAAAAATAAGATTGATTTTACAGTTGTCGGCCCTGAAGCACCCTTAGTAGATGGGATTGTCGATTATTTAAGTGAAAACAGATGCCTGGCTTTCGGACCCGGTAAAGTGGCGGCACAGATAGAAGGCAGCAAGGTTTTCACTAAAAAACTTTGCATGAATTACGACATTCCGACAGCAAAGGCAGTTTTTTTTAATAAATCTGATGCTGACAAGGCAGTTAAATACATAAATGGGCTTAAGGATTATAAATTTCCTTATGTAATTAAAGCAGACGGGCTAGCAGCAGGTAAAGGCGTAATTATTGCACAAAATAAAAAAGAACTTCTTGATGCCATGAACGGATTTTTTGTAGAAAACAGGTTTGGAAAATCCGGAGAAGAAATAGTAATTGAAGATTTTATTTCAGGTTTTGAAGTATCGTTACTTTGCTTATGTGACGGCAAAACTTTGATTCCCATGGATTTGGCACAGGATTACAAAAAGATTTTTGATGGAGACAATGGCAAAAATACAGGAGGAATGGGTAGTTACAGCCCCCTTCCGTTTATAGATGATATATTGTATGAGAAAATATTAAATAAAATTATTTTTCCTACTTTTAATGCACTTAAAACTGAAGGCATTGATTATAAAGGTGTTTTGTATGGCGGAATTATTGTTAAGGAAAACGAGCCATATCTGCTTGAGTATAATTGCAGATTCGGAGATCCCGAAATCCAGGTTGTATTGCCAAGGTTAGGTGATGATGTAGTACCTGTCTTAATGGATTGTGCATCAGGAACTTTAAACAGCACAAAGCTTAGCTGGGGAAACAGCAAAACTGTTTGCATAGTTTTAGCTTCAAAAGGTTATCCCGAATCTTCTTCAAAAGGTGATGTAATTTCAGGCCTTGAAGATGTTGCCGGGGTAAAGGATGTATTTATTTTTCATGCTGGAACCGGCAGCGCCGATGATAATATAGTTACAAACGGCGGAAGAGTTTTAAATGTTGTTGCCAGAGCAGAAACTTTTAAGGAAGCAAGGAAAATGGTTTATAAAAGCATCGAGAAAATAAAATTTGATGGAATGCAGTTCAGAAAAGACATTGCATTAAAGGTTGAAGAATCTTAAATAATTAGGGAGGCAAAGAAATATGTCAAACGCTAAGCCATTGATAGCTATTATTATGGGCAGCAGCTCGGATGAAAGCATAATGAAAGGTGCAGAAGATATTTTAGATGATTTTGGAGTCGGATATGAAAAAATTATTTCATCTGCCCACAGGATGCCAAATAAAACATCTAATTTTGCAAAGAATTTAAAAGCTAACGGTTTTGAAGTGGTGATAGCCGGAGCAGGGAAGGCTGCACATCTTCCAGGAGTTGTTGCATCGCATACAACACTTCCCGTAATAGGGGTTCCGATAAAAACAGATGATTTGGGCGGACTTGATTCACTTCTTTCAATCGTGCAGATGCCGACCGGGGTGCCGGTAGCTACTGTTGCAATTAACGGAGCAAAAAATGCTGCTCTCCTCGCTATTCAGATATTATCCCTGAAATATGCTGAAATTAATAAAAAATTTGAGCAGTATAAGTTAAAACAGGAAAATTAATAATTTTTCTTTTTCTAAATAGCCCATTATTTAAAAGAAGCGCCAAGTAAACTAAAATTAATAAAAATATATTTTAAGAAGGATTGTTTTATAGTATTTACTTAATTGTCTGGAGATAGGTTTAATGGAAAATAATGTCAAAATAAGTGTTAAAAATTTTGGTTTTTATTATGGTGACACTAAAGTATTAACAGATGTAAATTTTGATATTATAAAAAATACTGTCACATCAATAATAGGACCATCAGGCTGCGGCAAATCAACTTTGCTTCGAACTTTTAACAGGATGAATGAGCTTTTAGGAAATGTAAAGGTAGATGGAAATGTTGAAATCGATGGAGTTGATATATATAAATCAGGTGTGGATATAGTTGAGCTGCGAAAAAAAGTCGGAATGGTTTTTCAAAGGCCAAATCCTTTCCCTAAAACTATTTATGATAATGTTGCTTATGGTCCGAGGCTGCATAAAAAATACTCAAAATCAGAGCTTGATTTTATTGTGGAGGATAGCTTAAAGAAGGCAGCGCTCTGGGATGAAGTCCAGAGAAAGCTTAATAAAAGCGCTCTTGATTTATCCGGCGGTCAGCAGCAAAGACTTTGCATTGCAAGAGTTCTGGCAGTTGCCTCTGAAATTTTATTAATGGATGAACCTGCATCAGCTCTTGATCCAATTTCTACTCAAAAAATAGAGGATTTAATAACTGAACTAAAAGATAATTACACAATAATTATAGTGACTCATAATATGCAGCAAGCTGCACGGGTATCTCAAAAGACTGCGTTTCTTTTAATGGAAAAACAAGGTGAGCCGGCAAGATTAATTGAGTATGGCGATACAAATAAGGTATTCACGTTCCCGTCAGATAAAAGGACTGAAGATTATATTACCGGCAGGTTTGGCTAAAACACAGCAAATATTATTAAAAGATGATTTACATATTGCCTGTTTATTTAAATGCTTATTATTTTGCTGTAATTTTTTTTTGTAATTTTGACATAAGGAATTTAATACAATATAATACGTTCAAATAATTTTTGACTTTTTAGTACAGTTTTTTAATAATTTCTTTTTAATCAGGAGTAAAGCTTAATGAAAGAATATCGAATAACTAAGGAAGGTCATGAAAAGCTATTAAAAGACCTGGATAATCTTGTAAAAGTAAAAAGAAAAGAAATTGCAGAAAGATTAAAAGAAGCCAAGACGGCAGGTGGAGATTTATCTGAAAATCTGGAATATGAATATGCTAAAAACGAGCAGGCTTTCGTTGAAGGCAGGATTGAGCAGATAAGCGATATTCTCCAAAACTTTGTACTTGTAGATAAAAAAGTCAGCAAAGATACTGTTGATATAGGCTCTGTAGTAGTAGTGAGAGATTTTGATATAAATAAAAATAGAAAATTTGAAATAGTAAGCTCTATTGAATCTGAACCGTCTCAAATGAAAATTTCTGATGAATCGCCTCTTGGGAGGGCTCTCCTTGGCAAGAAAATCAAAGATGAAGTTACCGTTAAGACTCCTGGAAAAACTTTCAGGCTTAAAATTATTGATATAATTTAATAAGTCTTATTATTAAAGTTTTTCTTTTAAATTCACTTAAATAATTTTTTGTTTTTATATTTCTTTATTATTTTATTTGATGTATTTTTTTAAAGAATTATAATTTTAAAAATAATTTAAGTTTATTTTTTATCTTTTTTATTATTTATTATTAATTTTTTAATATAAAGACATGGATAACACAAAAAAAGAAAACGAAAACCTTGAAGCCAGGGAAGCGGTCGGAATTGAAGAAATACAATTAAATATTGAAAATATTGAAAATTCAGATGCGCAGTATCTTCTTGAACTTGAATCTCCTATTGGCGAATCTTTAAAGATGAAACTTGAGAAAATTAAGAATCTGAAGAAAAAAGGAAGCGATCTATATAAAGCAAAATTTATAACAAACATAGACGCAAAGACTATTCACGCAAATTATTCACACCTCCAGGCAGGAGAAAAAGTAGAAGGGGATTATAGCATTGCAGGAAGAATTATGGCTTTTAGAAGGCATGGCAAAGCTACTTTTGCGGTTCTAAAAGATTTTTCAGGGCAAATTCAATTATACTTAAATATCAAAAATGTCGGGGATGAAAAATATTATGAATTTTCAGATCTGGACATCGGAGACATTGTCGGAGTAAACGGAACTGTATTTAAAACACATACCGGTGAGCTTTCCATAAATGTCCAGGATTATGATCTTTTAAGCAAATCAATAAGAATTCTGCCGGAAAAATGGCATGGGCTTAAAGACAAGGAAACCAGATACAGGCAAAGATATCTGGACTTTATTGTTAACCCCGAAGTTAAGGAAGCTTTTATCATCAGGATTAAAATGATTGAAGCATTCAGGAAATTTTTAACTTCCAGAGGATTTCTTGAAGTAGAGACACCGATGCTCCAGCCTATTCCGGGAGGAGCAACAGCAAAACCATTTATTACTCATCATAATGCACTGAATATGGAGCTTTATTTAAGGATAGCTCCGGAGCTTTATCTGAAAAGGCTTATTATCGGCGGGTTTGAGAAGGTTTTTGAAATAAACAGGAATTTCAGAAATGAAGGCATATCTTATAAGCATAATCCGGAATTTACAATGCTTGAATTTTATCAGTCCTTTGTTGACTACAATGATCTTATAAAATTAACTGAAGAGCTGCTTAAATATGTTGCAAAGGAAGCTTCAGGGACTCTTAAGTTTAATTACCGGGGAAATGATATTGATTTTGATATCTCATGGGATATAATGACCATGATTGATTCAATAAGGAAGTTTACAGGCCTGGATGTTGATTTTGACAAAAGCATTGATGAGCTGAAATGCATGGCTAAAAGCAATAATCTTAAGATTGATGACAGCTTCGGCAAAGGCAAGATAATTAATGAATTTTTTGAAGTTTTTGTCCAGTCAAAATTAATAAAACCCACATTTATTAAAGATTATCCTGTTGAAATTTCGCCTCTTGCCAGAAAAAGCCCGGCAAACCAGAACCTTACAGAGCGGTTTGAACTATTCATTGGCGGAGAAGAAATTGCAAATGCCTTTTCGGAGCTTATTGATCCAAGAGATCAGTTTGAAAGATTTAAGCATCAGGTTAAGAGCAAGGATGAGGAAGAAAGAATTTCCGGTAAAATTGATATAGATTTCTTAAAAGCCCTTGAATACGGAATGCCGCCTACAGGAGGAGAAGGGATAGGCATTGACAGGCTTGCTATGATAATTACTAATAGCACCTCAATCAGAGATGTCATATTATTCCCGTTGATGAGGAATGAAAAAGATATTTGAAAATAAAAATAATATTACTTTAAAATTTAATTATAATATTTTTAAGGCATATATAAAAAGTTAAATTATTTAAAAGTTGCTTAAATATAATTAGAATTTTCAACTAAATTGAAACTTATTCCCATTCCTGTTTTATATAGCTTCCCTTTTTCTACTTAAGTTAATTTTTATATTCAAAAAATTCAAAAATGTTATAATCAGTTTGCAGGCTAGTGTATAATAAGTAATTTATATTTTATTTATATCTTTTTATTAATAATTAATATTTTTTAAATAGAACGGAGCATTGATGATTTGTGACAATTGTAGAAAAAATGAGGCAAATATTCATTTAATACAATTAAATAACGATGGAGAAGTCAAGAAGTTTGATTTATGCAAGGAATGTGTCAGGGATTTGTCCTTTTTATCAGATGAAGATATGGTTGGAGAGGAACTTAAAAATTCCACAAATATACTTGCAATTGATTTGGGCTTTTTCAGTGAAAATGAATCTTTTGACCTTTTTAACAGCTTAAATGCAGGCAGCAGGGAAAACCGGAGATGCCAGTACTGCAATATTTCACTTAGCGCAATAAAGAAAATTGGAAGAGTCGGATGCCCCCGCTGTTATGAAGAGTTTAAAGAAGAATTAAACCCTTTAATAAAACTGATTCAAACCGGAATAGAACATAAAGGCAAGATTCCTTTAAACAGCAATAAGCGCCTTAAGATTGAAAATAAAATTAAAGATTTAAAATTCATGCTTGAGGAGCAGATTATTATAGAAAATTTTGAAGAAGCTGTAAAACTGCGGGATAAAATAACTTCTTTGCAGAGGAAGCTTCATTATTCAGGTAAAAAACTAAAAAAATAAATGGACGAAAATATATTAATTAACCAGAATATTAAAGATTTGAAGTTTAAATACAACAGCGAAAAGCAGCAGGTTGTATTAAACAGCTGTGTCAGCCTTTTCCGGAATATTTCCGGCTACAAGTTTAATGTAGTTACGGATAAATCAGACAAGGAAGGTATATTGAATCTGGTAGCTGAAGCAAAATCCCGGATAAGCCTTCTTGACAGTTTTAATTTTTACAATTTAAGGGATATCCCAAGGCTTCAAAGGCAGCTTTTGATTGATCAGAAGGTTATATCTTCCTCAACTGCTCAAAAAATCAGCGGAAAGGCAGTCATACTTAATTCAAGGCTGGTTGATAAAAACAAACTGACTGCAATTATTGTTAACGAAGATGAGCATATAAAAATTGAGTGTGTAATGCCGGGAAGAAATATATCAGATTGTTATAAAGAAGTTCTTAAGGTTGAAAAAAGGCTTGAAAAGAAATTAAGTTTTTCTTTTAATCAGAATTTAGGTTATTTGACATCAAATCCTTCATTAATCGGCACCGGACTCAAGGCAACTATTGTTGCCCATGTACCTTCAATGGTGATAAGCACAAGGATTATAGACTTTATAAAAAACTTAAATCAGATTGGATTTGGAGTCAGCAGCTTTTTTGGAGAAGGAAATGAAATTATCGGCAATTTGTTCCAGATATCAAACCTGATCACACTAGGCAAAAATGAGGAAAGCATAATTGAAGAGCTGACGATTATCGGCAAAAATATAGCTGAAGAAGAAGAGGAGGCAAAAAAAGAATTAAAATCAACAGAAAACTTTTCAATTGAAGACAGTGTTTACAGGTCTTTCGGTATGGTAAAATATGCAAAAATTTTATCTTTTGAAGAATCCCTTGAACTTTTATCAATTTTAAAATTTGGCATTGATCTTAGGATAATAGATGAAGTCAGGAAATTTGATTTTTATGAGCTTATAAATATAATAAGTGATTCAAACATAGAAATTAATTATATAAAAAATAAGAAAGCTACACTTGACGAGATCGATTTTATAAGGGCATGTGTGGTGAGAGAGAAAATTTTAAAAGAATATAGTTAGCCTTAATTTTTGATAGACGAGCTTATTTTTGCGGCATCAGAGATTTAAAGTTATTTATAAATATTTTAAGGGAAATGGATCACGGTGAATAAACATGTTTGAAAGATTTACTGAAAAAGCTCGCAAAGTTGTTGTTAAGGCGCAGGATGAAGCGAGATTTTTAAAACAGAATTATATAGGAACAGAGCATTTACTGCTTGGGCTTATTGATGAACATGACGGGATTGCAGCGAAAGTTCTTGTTGAAATGGGAATTTCTCTTGACGAAGTAAGAGCAGCAGTAAAAAGTGTTATTACGGAAGGCTCATCAGAGTCTTATGAACATATACCTTTCACTCCAAGAGCTAAAAAAGTTCTGGAGCTTTCGTTGCGGGAAGCTCTGCAGATGGGACATAATTATATAGGCACTGAACATATTTTGCTGGGGCTTCTAAGGGAAGGTGAAGGCGTTGCAGCAAGGGTGCTTAACAGCCTTGGAATTACTCTTGAAAATGTAAAGGAAACGGTTAAAGAAGTGCTAAGAAGATGTCCTGTTTATTTGGCAGCCGATGCCCCGTCATCTGCAAGATCTGCAAAAAGGCCTCTTAAGATATTAAGCCAGTATGGGAGGGATCTGACAAGCATGGCTCAAGAAGGCAAGCTTGACCCTGTAGTAGGGCGCAAGAAGGAAATAGAAAGGCTTATGCAGATTCTTTCAAGAAGGACAAAAAATAATCCAATACTTATTGGTGAGTCGGGTGTAGGTAAAACAGCAATTGTGGAAGGGCTTGTCCAGCATATCGCCTCAAAGGAAGTTCCGTCCAATTTACAGAATAAAAGGATTTTTACTTTGGATTTGGGAGCACTTGTTGCAGGTTCAAGATATAGGGGAGATTTTGAGGAAAGGCTAAAGAAAGTTCTTGCTGAAATTAAAGAAGACGGGGAAATAATTATTTTTATTGATGAAGTTCACAACCTGGTTGGGGCTGGAGCTGCAGAAGGTGCAATTGATGCAGCCAGTATTTTAAAGCCGATGCTTGCAAGGGGAGAGATTCAGACAATCGGTGCAACTACAACCAGTGAATTCAGGAAGTATATTGAAAAAGACAAAGCTCTGGAAAGAAGGTTTCAGCCTATTTATGTAGATGAACCATCAATTTATGAGACTATAGAAATTTTAAAAGGGCTTCGGGACAGATATGAAACTTTTCATGGAATAAATATTACAGATGGGGCAATCACTGCAGCCGCAAAATTGGCTCAAAGATACATCTCTGACAGGTTTCTGCCTGATAAAGCTATTGATCTTATAGATGAGGCTGCCTCAAGAGTGAGGATCAGGTCAATAATGGCGCCTCCCAACTTAAAAGACATAGAAGAGAACATAGAAAAAGTAATTAGTGAGAAGGAAGAAGCCATAGCTAACCAGGATTATGAAAAGGCCGCAGAATTAAGGGACCAGGAGAAAAAATTATTAAAGGAAAAAGTTGAGTTAACTGAAAGCTGGAAAAGGCTTGAAAAAACCGGTAAGGAAAAAGTCGATGAAAACGAGATAGCTGAAGTTTTATCTGCGTGGACCGGTGTTCCTGTTTACAAGCTTACCGAAGGCGAAACTGCAAGACTTGTAAATATGGAAATCAGCCTTCATAAAAGGGTTATCGGGCAGGACGAAGCAATAAATATTGTTTCTAAAGCAATCAGAAGATCCCGTTCAGGGTTAAAAGATCCTAAAAGGCCTATTGGCTCATTTATGTTTTTAGGGCCTTCAGGCGTAGGAAAAACTGAACTTGCAAAAACAATGAGCGAGTTTTTATTCGGCAAAGAAGAAGCTCTCATTCAGATAGACATGTCTGAATATATGGAAAAGCATTCAGTTTCAAAACTGGTAGGCTCACCTCCGGGCTATGTTGGCTATGATGAAGGCGGCCAGCTGACAGAGATGGTGCGAAGAAAACCGTATTGTGTAATTCTTCTTGATGAAATTGAAAAAGCCCATCCGGATGTGTTTAACATACTGCTTCAGATTTTTGAAGACGGGCATTTGACAGACTCGCAGGGTAGAAGAGTTGATTTTAAAAATACAGTTGTAATTATGACATCAAATCTGGGAGCAAAAGAAATACAAAAAAACAACCCTCTTGGCTTTCAGGTGATTGACAATGAAGATTTATCCTATGGGGAAATTAAGAAAAAAGTAATGAACCACCTAAAAGAAACTTTCAGCCCCGAGTTTATTAACAGGATTGATGAAATTGTAGTATTCCGCAAGCTTACAAAAGAGCAGGTTTACATGATTATTGACCTGATGATTTTAAGAATTGAAAACCAGCTTGAAAATCAGGGAGTAGGGATTGAGCTTACTGAAACTGCCAAAGGATATCTGCTTAATAAAGGATATGATGCAGCCATGGGAGCAAGGCCTATGAGGAGAGCAATTCAGAACCTGATTGAAGACCCTATTTCTGAAAGAATCATCAGCGGTGAAATTAAACCCGGACATAAAGTTAAGATAAGCGCAGATGTTGGAGAAATGGTATTTGAAATAAAGGATTACGTTAAAACGGTTTTAAAAGTATAAAATAAATTCAAATACTAATATATAATAAAATATTGGATATAGTTCTTTATATGCAAAGGGGATTAGGCTGATTTATAAAAAATAGAAAAAATAAATCATTTAAAACCTGAAATGGTAATTTTAAAACCGTTTTTATAAATATTATATTAAGAATAAAAAATATTAAAAATTGCAAATGAATTCAAAAGAAGAAGAGCTACTTTTAAAATGTCTTAAAAGGGTTGCTCCTGGAACAGATTTAAGATTAGGGATAGAGTATATGCTTCAGGCAAAAACAGGAGGGCTGCTGGTTTTGGGGGATTCTGAATCAGTTTTAAAAATTACTAACGGCGGATTTTATATTGGCTGCAATTTTACTGCAGCTAAATTATATGAGCTTGGGAAAATGGATGGCGCAATAATACTAAGTTCTGATACAAAAAGAATTTTGTATGCAAATACCCATCTTTTCCCAAATCCCGAGATTCCGACTTCTGAAACAGGAACAAGGCATATTACAGCCGAAAGAGCTGCAAAGCAGACAAAAGAGCTTATAATTTCCATTTCGCAAAAAAGGGATGCAGTTACTTTATACATTGATAGCGTAAAGTATATACTTGAGGAGCCAAGAATTATTCTTTCCAAGGCAAATCAGGCAATCCAGACACTGGAAAAATATAAGAACGGGCTTAATCATCTGCTGCTGAATCTGACGGTAAGGGAGCTTGAAGGAATTGCTACACTTTTTGATGTTGCAAGCATTTTCCAAAGGGCAATTATTGTCCATAAGACTGCCAAGGAAGTAAACAAATATATTACAGAACTTGGCTCTGATGGCAGGCTTCTCAGGATGCAGACTGAAGAACTGATGGATAATGTTGAAGACGATTATATAAAGTTAATAAAAGATTATGTATCGGCTGATATTAAAGCTGAGCCGTCAAAACTAAAGGAAAAAATATTAAATATTGAATCTGATGAAATTGTTGAGCTTGAAACAATTTCAAAGATTTTAGGCTACGGAGCGCAGGAAAATTTGATTGAGTTTAATGTTCAGCCTAAAGGCTATAGAATCATTCCTGAAGTTATCAGGCTGCAGCAGGGGGTTATTACAAATATAGTTAATAAGTTCGGTAATCTTAAAAATATTATGGAAGCAGATGTGGATGACCTTGCGACAGTTCAGGGTGTTGGAAAAATCAGGGCAAAATCATTTGCTGAAAGGCTTAAAAAATATTCAGAATATTATTTTTATAACGATATTTATAATGGTAAAGGAGGATTGGATTCCAAAATAGTTTTATAACTAAAATCTAATCTAAAATGGTGGTTTTTTGATGGTTCTGTTAATTTTCAGATTGGTGTTTCTGATTGTAGGAGCAGGCGGCGGGTATTATGCAGTAAATACTTTTTTAGCAGATTACCTTAAAGGTGATTTATTATTATTAATTGATCTTATAGCCGGAATTATAATTTTTGCTGTTATTGGATTTTTTGTTGGCGATTTTGTAGGGAAAAGAATTATTAAAGATGTAAGCGCCGTTGATAAAAAAGTAAAAGAAATACCAGGAAATAATTTAATAATTGGAATTATCGGCCTGACAACTGGAATATTGTTAGGCTTACTTGTGTCTTTGGCATTAAGATCTATTCCTTTTGTCGGTCCTTTTATTCCTATCTTTGTTGTAGTCATATTTTCTTACGCAGGAATCATGCTTTCCTTAAGAAACAAACAGATGATTATAAATATTTTCAGGTTAAGCAAAAAGTTTAAAGAGGAAAAGGAAGAAAGCTCAACAGGTAAAACAGGTTCTGGAGAACAAAAAGCCATTGCAAAGCCGAAAATTCTTGATACAAGTGCAATAATTGATGGCAGAATTGCTGATATTGTCTTAACCGGATTTTTGGAAGGCGATCTGGTTGTCCCCGGATTTATTGTCAACGAGCTTCAGGGGATTGCAGATTCATCAGATAATTTACGAAGAATAAGGGGTAGAACAGGTTTAGACATTTTACAAAAACTTCAGGATAACAAGAATTTGCATATAACTATATTTGAGAGGGACTATGCCCATCTTGGCAATGTTGACTTAAAACTTATTGCTCTTGCCAAGGAGCTTGATGGAGATATAGTTACATCTGATTTTAATCTTAACAAAGTTGCAAAGCTCAAGGGTATTAATGTTTTAAATATTAATGACCTGTCTAATGCTGTTAAGATGATAATACTTCCCGGTGAAAAAATGGGCATTGAAATTGTTAAGGAAGGCAAAGAAAAAGATCAGGGCATTGCTTATCTTGACGATGGCACAATGATAGTTGTTGAAGGTGGCAGGCAGTTGCTTGGCAGAATAATTGAGATTACGATAACAGGTATCCTTCAAACTCCTGCAGGCAGGATGATTTTTTCTAAAATTTCCACAAATGGAGAATAATGAATTTAGGAATTATAACAGCAGCGGGGAAAGGAACCCGTTTAGGAGCTGATATAAATAAGCAGTTTATAAATTTATGCGGCAAACCAATATTGGCGCATACTATCGGCATTTTTCAGAGAGCATCGCTTATAGACGAAATTTATGTTCTTGTTCCACAGGAATTTGTTGAATATACAAGAAAAAATATAATTGAAAAATATAATTTTACAAAAGTAACAAGGATTAGTATAGGTGGAGAAACAAGGCAGGAAACTGTCGGCAATGCTTTGAAGTTTGTTCCTGATTACTGCAATATTGTTTCCGTTCATGACGGCGTCAGACCTTTAGTATATTCATCGGATGTTAATAAGCTCATTGAACTTTTAATTGAATCAAACAAAAAGGATTCCAAAGTTCAGGGAGTAATACTCGCTGCGCCAGCATATGAGACAATTAAAAGAATTGACAAAAAGGAAGGAATTGTAAGAACGATTCCGAGGGAATTTGTTTACCATGCGCAAACTCCGCAGACATTCTTTAAGGATTCACTGTTTAAAGCTTATCAGCTTGCAAAGGAAGAAAATTTTATTGCAACTGATGATTCAATGCTGGTGGAAAGAGCAGGATTTAAGGTTAAATTTTTAAAAGGCAATCACGAAAATATAAAAATTACTACTCCAACAGATTTGTTTCTTGCAGAGCTTATAATATCTAAAAACGGAATTCATTAGATTCATATCGGAGAATCCTGGTAATATAAAATTGAAAATAATTAAGTAATAATTTATGGCGGCAAAATAAATGAAAATCGGAATAGGTTATGATGTTCATCGCTTTGATGAAAACAGGAAATTAATTTTAGGCGGTGTTGAGATAAGCCACTGTAAGGGGCTGCTCGGACATTCAGATGCTGACGTTTTAATCCATGCTATAAATGATGCTATCATCGGAGCTTTAGGGCTTGGCGATATCGGCATCCACTTCCCTGATACTGACATGCAATATAAGGATATTTCAAGCCTTATTTTGCTTGAAAGTGTAATAAAACTAATGAAAGAAAGAGGGTTTAAGATAGTTAACTGCGATAATATTCTAATTCTGGAAAAGCCTAAAATATTTCCATATATAGACATGATGAAGAAAACTTTATCGGGTGCAATGGAAATTGATCCATGCCAGTTAAATATCAAAGCGACCACAACGGAAGGGCTTGGGTTTTGCGGAAGGGAAGAGGGGGTTGCAGCCCAAAGCATAGTCCTGCTTGCAGAGATTTAGATTTTATTTTCCGGCTTTATTTTAATGTTTAATTTTTAAAAATAATTTAGAATTCAGGTAAAAATTGGAAAGCATCAAACCAAGATTCAGATTCGCTCCATCTCCAACAGGAGGACTACATATTGGAACTGCAAGAACTGCATTGTTTAACTGGATTTCTGCAAGAAGCATGGATGGAGATCTGATTCTAAGAATTGAAGATACGGATCTGAATCGTTCAACAAAAGAATTTGAAGAATCGATAATAAGTGATTTAAAGTGGCTTGGGCTTAACTGGGACGAGTTTTACAGGCAAAGCGACAGAATAAAATTTTACAAATCAGAAGCAGAAAGATTATTAAAAGAAGGCAAAGCATATATGTGCTTCTGCAGCTCTGAAAGAATTGAAGCCTTAAAGGGAAAATTGATTTCTGAAGGAAAGCCAACAGGTTACGACAATCAATGCAGAAATTTAGCAGAAGAGGAAATAAAAGAGAATTTAAAAAATAAAATAGAATATACAATCAGGTATAAGGTTAATCCTGAAGAAATAAGATTTAATGATTTAATCAGAGGTGAAATAAAATTTTCTTCAGAAGTAATAAGCGATTTTGTTTTGATAAAATCCGACAGCACCCCATCATATAATTTTGCCGTTGTTGTTGATGATAATGATATGGGAATAACTCACGTAGTAAGGGGAGAAGACCATATTACTAATACTGCAAGGCAGATAATGCTGTTTGAAAGCCTTGGATATAAAATTCCAAATTTCGCGCATTTATCAATGATTCTTGGAAGTGATGGGGCAAAACTAAGCAAAAGGCATGGAGCAACAACCATTACCCAGTTTAAAGATGAGGGATTTTTAAAAGATGCAATGGCAAATTACCTATCGCTGCTTTCATGGGCGCCAAGAGATGGAGAAGAAATATTTTTCTTAAATGACATACTTGATAAATTTAAAATCTCTGATATTTCAAAAAATCCTGCAATTTTTGATATTGATAAGCTTAACTGGTTAAACGGAAATTATATAAGAAAAAAAACAAATGAAGAGCTTTTTGAACTTGTTCTTCCTTTTCTTATCAGGGAAAATTTAATCAATCAGGGAGAACTAAAGGACAGCGGCCTTAAAACGAAAATATTTAAATGTGTTGATGCATTCAGGGATAAACTTAAAACTCTGGCAGAATTTCCAGGCTATGTTAAGGACTTTTTATCCGGTAAAATTTTAAATTACGAAGATGAGGCTTTAAACATTCTAAAACTGGAAACAAGCAGAAAAGTAATAAATTTGTTTACCGAAAAACTTAAGGAAATAAAGACATCAGGGGAAAGCATACCTGACGATAATAGTATATTAAACGAGGAAAAAGCCAGGGCAATAATTAATGAAATCGGCGCCAGCTTTAATAGTGAAAGCATAAAAGGCAAACTGCTGTATATGCCGATAAGGGCAAGTCTTACCGGCAAGGTTCATGGTCCGGAGCTTCCCAAAGTAATTTCCATACTTGGGAAAGAAGAATGTTTAAACATGATTGGCCAGACTTTGGCATTTTTAAAAAATAATCAGATTTAAACAGTTTGGTTTCTATTTTTTAACGGGCCCTTAAATTAAAGTCAGCATGCCAGCTAAATTTGATTATTTTCAAATAGAAATTAATTTTTTTATTACATAAAATTAATAATAATTTTAGTATAATCGGATTAGATAAAGATTTAAAAAATAAAAATATCAAATAGCACTTATAAATATTAATAATTAAAAAATATGGGACTGATAGCAGAATTAAGAGAGCAGGTAAAAACAGCAAAGGAAAAGGATCCCGCTGCTGTAAGTGCTTTTGAAATCATCCTTACTTATTCCGGAGTTCATGCTATGATTTCTCATAGGATTACTCACTGGCTTTTAAAGCATAAAGTCCCCTTTTTCCCAAGGTGCATTTCACAATTTGCAAAATTTGTTACAGGAATTGAGATCCACCCGGGAGCGCAGATTGGCAGGAGATTTTTCATTGACCATGGAATGGGTGTAGTAATAGGAGAAACAACCATAATAGGAGATGACTGCCTTTTATACCAGGGAGTTACTTTGGGAGGAACCGGTAAGGAGAGAGGCAAACGACATCCGACACTTGGCAATAATATAATAGTTTCTGCCGGCGCAAAAGTACTAGGTTCAATTACAATCGGAAATAATGTTATTATCGGAGCAGGAGCTGTAGTTATAAATCCGGTCCCGGCTGATTGCACAGTTGTGGGAGTTCCGGGTAAAATAGTAAAGATTAAAGGCGAAAGAGTGCTTTCTGATGAATTCCATAGAATGAACTTGCCTGACCCTGTAAACGACTTGCTGATAGACTTAAAATCAAGAATTGATTTACTGGAAGACGAGATAAAAAAAATAAAAACAAATAAAAATATTTAGTATTGTTTTTTTGATTCTAAGGGTTTTTATTTGTTTTTAAAATTACTTCAAGAAAATAGCTTCAGAAAAAGAAATATAATTAGGAAATTTTATATAGAGAAAGAGAGATCTTAGTTTGGCTTTAAAATTATACAATACCCTTACCAGGAAAAAAGAAGAATTCATACCGGCGCAGGAAAATAAAGTAAAAATGTATGTTTGCGGACCGACAGTTTACAACTTTATTTCAATAGGTAATGCAAGGCCCATTATTGTCTTTAATATGGTGAGAAATTACTTAAAGTATCTTGGATATAAAGTTATTTTTGTACAGAATATTACTGATATTGAAGATAAGATCATCAATAAGGCTAACTCTGAAGGTGTTGATTATAAAGTTATTACTGACAGATACGTAAAAGCTTTTATGGAAGATATAAAGACGCTGGAAATAAACGATATTGATGAAATACCGCTTGCAACAAAAATGATAAGTGAAATCATCGACATAATTACCAGAATAATTAATAACGGGTATGGCTATGTTGTGGGCGGAAATGTTTATTTTGATGTTTCCAAATATAAAAGTTACGGGAAACTTTCGGGCCAGAAGATTGATGAAATGAAAGATGCAGATGATATTGACTTTGAAAAGCAGGATAAGATTGATTTTGCGCTTTGGAAAGAAGCAAAGCCAGGTGAGCCAAGCTGGGACAGCCCCTGGGGCAAGGGAAGACCCGGGTGGCATATTGAATGCTCTGCAATGTCAAATAAATATTTAGGGTTTGGCTTTGATATTCATGGCGGAGGCCTTGATTTGATTTTTCCGCATCATGAAAACGAAATAGCCCAAAGTGAAGCAGCGTTTCCAGGTAGAGGAAACTTTGTAAAATACTGGATGCATAATGGGATGGTAGAAGTAAAGGAAAGAAAAATGTCCAAGTCAGACGGGCTTAAGGAAGACTGGATATTAAAAAATTTTCTTAAGAAACGCTCGCCGAATTTATTAAAGTTTTATATGCTTTCAACACATTACAGAAGCCCGCTTGAATTCAGTGATGAAAAGCTTGAAGAATCGAAAAAAGCGCTTGAGAAAATAACAAGCACCATTCGCAATATTAAGTTTATAATTAACAATAAAGATGCAAAAAATCAGAAAGCAAGCCCAGAAGAGAGTCAAAAATTAACATCTGACAAGGAAAAACTTAAAGCTTTTCTCATATCAATAAAACCGGATTTTACTTCCGCAATGGACAAGGATTTTAACAGCGCCGGAGCAATAGGAGTTTTATTTGAAGCCATCAAAACTGTCAACGGGATAATTCAGGGAACTGATTTTGCTCCTGACAGGGAATTTATAAATGATTTAGATTCTTTTTATGAGGAAATTGCTGGTTTATATAATATTTTTGGAATTGACCTTAAGAGGGAAGTCTGTGACGATTTAATTGGTTTAAAAACAGAAACCGGCAGCCTTGGTGCTGAAGAAATTGAAAATCTGATACAGGAAAGAAATGAAGCAAGAAAAAATAAAGACTTCAGAAAATCTGATGAAATCAGAGATAAATTACTGGGCGGCAAAATATTATTAGAAGACAGAAAGGAAGGGACAATCTGGAGGGTTCAAAAATAATTTTCCATATTGTAATAGTATGAATTTAGATGACTTAAAATCAAATTTGGAATTAATTTGCGGAATTAATCCAGTTTATTCACTTTTAAAAACAAACTCCGGCAAAAGAAAGATATATGAAATTTATTTGTCCCGCTCAAAAGAATCAATCCCTAAAGTAAGAGAAATCTTATCACTTGCAAGAGAAAAAAGGATTCAGTTCAATGTTTTAGAAGACAGAAAATTTGAAATGCTTATCAGCAATCCTGAATTAAAAACACAGGGGATATGCGCTAAAGTTACAAACTATACTTATTGCGATCTGGATGTATTTTTATCTAAAGAAGCAGATAAAAACTCAAGATTGATAATTTTAGATAATGTAACTGACGTCGGTAATTTCGGAGCAATAATCAGAAGCGCGTTTGCATTTGAATTTGACGGAATCATTATTCCTAAACATAGGAGTGTTGAGGTAAATAAGGATGTCAGCAGGACTTCAGCAGGAACACTCGAAGAAGTGAGAATTTTTCAGGTTTCCAATTTAATTCAGTCTGTAAAAGTTTTAAAAGATAGTGGTTTCTGGATTTATGGGACAGATGTTGAAAATGAAAAAAGTGTCACACTCATAGAAAAGGTAGATTTTACTTTCCCGATGGCTTTAATTTTAGGCAGCGAGCACAAGGGAATTTCACGGCTTTCCAGGGAAAATTCTGATTTTTTACTTAAAATTGATATCAATAAAGAGCTTGATTCTGTTAATGTTTCGGTAGCTGCAGGTATAATCTTTTATGAAATTAATAAAAAATTTAAAAATAATAGATAAGAAAAGATGATAATAGATGAAAAGCTTGCTTGTTGTAGACGGATATAATTTTATATTTAAATATTTTGATAACAAAGCATTAAAAGCTAATAAACTTGAGCTTTTAAGAGAGAAATTAATCGATGATCTGATTGAGTACAAGCATAATTCAGGTTTCGATATTATTGTTGTATTTGATTCAAATAAATCTTCAGACAATGGCAGACATTCTTTAAAAACCAAAGGTGTGGAAATCATTTTCTCCGGCAAGGCAAAGACTGCTGACAGCGTTATTGAAGAAATAGTGCATTTAAAAGAAGGTTATGATAAAAAATTTATAGTTACTTCTGATAATATTCTGCAGACAGTTATTTTTAGGGAAAATATTTACCGAAAATCGGTAAGGGAATTTTGCATTGAGTTAAATAAACAAAAGGTGGAAGTAAAAAACAAACTAAGTGAGTTTAGCAAATCTCAAAATTCAGGCTTTTCAAGCATTGGAAAAAAGCTTAACAGAAAATCCAGGGAAGAAATTTCAAAAATAAAAGAAAAATTAGGAAACAGTAAAGAGCATAAAAATAAATGATTTTTTTTGGCAAAGATAAGTGCATTGATAATTTCAGAAAGAAAACTCATTTATTTTTTTCAATATTAAAAACAATAATATTTTCTTTCCTTTTTATAATTTTAATTTCAATATTATTATTACAGATTTCATGCGGACTTTTTTATACCGAAAATAGTAAGCAAATAAAAGGCAGTAATGTTACAGGCAGTTCCGCAAGTAGTTTAAATTCTTCGCAAACTTCAGAATCAGAATCAAATTCAAAAGAAAATAATAGTTTGCCGGAATCCATAGTTACTGATTCAGGCGCTTCACCCGCAGAAAATATATCAAATAATTCAAATATTTATGAGAATAAAAATTTTAATGATTCTGACTATAACGTCATAAATGTTTTTGATGGTGATACTGTAGAACTTAAAAACAGTATGGTAATAAGATTTATTGGAATAAATACCCCCGAAAAAGATATGTATTTTTATGAGGAAGCTAAGGAATTTATGGAGATTCTCGTGCTTGGCAAACAGGTAAAACTTGAAAAAGATGTCACCAATAAGGATATGTACGGAAGATATTTAAGATATGTATATCTGCCGGATTTATTTGTTAATTTTGAAATGGTCTGGTGCGGTTTTGCCAATGCCTATACTTATCCTCCGGATGTAAAATACACAGACAAATTTCTTGAAGCAGAAAGATCTGCCAGGAAAAATGAAGCCGGCTTATGGCAGAAATCTTCAACAGAGGTTCTGGAAGTTGTTTTAAACTATGATGCAGAAGGTAAGGATACTGAAAACTTGAACGGGGAATGGGCAAGCATTAAAAATACCGGCTCAAAATCTCTGAATATGGATGGCTGGACCTTAAAAGATGCAGGGACAAATATTTACAGATTTGAAAATTTTACCCTTGAATCCGGAAAAAATGTTATTTTATATACCGGTTCAGGGACAAACACCAGGGAAAAATTATACTGGAATTCCACACAGCCAATCTGGAATAATGAGCACGATACTTTGTATCTTAGAGATAATAACGGGCTGCTTGTTTATATTTATAATTATTAATCATAGGATTATTTATTATGAAAAATTTAAATCAGTATAAGCTTTTGTTTTTTAACTGAAACAGGCTATAACTCGGCTTATAGACTAACTCCACCAAACTTAAATAGTTATAGCTTTTCAAAAATACTAAAAAATTCTTCAAATTTACAAGTTTTAGTATAAAAATGTGCTTAAAATATATCCACTTTTATTATAATTATAATAATTCCAAAATTAAAAAATGTGAATCCAAAAGTTTGAGCTTATAACCTGGGTTATAGGACTAAAGCATATCTATATGAATTTTTGAAGAAAAAATAATTGTGTATTTTTTTATTATATGCTTGTAAAAAATCATCAGAAACATCAGAAATATATCCCTTTATTATACCCGGAGTAGTAAGTTCACCCCACAGATTAATTAAATAGTAAATATTTGTCTTATTTATTTAAATTTTGGTTCGAATCCTCTCTGGGCAGCCAGTTAAATATCATCAAATAAAGTGGTGTTTAATGATATCTTCTATTGACTAAAAATAATTAGCTTCTTTATCTAACAATAAATGGTATGGCAATAGCTACTGCTCCTGTAAATACAACAGCAAAAATAAAAAGATTATACCTTACATTATAATTTAGAAGAAGAGTGGAGTCATAATAGCCATCTACATTCTGGTCTTTATACATTTTAAGTAGCCCATTAATTAGTTTATATCTTGTCTGTTTGCCTTTCAGTAAACCAAATATCACAATAAAATTTACAACTAAAACCAGCGCTACAAGGATAAACATAACAATAAACAGATTTGTATCAGTCCTTGAATTTGTGGCGATAGCTGAATTAATTCCAAGCGATATCAAGTTGAGAAAAATTGCAGTCATTATAAAAATTGTGTCTGTTCGAGCGTTTTGCTGAAGCTCTGAAACAATATGATTATGAACCTGTTCTATCATTATACCCCTCCTGTGAACATATAAATTTTAATTCTTTCCCTCTTTCATTTTTAACTATTTCAATTTATATTATGATAAAAAATACTAATTTTTATCCGGTTTATTAGACGACTTATATATAAAAAAGTTTAGTATGAAAATTTTTTTAAGATATTTTTATTATTGTATTGTCCATTATAGATAATTAATTTTTTAAGTTTTACAATTTCCTTTAGAAAATGGTTCGAAATTTCACTACTTGGGGCAGCCAAACCTGCATAGCCCGCGAACTGACCAACTTGCCTATATGATTATATTAACTTTGATTTTACCTCTTCATTGCTTAATGGCACAGAAATTGTTCTTTCCAGATAACGTAAAGAAACTTTATGAAATTCTTCATCATATGAGTCAATGCAATCAATTGAAAGTATAACTTCATAATCACGCTGATAGGCATCAACAGCTGCCATGCGAATACAGGCGTGTGTATTTACACCAGCAAGGATAAGGGTATCCACACCAAGTCTATCTAAAAGATCGTCCATTTCAGTCTTGAAAAATGCACTATATCTTTTCTTAAGGATTTCATGATCGCTTTCTTGTCGATCAAGCTCAGGAAGGAATTTACAGCCTTCTGTATTTTCAATGGTTATTTTATTGCCACTTTTTCTCAAGGCAAGAAAAGCATCACTTAAGTCATCTTTAAATTCTTGGCGGACCCAGATGATAGGTAAACCTCTCTCCCTCCAATATTTACCAGTTCATTTATGGATCTTACCAGCTTCTCCCGGTGTTCCTTTAGTCGACCTTCTCTAAAGAAATCTTGCAATACATCAATTATAATTATTGTTGCTCTCATTACGTCTATTTTTGAAATAACTAAATAGATATTTTTAAAAACAAAAGATTAACATCATTAAATAAATATATTCTACTACTTTAAAGGTAAAATATTTATTTTAATTGTTAAAACTTAAATTCAGTTATAAAAATATCCCTGCTTAAGCTTAATAATTTAGTTCTAACTCTGTCTACTATGCCCAGCCAAGCTTTACAAATTGGTTCTAAAAGTTCATGAATTATTAAAACTTAACAACTTGAAAACTTAATAATATTTATTGTAGTATTTTAAGGGGAATGCTTGTAGAATAACAAAGCCGCATATAATTTTATGGAATAATTTATGGAATTGGAACGTAAAAAATACTGGCTACTTTTATTCGGATTGATAATAGGTGTATCATTCGATATTTTTTTCTACAACAAGACACTTGGGATTTCCTATATTATTTTTATTGTCCTGGTCCTGGCGGTATTTTTAGCAAGTTTTTGGGGCTGCCTAAAAAAATTAAATAACCAGGCATGGTTCTTTGTAATTCCTATATTATTGCTTTCATCAACTTTTTTTATTTTCTCTAACCAGGTCTTTAAGATTTTAAATTATTTAATTGTTCCCATTCTCGTAATTATGCTCAGTTCCCTGGTTGCAAATATAAACAAATCAGACTGGTCGGATATAAGATTTATAGGGGATATTGCAAAGAGGATTTTTGTTCCATTCAGGTTTATTCACAGGCCATTTTTAACATTATCCAGGATGACTGATAATAGCAGCAAAGGCAGCAAAAGCAGGATTCTGCCAAAAGTGGTTATAGGCATACTGATTTCAATTCCACTCCTGGCAATTATTTTGTGGCTTCTTTCATCAGCAGATATTGTGTTTAAGAATATTTTTATAAACATACCCCTTTTAAAAATATTCAAACATTTTTTAATAATAATTTCAGTTTCAGTTTATGCAATTTGTTTTCTATGGGCCTTATTAAAAGCCTTTGATGAACGGAAAAAGTCTACAAATGGCGCTGTATCTACTAGTAGCACTCCATCCACAAATAGTAAGGCATCAACAAATAGCAACGCAAATACTGATGGCACTTCATCTACTAAAATACAGTGGAAATTATTTTTAGATCCTGTCGTTTTGTTAACAATATTAATCCTGGTAAATGCAATTTATGCCGTATTTTCCTTTATCCAGTTCAGGTATCTTTTTGGTGGAAGTTCTTTTGTCCTGCCTTCTTCGTTTACTTATGCAGAATATGCAAGAAGAGGTTTTGCTGAGCTGGTTATCGTAACTATTATTAATTTTGGCATTTTAATTTTTGGCATCACATTTGTAAAAAAAGATAGTAAAAGAATCTTCACTGCTATCAGGGCTTTTCTTACCCTGCTGGTAATTTTCACTTTTATTTTACTTATATCAGCTTTTTACAGGATGCTGGTTTATGAGCAAGCCTATGGATTTACTTATCTCAGAATATTTGTCCAGGCTTTTATGATAATGCTGTTTTTCTTGTTTGTTATT
>JAPLCN010000191.1 GCA_026392215.1 Actinomycetota bacterium | reverse complement strand
ATCAGGTTATGGTGTTTGTCTATGATTTGTATTTGGGCGATCCAGAAGACATTCTATAAAAAGAAAAGTAAAAAATATTAAATTTTCAAAGAACTAAAAGACATGATAAGTTATGCAGCAATCTTTTCAGGTCTGTACTGTAAAAACACTCTGGATGGATCATAGTAAGTCTTGTATTTTAACATTGAATACATCATCCTTGTAATCTTGACTGCCACCTTGATTAGAGCTTTTTTTGCAGGCATACCATCTGATACCAGGTCATGGTAATATTTTTTTAGCCATATGTTATGTTTTATTGACGCCACACTTGATAGATATAGCATATACCTTAACTCCCTTGGACCTGCTTTTTGAATCTCAGGATTTTTCTTTTTGTATTTTCCTGATTCAAATATCCTGGGACAAAATCCAATATAGGAGACAAGCTTATCGGAATTTAAAAAGCGTGACATGTCACCAACTGTGCCCAGAAAGGCTGAAATAGTTCCAATGCCAACTCCTTTTATTGAATTTAGGATACTGAAGCTTGGTGGGCCGCCTTTGGGATCAGCAGGGTCAAGGATGGATTTTATCTCCTCTTCTATTTCTTCCATCTTTGAAGACAGTGAAGATATCTCTTCAATCTGCATGGATATAGATATACCCCTTGATCTGGACGCCCTTCCGGAATAAAAGCTCTCTTTTGCAGCAGCTATCAGCTCTTCTGCCTTACCTGCGCTAAAATTGCATCCCTGGTATCTTCTAAAGATTTTAACAAGTTTTGAGACACTTGCCTTTGCCATATGGCACGAAGTGGGATATTTTGATAAAATCTCTGTAGATACTTTGGAGAAGGGATGAGGGATTATCCTGGTATATTCTGGAAATACCAGGCAAAGAAGTGACATTACACCTTTCTTTAAATCTTTCGCCCTTCTCGCAAAGGAAAACTTTATTCTAACGAGCTCTTTTAGTTCAATTGCTACCTCATCAGAGATATAAAGGTTATCATATTTTTTAGCCCTTATAAGCTGTGCTACAGCTTCTGCATCAACTGAATCTGTTTTAATCTTTAGACCGAGAGCCTGTCTGTACTTTTTTACCTGATATGGATTGATAAGTAGACAGGATACTTTTTTCTCTTTCAGGTATGAGTAGACGTTTTCCCAGTAATTTGAAGATGCTTCCATACCGCAGAGTATCTGATCATTTTTATAGCTATTAAGTTTTGACAGCAGTTTTTCCATGCCATCCCTTGTGTTTTTGATGCTAAAGGGACTGGACAGCTTACTGCCATCTTTATCAACTACTGCGACTCTGGAACTGTCTTTGGCAAGGTCAATACCCACATATACTTTCTGATTCATGGATCTTCCTTTCTCTTATGAAATGATATTTCCGCCAAGCGGCTTCTTATCTCTTTCGACCGATAACAAAGCCTCGTTATAATTGGTGCTTAAATAATTTAAGCCCAAATCATTCTAATCATTGTTTGAAGGTCAGAGCAAGAAAGCAAAAGTCTTTAGGAATTGGTCTACCAGATAGCAGCCAAAAGCAAATTCCATTTGTCTTTCCGCTTAGCTTATTTGGTGTATTAATCTATTGTAATTTAGGATGTCTTATAAATAAACTATTTATTATTATCTTATTATACGAGCAAATTCTTATGAATAAAATCTCAATAATTTTTATAAAAAAGTATTATTTTTTTAATAAAGTTTTACAAATAACAATATGAATACAACTTTACATAATAATTTTACAAATATTATTACCGGGAAGAGGCTTTTTTAATTTAAAAAGTATGGAAAATAATCATAAAAGAGAAAATTATTATAAATGTTTTATTCAATAGAACTATTTCAAGTTTTTAATAAAAATTATTTAATTTACAAAATATTAAATTTGATATATATAACTTCCATGCAGCTATAGTAAAAACAAATGGTATAATTTTTAATGCCATTAAAGATTTTATAAAAAAAGGGGAAAGAATCTTAGAGTCCCTTTAAAATATATACTTGCTTCTTTTTTAGTGCATATTTTAAAAAATAAAAAGTTAAAAATTAATTTGATAAAAAATAAAGGATATATATGAAGAACCTGGCAATAGTATGTGATGTAATGAAAAACGAATTTATGAAATATAAAGAAGAAAAAGAAAACGATCTTGATTGTATTTTTATGGAGCAGCACCTGCATAATACACCTGTTGTGATGACTGTAAAGCTCCAGGAAGCAATTGACAGTGTTGATAAAAGTTATGATAAAATACTTTTAGGCTACGGACTTTGCAGCAACGGAGCTGTAGGATTAAAGTCTGATACACATGAGATATTAATACCTAAAGTAGACGACTGCATCAGTTTATTTTTAGGTTCAAAAAAAAGATATCTTGAAGAATTCAAAAAAGACCCTGCAACTTATTATCTTTGCAAAGGCTGGATTGAATATGGCGGAGATCCATACAGAGGTTATCTGGTATGGACAGGCCAGGAAAATAAAATACCATCGGGATGGATAAGGCAAAAGGAAATATACGGGCGCAGATACGACAGCGAAATGGCAAAATACCTTTTTATAGAAATGATGAAAAATTACAGACAGATAACTTTGATTGACAACGACGATATAGAAGAAATACATAAAGAATATACAAACAACATGGTAGCATTTATGAGCGAAATGCTTGGGAAGGAAATATCTCTTAAGATATTAAAAGGATCATCCGAGTTTCTTGAAAAATTTGTAAAATACCAATACGACGAAGACAATTTTTTAAAATTTAAACCTGGCCAGAAAATACTTCAGGAAGATTTCATGAGCCGAAAATAAACTAAAAAAGCAGCAGTTTTATCTCTGTTCTGTATCATTAAGCCTGCTGTAGCTTAATTCCTTTGATGACTACAAGTGCGATGATTATATAAATACCGATTACATGGATTTCTAGACCAAATATGATTTCTAAGAGTTTTACGCTGCTTAAAAAATGACTAAAGATAGCTCTGGTCAGGTTTTTTCCGTCTATTACCTGCTAACTTTTCACGAATCCTTTATTTTTTATACTTTAAATATCAGATTTATATCAGATTATGGTGTTTATCTATGATTTATACTTGTGAGATCCAGAAGACATTCTATAAATCCAATCGGACACTTTAACTGAAGTGGGTTGTAAAGCAACTTCACAAACCTAAGAATTGAGTTTACCGTAAATTTTATTAGCGCTTAAAAAGATTATTGTAAATTCAAGAGTTGCTTCTTTATAGAATAACTAAACAAACTATACCCTTAAAGGTATAATTTATAAAACATAATTATAATATTATACCCTTTAGAATATATTTATTAAATATATATACCCTATAAGATATATAATTATAACATTAATTGACTATTTATATCTATTAAGGTATAATTCTTAAATCATGATAAAAGAGAAAAATGTAATCAGTGAATCTATAAGAGCTGAAAGAAAAGCAGTCAGGCTGACTCAAAAGGAGCTGGCACTTAAAGCAGGGGTAGGTTTAAGGTTCATTAGAGATGTTGAGCAGGGGAAAATATCCTTGCGGACTGACACATTAAATAAAGTATTGAAATTATTTGGTAAAACACTTGGGCCTGTTGATTTGCCCCGGTAAACTAATTGCATTTTAATGTATTTAATCAGCATCAAAAAACATAATGTTTTTTAGTAAAAATTTTAAGAATTAAAAAAGTTTACAGGTAGAAAATGAATGAAGCCGCTGTTGTTTATTATAAGGATAAAAAAGCAGGTTTACTTCTAAAGACAGAAGAGGGTTATGAGTTTGAATATGATTTTGGTTATTTAAATGATGCTAAGTCAAAACCAATAAGTCTAACAATGCCTTTAGCCCAAAAGAAATACTTTTCAGATAATTTATTTCCTTTTTTTGAGAATTTGCTTCCGGAAGGTTTTCTTCTTGATTTGACAATAACAAAACTGAAAATAGACCGGAATAATAAATTTAAATTGCTGCAGCTTGTGGGTCAGGACACTGTCGGAGCTGTAAGTATAAAACCTTTGAGAGAAAGCTCTTAAAAGCATGGAACATTGTTTATGCTGTTTAAAAAAAATTGAAGATGATTTTTCTTACCATAAAAGTTGTTTAAAGAAATTATTTGGAGTAGAAAAGCTGCCTTTTTTAAATATTAAAAGCACGGAACTTATTTCTAAAATCAGCGAAAACATTGGCAGGATGTCCATATCCGGAGTACAAATTAAGGCTTTAGTAAAATTAAATAAAAAAGAAAATATTATTGAAATAGTCCCATCGGGAGGAACCCATATTTTAAAACCGGAGCCATCAGAATATCCCGAACTGCCTCAAAATGAAAATATCTGTATGAATATGGCAGAAGCTTTAGGGATGAATGTCCCCCCTAATGGGCTTTTTTATATGATCGATCAGAAAATATGTTATATAATACGAAGATTTGACAGGGATGCTGCCGGGCAAAAAATCCATGTAGAAGACATGGCACAATTGCTCGGTTTATCCTCCGATTCAAAGTACGAATCTTCACTGGAAAAAGTAGGGGCGGCTATTTTAAAATATTCCAGGATACCATATCTGGACCTGATTGATTTTTTGGAAAGGGTCATATTTTGTTTTTTAATCGGTAATGGAGACATGCATTTGAAAAACTTTTCGCTAATATCAATAGACGGCAGTTACCAGCTGTCCCCGTGTTATGACTTCGTGTCTTCAAAGTTATATTTGCCCAGGGAGGATGAAAGCGCTCTTACTATAAACGGAAAAAGAAATAAGCTCAGTCTTTCTGATTTCGCCCGGCTTGCAACCTATTTAAGGGTTGAGGAAAAATCTTTTCAAAATACCATTAATAAAATTATAAATTCAAAAGCACTATTAATTAGGTTTTTGGATGAAAATCCAATAGGATTTAAAAGAATCGATCATCTAAAAAAAATAATTTTGGAAAGATATAAAAGACTCGAATCAGAATAAATTAATTGAGATATATGCCGGGATACCTGAAACTCTTATACCTTGTTGATGTAGCTCATTTCTTTCCCTGAATTTTACATCCCCGCCTATCAATACTAATCCATCGAGTACTTGCATCCAAATATAAATTATGAGGCATGGCAATATCTGCATCAGAGGTATTAAAGACTTTCAAACTTTTTTTATTCAACTTGAAGCAGATTTATTATTTTTTCTTTAATTTCATTAAAATGTGCTGAAGTAAATGTCTTATAGTCTCTTGGTCTTTGTATGTTGATATCAAAGGTTGCCTTAACAATAGCAGGTCTTTTTGAAAACAGGTAAATCCTGTCTGATAAAAAGATTGCTTCATCTACAGAATGAGTTATAAAAAGTATGGAAGATTTGAAATTTTTTAATAGTCCCAAAAGCCAAAGCTGCATGCTTCTTCTTGTTATTGCATCCAGTCCGCCAAAAGGTTCATCAAGCAGCATTATGTCATCAGAAAACAGATAGGTTCTAAGCAGCGCTGCTCTTTGTTTCATTCCTCCAGAAAGCTGGTTGGGATAATAACTCTCAAATCCGGAAAGCCCAAACAAATTAAAATAAGTACCTGCTTTATCTCTTGCCTGTCTAATTCTCAAACCTTTTACCTGAAGTGAAATACAAGCATTATCCAGAATAGTTTTCCATGGCAAAAGCAGATCTTTTTGGTGCATATAGCTTACTTTGCCGGTTTTGCCAATACAGTTTATACCGTCAATTATAATATCACCTCTGTCAGGCTTTTCCAGCCCGGAAATAATATCAAAAAGAGTACTTTTACCGCATCCGCTTGGGCCAAGTATGGATACAAACTTATTTTTTTCAAGAGAGACGGAAACATTTTCAATAGTACCAAGACTTCCGAAACTTTTTTTTATGTTTAAAACCTCAATCTTATTTGGCATTCTGTTTTATTTTAAAATCTGGTAAATACTTTAAATTAAATTATTAGTTAGTTCATGATGAATAATTCTTTTTATAAATTTTTTAAGTTTTACAATCTTAAAATTTTATTTTCTTAAAATTAAAGTGAATTATTCACCAAACACCGATTATTAACGGTACTTATATAATTTTTTATTGATACCTTTTCTAAGGTAGGAATTCATTTGTGTAAGCATTTTTGAAATCAAGTTTTTTAATTATCAGTTTTTTATCAAACATCCAGTTTGAGAAGTTTTGCCATATTTTTTCATCCATAACTCCCCATTTTAAAGCATCTGCCTGATATTGCTTTGCCAGGTATTTCTGGCTTGCTGCTACAATATTCTTATCCAGTTCCGGAGCATTTTTAAGTAGAATTTGTGCTGCCTCATCCGGGTTTTTAATAGCAAAAGAATAACCTTTTGATGTCGCATTCAAGAATTTTCTTATCATTTCCGGATCTTTTTCTATATTATTTTCATTTGTAATAATGACGGGTGTATAAAAATCCAAATCCTTATCCAGGTCTTGAAGCTTTAAAAAATTTATTTTAAAATTCTTGACTTCTGATGCAATTCCATCCCATCCATAAAATATCCAGGAAAAATCCACATCTTTTTGAACACTTGTAATAAAATCAGATGCACCTATATTTACTATTTGCAATTTAGAAAAGTCTGCACCATATTTTTCCATCAGTGCCTTAAGCATTGTTTCTTCAATTGGCGAACCCCAGCCTCCATATTTTTTACCTTCAAAATCTTTTGGAGTTTTTATATTTTTTTCTACTGGAGATGCAAATCCGGAAGTGTTGTGCTGGATAATTGCGGCAATTGCCTTGACGGGCAAAGCAGGCTCTGCTGTTCTTGCATAGGCTACCTGTTCCTGATAGCTGATCCCGAATTCTCCTTTTCCTGCTGCAATAAGATCTGCAGCCCCGCCTTCTGTTGGCTGGACAATTTCAACATCAAAACCTTCTTCCTTGTAATATCCTTTTTCTCTTGCAACATATATACCTGTATGGTTAGTATTTGGAACCCAGTCTAAAACAACTGTTATTTTTTTTAGCTCCTGATTTTGAGTGTTTATGTTTTCTTCTGACAATGAAGGTTTGCAGGCAGGTAAGTAAGCTGCAAATGTCATTAAGACAAGAAGAATTATGAAAACATAAAGTAATTTTAAGAATTTAAAGTCCTTGTTTCTCATTTTTATCATCTCCTGTTATATCTGTTCGCCCAGGGTGTCATTTTTTTCATAAGCAACCCAGGGCATTGATTTTCTTTCAATAAATTCAATTAATTTTAATAAACATATGCTTAATACAGTAATTATTATGATTGCTCCAAAAACTTTATCAGTGGCAAAAGAATATTTTGCTCTCAGCATGAATACTCCTATGCCGTCTTTACCTCCAACCCATTCTCCAATCGTGGCTCCCATAATGCTATAAGTGGCCGCAATCTTAAGTCCCGAGAAAAGACTGGGAAGCGATGCCGGAAGCTTTACAATTTTATATATTTGATATTTACTTGCACCCATGGATTTTAAAAGATTGATTAGTTCAATATCCACAGACCCCAAACCTTGAAGCAGGTTTATTGATATGGGAAAGAAGCAGATTAGGATTACAATTATTATTTTTGGCAGATAACCATATCCAAACCAGATTATAAATAAAGGAGCAAGAGTAATAATAGGGATTGTCTGTGAAGTAATAAGAAGAGGGTATATGACTTTTTTAACAAAAGGCAGCCCGTCCATAATTATGGCAATTATTATTCCTAAAAAAACAGATATTATAAAACCAACCAGTGTTTCATAAACAGTAACCAATATATGCCGACCCATCAAACTAAAATTGGAAAAAAGGCTGTAAATTATAATACTTGGGGCTGGCAGTATATAGCTTGGAACCGATCCTGTCCTGGAAATAATTTCCCAAATTGCAATAAGCATCAGGAAGAACAGCAGGGAATATAAATTATTTAAGAAATTTCTTGTCTTTTTCATTCTTAATTATCTTTTTATTTTCACAAATGCCTGATTTCTTTTACAAGCAGTATTATTCCGTTTTTAATATCTATCTGTGCTGATTTTTTTTCAAAGATATTGCTTATTCCTCTTATAGGGCTGAACAGCAATTCCTCATTCTGAAGTTTATATTTCAATCCATCAGTATTGATAAAATATGTGCTTGAAGTTAAGGAAAAGATTGAAAGAGTGTTTCCAATAATTCCCTTTACTTCTCCTGAATTCCTTAAAATAGAAATTTCATAATTATCATCCAGAATTCTAAGATTTACATCCTTAAATCTGTCAGAAGCGATGTTAAACAAATTAGCGAGGCTATGGTCTATCCGTTTTCCCAATGCTCCGATTAAGATTATATTTTTTATTTTATTTTTGAGTGCATATTCCATAGCCAGTTGAGTATCACTTTCATTTTTTTCAGCAGGAGATTTTACATAAACCGTATTTATAGTATGACTTTCAATCATTTCTTTATCTCCTTCTTCAATGCTGTCCATATCACCTATGACAATATCAGGAATAAGTTTAAGTTTAAGGCAGTTTTTAACTGCTCCATCTGCTGAAATTATCAGATATTTATTATTAAAGTGATAATTATCTAATAATATCTCCAGCACTAATGCCGGGTTTTCCATGCACCCGTTTGCTACAATAAGTGCATATGATTTATGCTGGCTGGAATCGATCATTAACTCATTTTCTTTAAAATCTGGCTTCTTTGCTTCTTCAAATTTTGATTCTTTCATTGTCTTTTTTTAATTCCTGTTAATTTATATTTGCCGTGCAAGTTTTTAAATAAATTTTGCAAATTTATTTTTTAATTTTTTTAAATGGCAACATTTTAAAATTACTTTTAATTAAACTTGCTGGTAATTCATAATAAATTTTTAACTTTAAATTTTTACCCTTAAAATAAAAAAACTACTGACCAGGGAATCTGGCAGTAGCTGAAATATTAAACCTATATATTTGCTTTCCTACGCTAGAATTAACTAGTTCAGGTTCAATGGGTCGATTGGAAAACCAATCCTCTCAGCCAAAAGCTCCCCAAGTTTTAAATTATAAAAATAACATTAAAATTTTTAAATCCGTATTATCAAAATTATATTAGAATAAAAACAGCATAATGTAAATAAAGATGTTATAGTAACAGCAATTTTGTCATAAGAAACTTAAATGAAAAAATTGATAATCTACTTCCACCAATGTTAGATGTTAATTGAAATTTTAGAAAATTCTGGTAGAAATATTAAATGAGCTCACCGGAAAGTGGAAATTACTTACGAATAGAAATAAAAAAGTTATGAATTGACTTTAATAACTTTTAATAAATATATTTAGGTTTTATATGCTAGTTGGGCTTTATCTTATCGGTAAGTGTTTTTATATCAGCTGTAAATTTTACATCAGGAAAACTGTAAGTTAATAAATCAATGTCTTTCTTATCCATTTTCCATCCGAGCGCTCCCATATTTTCTTTTAAGTGTTCCAGGCTTCTGCATTTGGTTATTACGGTTAAATTGTCTTGTGAGATGATCCAGTTAATGGCAATCTGATTGGTAGTTTTATTATATTTTAAACACATACTGTCAAGCAATTCATTACTCTCAGCTGCAAAAAGGCCTTTCTGAACAGGTCTCCACGCTACAATCATTACATCATTTGATTGGGCATATTCTATCGAACCGTCTTGCTGTGGAAGCCGGTATTTCAAATTATAGTGCACATGATTACAAACAATTTTATTTTTTGTGCAATTCTGAGCTTTTCTGAATTGGTCGATATTGAAATTGCTAAGGCCTATATATTTTATTAATTTTTTATCTATAAGATAGTCCATTGCTTGCATGGATTCTGCTATTGGAATATAAGGGTTAGGTGCATGCATAAGATAAATGTCGATATAATCTGTTTTAATCCTTTTAAGGCTTTGATTTAATGATTTTATCAAGTCTTTATAATGAAAATTCATAGGGGATACTTTTGTAGTTATTATCAATTTGGACCTGTCAAAACCCTTTATTGCCCTTGCTAATAATTTTTCAGCAAAACCTTCTGCGTAGAATTCTGCTGTGTCAAAATGTGTAATTCCCAAATCTAACGCATTCTTTATTGCATTAATGTCTGCAATATCATCATTCTCCTGATTTCTTGTGTCTCTTCCACCCATTTGCCATGTTCCGAACCCGAATACTGGAAGCACAAACCCGCAGTTCAATCTTTTTACTGGTATATCCATAAAATAAAATGAAAAAGTATATTTTGCTATTGATTAAAACAGTTCACTTAATAGAATTGTTTAATAAAGAAAAATAACATATTTTCTAAAAAATATCATCATGCAGGCGAAAATTATTTAGATCTTACGGCTGTCATCTGCTCCTGATTTTTTGTTTTAATTTAATTTTTGCTCTGGGCCTTGTAAAGGAGATATAAGCATCTCTTATATCTTTAACTCCTATCGCAGCAAGAAGATCTTTAAAGTCTTCATAAGGATACTCTTTAAATGCTTCTGATATGCTTAAAGGAAGTTTAACGGTATCTGTTTTATGGAAATCATTATATAAATTAAAACTTTCAATTTTAGGTATTGGTTCATAATGGGTGTTAAAGTATATTAAAAATTCTTTTAAAACTCTAAAGCATTCTTTTGGTCTTACTAAAATTTCATTTCCAATGCCGCATTTAGTTAATAAATTAATAACTTCAAGGATTTCTCTTCCAATACCGCATTTAGTTAATAAATTAATCACTTTAATGGGCATGGTAAGCGGAATACTTCTTTTCATTTTAATATATTCCCTGTAAAAGAGATGAAGATATGGTCTTTTGCTGGTTTCAGGATCTTCTATTTCCTTTGGGTTATAGATATAGAACTGTTTGGCCTGCCCATTTAAAACCTCTAAAATCCATTGATTATAGGGGGCATTAAATTCTACAATCCATTCGCTTTTGGGATTTTTTGGCTCATATAACTTGTAAAAATTAGGTATGCCATGAACCTTGTATTCCTTACCGTCTATCATTATTGATTCTATTGTATAAGTGGTAAAAGCGCCAGAGAACAAGTCTTTTTTAAGCTCCTCAAAGATATTTCCGCTTTTTCTAATCTTCTCATCGGAGTATCCTCTTCTTCTTGCATATTCTACAAGAGCAAATTTGCATTTTGCTTCTTTTTTAATGCTTGAGAATTGCTGCTCCTTAAGTAAGAAGAAGAAGCAGGTTAAGATTTTTATCCTGGCTTATATATACCTTAGGTACGTCTCCCTCCAACTTGTCAAGTTTCGCTATAGGGTAGAAGTATGACAGATCACCCTTCTGATAAATAAGGGATTCTTCTGACTGGCTCTTTAAGTCGTTTTTGGTTAACTTGTTTTGTGTTGTAATTTTCTGGTAAATATTAAATGTACCTGCGGGGCTGTAAATTTTATTAAGGCGCGGTATGAACTTATCGTAATTCTTCTTTTTTAAAACCTGTGTTAATTCTTCACGATTTTCTGTAAAGTAATCAATTAGCTCTAAGGAGTCAACTCCACGCTCTTTTGCTTCCTCTGTTATAAATTCCCTAAATTCTTTTGATTCCCCGGTATCTTCTTCATCTAAGTGATCAAAGAGTTCCTGCTGATAGATAAGTGAAAGGAGGGCTTCACGCTGGGTATTTTTCTTTTTCTTACTTACTTTAGCCATGGACAAACTGTGTCCCTTCGGTAAGTATGTGTAAATGAGATTTTTTTCAAGAAAATCTTGCAGTCTTTGGTTAGAATTGAGTCTTTTGATGAATAAATAGATTATTCTTCAGTA
>JAPLCN010000004.1 GCA_026392215.1 Actinomycetota bacterium | reverse complement strand
AAAATAAAATAATCGATATATTCTTTCATTTTAGATTTATATAAATTCTTAATTATGCGAGAGGATAGTAGCATAATGTAGTAGAATCAAGGGCTTTTAGATCTGTTAATAAATTCTAAAAAGAATAAAAATTAAAATGCCTAAATTTTATAAAGCTCTAAAAAATATCTTTAGAAAATTAGGACCAGGATTTATTACAGGTGCTGCCGATGATGACCCATCAGCCCATCAGGTGTTGCAACTTATTCAATAGCGGGAGCACAATTTGGATATAAACTTAATTGGTTGTCTCTTTTTTTAATCCCTATGATGTTTTCTGTTCAGGAAATGTGTGGAAGAATTGGCATGACATCAGGAATGGGACTTGCCGGTGTAATGAAAAAATTTTATTCTAAAAAGCTTCTTTATTTTTCAGTCATTCTTCTAATTTTTGCTAATACTTTAAATATAGCTGCCGATTTGGGCATAATTGCTGCAAGCCTTAAGATGATTTTAGGTCTACCTACAATACTTTGGCTGTCTTTAGTGACTGTAATTATTATATTGATGGAAGTATTTATTTCTTACAAAAAATATTCTATTTATCTTAAATTTATGAGTTTTACTCTTTTAGTTTATGTAATTACTGCCTTTATTGTAAAACAAGACTGGCACTCTATATTATTATATACATTTATTCCACATATTGATTTAAGTTCGGTTTATCTTATGACAATGGTGGGCTTTATCGGTACCACAATATCTCCTTATCTATTCTTTTGGCAAGCTTCACAAGAAGTTGAAGATAAAATTAATAATGGAAAAATTAAAATATTTGGCGACGAATCTATTACAACATAAAAAGAAGTTAAAACTCTTGGGAAAGATACTATTGTCGGAATGGTTTTTTCTAATTTAATTGCTGCTTTCATTTTAATAACTACTGCTGCAACTTTAAATAAAAGCGGAATTACCAATATTGGAACACCACAAGAAGCTGCTCTGGCATTAAAACCTTTGGCAGGAAATTTTGCCTATCTGCTATTTACCATAGGCATCGTTGGCATTGGGTTCCAATCCATTCCTGTTCTTGCTGGAAGTGTTACATATGCAATTTCTGATACATTTGGTTTTAAAGAAGGATTAAGTAAAAAACTAAAAAACGCATGGCCATTTTATTTAGTTTTAGGTGGGGCAACTCTCATTGGAGCATTAATAGATTTGATTAAAATAAATCCAATTACTGCCCTATATTACGTTGCTATCATTAATGGAGTTATCTCTGTACCTTTAATTGCAATAATTATAAAAGTTGCTGATGATAAAAGAGTTGTCGGGAGGCTTAAAAGTAAAAAAGCATATAAGATTATTGCCTGGATTACATTTGCGTTTATTGGAATTGCATCTCTTTTTATGATTTTTAATTTAATTAAACCTATTTTGCATATTTAAAGATGGATTTCTGTTGATAATTTTTTAAAATTATGCCTTTTGTCTCTATTACTTTCCTGTTAGTTTTAAGGTTATTTAAAACTATTATTTTAACCAGGTAAAAATCTAGAACTTTTAAGGTGTTTTTTACAAACAAAGTAATTTACATTAATAACAGTATAATTTTTAATAAGATTTCATCATTTGGAGTAGGTTATTTTACGAATAGAGACAGTAAATTATGCATTATAATGCTCTTGCGCTTACCCTTATTAAATAGAAAACCAGGCTTATCTTACCGAGATTAGTTTTTGAGATGAAATTGTGATAAAATATATAAATATTTTGATGAAGAGAGATGAAGAGATCGTTAGGTTAGCTGTAAAGCCCAATAGTAAATATATTGCATTAGATTAAGAATAGAATTTAAGATCCAATTGTCACAGTTTTTAACAGAGCTTAAAATAGAAATAAAAATTATAAATCGGAGGTAAAAAGTGTCACCACTGGAGATAACTGGTCTTCTAGCGATTATTCTGATCTCTGCATTTGTGCTCGTGGGCATTATTGTAGCAATTCCGATTTTCAGGCTTGTAAACCGCATCAGGCTTCTTGTAGAAAAACTGAGTGAGAGTCTGATCCCCCTGGTTGAAAACTTAAATAGTACGATGTCTCATCTAAACAGCGAGATCAGTTCAATAAGCGAACTTACACAAAGTGGCGTTTCAATAGTTAAGCAATTTGAAAAAATTATAAGACTTGCAAGG
>JAPLCN010000040.1 GCA_026392215.1 Actinomycetota bacterium | reverse complement strand
CAAATTATCCTGCAAAACCGGCGAAGGACTTGATAATTGGATAAAATGGATAACAGAAAACGTTAAAAAATAAAATTGACATCAATTTTTGTTGATGTTATTTTAAGTTGTTACAAAGTATTTACAAATTTCTTCATTTATTATTGGTTCTAAATTATAGCTTTCCAGGGTGTTAACTTTTAAACCTCAAAGTTAAAATAAATTCCATACCTTATGGTCATGAAAATTCCATAGGGTAGATCCTTAGTAAAACATTTATTAATTCTGTTAGAATCCTTTCTTAATACACTTTAGGGAAGGAGGAAAATGTTAGGAGTGGCAATGCATACAACAATAAAGACACTATGGGAAAAAACAGAGATTAACCGAAAGGAATAAAATGTTTAACTATTCTTTTATCTGTCAAAAATGCCAAAGGTAATTTTCTTTGTAATAAAGGAACATGATTTTTCAAATCCTTTGGACAAATTTGAAAAGATTTACTATGGACTTGCGTCAGACTGTATTTCAAAAACTTCTAAAACTGGTAAATGAAACCATTTAGATATTTATTTTCCTTAATTATCGACAATTAAAAACAAACGCCATATCCGGATTCCAATAAGCATCATTTAATCAGGGGAGACATTTTTCGCAGCTTATAGACAATCTTTATGAATTTATCCAGAGCATAATCAATTTCTTCCCGTGTTGAATTTTCCAAGCGAGAAGCGGACTGAACCATGTGCAAGATCAGCCGACCTGCCGATAGCCCTTAATACATGAGAAGGCTCAAGGCTTCCGGAAGTGCAGGCTGAACCGGAAGATACCGCTATGCCTTCAAGGTCAAGGCCCAGAACCATTCCTTCTCCTTCAACAAATCTTATTGAAAAATTGGCATTGTTTGGAAGCCGCTGCAAGCTGTCACCATTTAATTTTACATTATCAATATTTGCCATTACGCTATTAATTAATTTATCTCTTAATCCTGTAAGGAATTCTGCTTCCGATTTCATATTTTTGCAAGCCAGTTCAATTGCCTTGCCAAAACCAACTATGCCGGTTACGTTATGGGTGGATGCCCTTAATTTCCTTTCCTGGTCTCCCCCGTTCATAAATGGGTAAATTCTGGTTCCTTTTTTGATATAAAGTAATCCCACACCCTTCGGGCCATACAATTTATGGGCAGAAGCACTTAGCAAATCAATATTTATATCATCAACCCTTATCGGAATATGCCCGAAAGACTGTACGGCATCAACATGAAAATAAATATCGCTTTCTTTAGCAATCTTTCCTATTTCCCTTATTGGCTGAATAGATCCTATTTCATTGTTTGCATGCATTACAGAAATTAAAATTGTATCTTTGGTTATGGCTTTTTTAACTACATCCGGGTTTAATATGCCGTTTGATTCTACTGGCAGATAAGTAACTTTAAATCCATTTTTTTCCAGAAACTGGCAGGACTTTAGTATTGCATGATGTTCGATATTTGATGTTATGATATGCTTTCCTTTTGAAGAATTTCCGTAAGCTATCCCTTTTAAGGCAAAATTATCACTTTCGGTGCCGCCGCTTGTAAATATGATTTCCTCCGGTTTTGCCCCTATAAAACCTGCTGCTGCCGATCTTGCATTTTCAACCGCATTATTTGCCTGTCTTCCAAAATAATGAAGGCTT
>JAPLCN010000156.1 GCA_026392215.1 Actinomycetota bacterium | reverse complement strand
GGATTTCTATTCTTGCTATTTTATCGTGATTTCTGACTCTGACTTGAGTAAAACCCAAATCCAGAAGCAAATTTTCCAGGAAATCTATCTTTTCAAGCAATTCTTTGCTTATAGATGTCCCATAAGGAATCCTGCTTGAGAGACAGGCAAATGACGGCCTGTCCCAATTCGGGAGTCCAAGCTTCTTCGACAATTTTCTGATATCGTTTTTTGTCATATAAGATTCTTTCAGCGGACTTCTGACTCCAATTTCTGCTGCAGCTTTCATACCAGGCCTGTAGTCGCCAATATCATCGTAATTCTGTCCGTCCAAAATAAAATTTATTTTTTCACTTAAAGCAATTTTTTTCAAATCTTCAAACAATTCTGTTTTGCAAAAATAACATCTGTTAGAATCATTTCTTAAATAAAGAGGATTTTTGAGCTCACTACTTTCAATTATCAAATGTCTTACATTTAAAATTCCTGCAATTTCAATTGCTTTTTTAATTTCCCTTTCAGGAAAAGTCGGAGATTTGGCTGTCACCGCTAATACTTTTTCCTTAAGCACATCAGCAGCAGCCTTCAACAAAAATGAACTGTCAACTCCACCTGAAAAAGCAACAAGGACACTTCCCATTGATTTTAATATTTCTTTAAGCTCATCAAATTTGTCTTCAGCTGCCTCATGCTTTGTTTTAAAATTGTCTGCCATTTTTAATACCCCTGTTAAATCACTTATTTCTGATTTTTATTTTTATTATATGCTGTAATCATTTGATTCTGATTTTTTTTTAATTTGAATTTTTACTAATTCTTCCAGGTTAAATGAGTTTAAAAATTCTGCTATTTTTTCGCTTAAACCAAACCATATATCCTGGGTTGCACAATTTTTAGATTTAATGCAGTATTTTTCATCCCTTGAGCACTCAACAAGGCTTAAATCCCCTTCAAGAGCTTCTACAATCTCCCTGGCTGTTATTTTTGAAGGATTCTTTGACAGAATATAGCCTCCATGAACTCCACGGCTTGTTGTCAGCATTCCAGCAGCTTTTAATGGAATCACAATAAGGCTTAAATATTTTTGTGATATGCCTTCGCTTTTTGCAACATCCTTTAAAAATGAATAGCCGTTTTTAAAATTAGCTGCAAGGTTTACCATCAGCCTCATACCATATCTTGTTCTCGTTGAAATTCTCATTTTATCTTTATAAATATTGTTTGTTAATGCTGATTAACTTGTTTTACCCGTAATTATTTATTTATTAATATACTACTGAATTAATAGTATAAGTAGTAATTTAAACTAAACTTCTTTGCTTGTCAATTATTTTTTAAGAAATTGTTATTTTAAACTCACTTTTCGAAACCATTTAGCCAATAATCAAAATAGTGATTAGCAATATGTGATTTTTAAACCATAATGTGATTAAAGTCTGATATTACGTTTTTTATCACTCCGCCTCCTAAAACAATGTCATTATCATAAAAAACGACAGACTGCCCTGGAGTTATAGCTTCCTGCCCTTCATCAAAAATAACTTTGACGCATTCGTTAAGCTTTATTATTTTGCATGGCGCTTCCTTGTGGTTATATCTTATTTTTGCTTTTGCATGCTCCGGCAATTCATCACTTAGCAAATTAATCTCTTCTGCAATTAATATTTTGCTTCCTAAATATTTTCTTTCACCAACGACTATTTCATTGGTATTTTTATTTATCTTAATAACATAAAGAGGCGTAGGGGCGCTTATTTTTAATCCTTTCCTCTGGCCGATTGTATAAAAAGCAATTCCGCCATGCCTGCCTATAATCCTGCCGTCTAAGTCTAAAATATTCCCCGGTTTTATACTGTTATTTTCGACATTCTTTTCCAGATAATCCTTGTAATTATTATTTACAACAAAACAGACTTCCTGACTTTCCTGCTTATCAGCAACAGGAAGCCCGATATTTTTTGCAATTTCCCTTACGTTTTCCTTCCTAAAATTCGCAAGCGGAAACAGTATTTTTGAAAGGTTTTCTCTGTTAATCTGATACAAAAAATATGTCTGGTCCTTCCTTTTATCTAATGGTTTTTTTAATAAATATTTGCCGTTTATATCAGAAATTTCCCCGTAATGCCCTGTTGCAAGAAAATCAAAACCAAGACTTAACGCTTTATTTAAAAGTATCCCGAATTTCAATACCCTGTTGCAGTCAATGCATGGATTGGGTGTTTGTCCTTCCAGGTAGGATTTAATGAATTTATCAATAACGTTTAACTGCATTTCTTTTGAAAAATCAAAAATATGATGGGGTATATCAAGCTTGGTGCACACATTTTTTGCATCACCGATTGCATCTTCCCCGCAGCACCTCGGGCCATCTTCAGCTCCGCTTTTAACGCCCAGACACATAGTTACTCCTACCACTTCAAAACCGGCATCTTTAAGAAGATATGCAGCTACCGATGAATCAACCCCACCGCTCATGGCAACCATTACTTTTTTATTATTCATAATTAAAAAAATGTTTAATTCGTAAAATAATTATAAAAAATTACAAAACGCCATTAATAAAATATTTAAAAACCGAAAACATTTCATATATAAGGTTATTGCCTCCATTAAGCTTAAATATTTATCTTCCTTAATTATCAACAATTAAAAACAAACACCGTATCCGGATTCCGATAAGCATCATTTAACCAGGGGAGACATTTTTCGCAGCTTATGGACAATCTTTATGAATTTATCCAGAGCATAATCAATTTCTTCTCCCGTGTTGAATTTTCCAAGCGAGAAGCGGACTGAACCATGTGCAAGATCAGCCGACCTGCCGATAGCCCTTAATACATGAGAAGGCTCAAGGCTTCCGGAAGTGCAGGCTGAACCGGAAGATACCGCTATGCCTTCAAGGT
>JAPLCN010000114.1 GCA_026392215.1 Actinomycetota bacterium | reverse complement strand
ATTGTTGCAAACAGCAACCTGGTAAACAAGATTTATTTTCCAAGAGAAATCATCCCTTTCTCTGTTGTTTTTGCCAATCTCTTTAATTTTTTGCTTGAACTCACCTCACTGATGATAGTTCTTACTATCCTGGGGTATAAATTTTATATGTTTTTATACTGGCTTCCTGTTTTAATTATTGCAGAGTTTTTTCTGGTTGCAGGGCTTACCCTGCTTGTATCAGCACTTAATGTATTTTTCAGGGATTTGTCGCATCTTATAAACATAATCATAATGGTATGGTTTTTTGGAACACCTATTATTTATCCATTAAATATGGTTCCGCCAAAATATCAGGTTATTTTAAGGTTTAATCCGATGACTACCATTACGTCAATGTATAGAAATATGTTCTATCATGTAAAGTATCCTGACGGGTTGTTATCGTCAATGTATAGAAATATGTTTTATCATGTAAAGTATCCTGATGGATTGTTATGGCCCAACTGGTTTATGATAGTAACAAATGCCGGGTTAATCCTTATAATATTTTTTATAGGTTACTTTGTATTTAAAAAACTTGAACCCAGATTTGCAGAAGAAATTTAAGCTTTGCTCTTAAATTAGAAAGAAATAAGAGCAGGTTTTTATAATATTGGTTTTTTGTTGATTTTAATCAGAAAGATTTTTATTTAATAAATACTATGCCGGAAGAAATTAAAAAATCCCTGTCGGGAATAATAAGCAACAAGATTACAAGGGTAAGAGATGTAAGCGTTAATGATTATGCTGTTGAGGTAATAAATGTTACAAAAAGATACAGGATTCATTACGAGAAAAATCCCAGCCTTAAAGAAACCATTATTCACCTTAGAAGGACTAAATTTATAGAATTTCTTGCTCTTGATGATGTTTCTTTTAATGTAAACTACGGTGAAACACTTGGAATTATCGGACCTAACGGTTCCGGTAAAAGCACAATGCTTAAATTAATATCTAAAATCCTTCAGCCAACCAAAGGCGAAATCAAAGTCAAAGGAACAATTTCTGCCCTTCTTGAACTTGGAGCAGGTTTTCATCCGGATCTTACCGGCCGCGAGAATATCTTTATAAACGCAGCCATTCTTGGCATGAAAAGAAAAAATATCGAAAAGAAGTTTAATGAGATTGTTGAATTTTCAGAACTGGAAAAATTTATTGACATGCCGGTAAAGAATTACTCTTCAGGCATGTATATGAGGCTTGGCTTTTCTGTTGCAATTCATGTGAATCCGGATATATTGCTGGTTGATGAAGTGCTGGCGGTCGGAGATCAGGCTTTCCAGGCAAAATGCTACAAGGTTATTTATAACCTTATAAAGCAGGGTAAAACCATAATAATTGTTTCCCATGATCTGGGGACAATCCAGGATTTATGCAACAGGGTAATATTTTTAAGAAACGGGAAAGTTGAGCAGATCGGTGGTCCGGTTGCCGTTGTAAGCGCTTACCGTTCCTTTGTTGAAAATATTGAAATAGAAAGAGCGCATGAGCAACAGAGAGAGGAAAGAAAGAAAATATTTCAGACTATTATTGAAAATAACCAGAAAGTAATTACCGGAGAAGATATAGACAGGCTTGCCTTAACTAATCTTAGTGAGGACAATAATGTCATTAACAGATTCGGTTCAGGCGATGCTGAAATAGAGGACATAAGGCTGCTTGATGAATATGGAAACCCAATAGATTACTGCAAGTATGGAGATGAAGTCATGATAGAATTTGATGCTGTTTTTAAGGCTGAAGTAGAAGACCCCATATTTGGAATAAGGATAATTGATTTTAAGGGAAATACTGTTTACGGGACAAACAACAGGTTAAATAATATAACTGTGGGAACTTTTAAGCCTAAAGATAGGGCAAAGATAGCTTTCAGGCAAAAAATTGTGTTGATGGGGGGAGTATATTATATTTCCCCTGCTGTAGGTTACAAGGATTTCAGGACTTATTGCGACTGGGTAAATAATATGCTTACAATAAATGTAATAAAACATAATATATCTGAAGGTATTGCTGATTTAAATTCAGAAATGACAGTTCACAAAATTTAAAAATTTTAAATATTTTCTAATACCTGATTTTTGGCTTAAATATTTTCTAAATTATATAATTTAGAACAAACTTCATGAGAAAAAAAACAAACAGCAAAGATAATAATGAGAAGCTGCAAACTGAAAATGCAGGTGTTAACTGCGGCTCTTTGGCAGGTAATAAGCTTTCATATGGATTTAATGAGGGCAGTGATAACCCGGAAGGACGTGAAAATCCAAAGGTCCTTTTAATTATCATTAACTTCAATGGAATAAACTTTATTGGTGAGTGCCTTGATTCAATTTACAGCCAGTCCTATAAAGAGCTCCAGGTACTGGTGGTTGACAACAATTCTAAAGATGGAAGCGTTAATTTCATAAGGCAAAATTATCCGCAGTGTGAAGTACTTATAAACTGGCAGAATAAGGGATATGGCGATGCAATAAACAAAGCAGTCAGGTACGGCCTTAAAAAATATGAGAGTATTGATTACTTTGGTATATTAAATAACGACTTGCGCCTTGACGCACAGTGGCTTGAAAACTTAATAAATTATGGTGAGAAGAAGCCGGAATGCGGCATACTTGCAGGCAAAATGCTAATTTACTACTGGCCAAAATATATTAACAGCACAAGCGGGCTTGTAAATTATTTTGGAATTGGATGGGACAGAGATATTTTTGAACTTGACAAGGAGTGCCATACGGAAAGCGGCGAAGTCTTATCGGTTTCCGGAGGGGCGGCTCTTATAAAAAAAGGAGTTTTTGATGCAATCGGTTTTTTTGACAGCAAGTATTTCATGTATTACGAGGATGTAGATTTTTGCTTCAGGACCTGGAAGTTTTCAAATTACAGCGTTGATTATGTAAAAAATGCATTGGTTTATCACCGGTTTTCTTCTTCAAGCGGGATACTTTCACTAAAAAAACATTTTTATCTTAAACGGTCACGTTTTATATTTATTTTAAAAAATTATCCAATTAGTTTTTTAAAAAGAATTATTCCGCAGATTTCAAAATATGAATTTGGTTTTATAATGAAAGACTTACTTGTCAGGTATGATTTTGCAAATTTTTTCAGGGAATTTTACATTTATTTAATTTTTATTGCAAAAATTCCATTGATCATCGGGAAAAGATTAATTAAAAAAGTCAGTGAAAATGAACTACTTCAGCAAAAAACAATGAAAATGTGGAGTATGGTCAGCACCTCAACCATAAATTCTGGTATGAGATACATCCCACTTCAGTACCTTGATATTTTAAAAAACAAGTATGAAAAATATGGAGAAAAGACAAACAGAATTGTTATGGGCATAAATGATGAAGGCATTAGAAGAGGCTGGAAGAGCCTACTAACATATGGCAATCCAAGAGGAAGGTTTTTCTTTAATTATTCTGATCTGGTTTTAGATAATCCTTACAGAGGTGAAAATTATAAGTATTATTTTCAGCTTCAATATTTTCTATATAATAAAAAAGATGATGATCTGTTTATAAATATTGATGACTGTTCTTTTGATTTGAAGCTTAAAGAAGGCATGAATACTATGGTAATGGAAGTTCCAGCCGGATCACTTAAAGATAAAAAGGAAATAAATGTATCTTTTTCGCTTCAAAAAGATATTTTAAAAAAATATTTAAGTGAGGCGTATTTTGAAGGCATAATGGAAAAAATGGATAACGATACATTTAAGAAATTTGTCCAGGATTTCAGGGATTTATTTGTCATAGAAGTTGCGCTGTTAAGTGAAGATTCCCAATATTTAAGAAAAGAGCTGGCGGAGTTATAAGCATGGAAGAAAAAAGCTATGAAAAGCAAATAAAGAGGCTGCTGCCAGACTTGGGTAACGTTGCGGGCAGAAGGTGCCTCATGGTGCTTCACAGGTTCTGGCCGTTCCTTGGTGGCTCCGAAAGACAGTTTTTAAAATGGGCAACAGTACTGGATGAAAAAGACTGCAATGTCCATGTTTTTACAACTAATGTTTGGGATAATGACTTTTTTCATTATAAAGAGAAAAAATATATTAAGGAGAGCACTGCCAGGATTGGAAGAAATATATTGGTCAGAAGATTTAAAATTTTCCATCTTCCGGATAAAAATGCAAGCCTTAAATTTTTTTCAAAATTTCCCGGAAAAACTATTAAAATGCTAATTGGAAACCCCTATATCTTTGTTCCCGGTTATTATTTATATATGTTTTTAACTGCTGTTTTTATGCCTAAAAGATTTGATTTTGTAATTGCCGGTGTATTTCCTCATTATTATCTGATTTATCCTGCAATGTTTTATGCAAGAGTTAAGAAAATCCCATTTATTTTAGTGCCGCTCGTGCATTTCGGCGAGCCAAATTCTGATGAAAATTTTAGCCTGTTCTTTAATGAAAAGGGAAAATATTTGTTAAAAAAGTGCGGTTTCATCCTGACAATAACAAATGATGAGAAGGAAAAGCTTGTATCTTATGGCATTAATCCAAATAAAATTAAGGTAAGCGGAATAGGCATTGATAATAATGCAGATATAAAGGGGAATGGTAAAAAATTCAGGGATAAATACAATATAGACGCTCCTTATGTTCTTCAAATTTCTACTCAAACTCATGATAAAGGTTCACACCATACTATTGAAGCAATGAAAATATTATGGAAAAAGGGTATAAATATAAAACTTGTTCTTATAGGACAAATTTTAACTGATTTTGAATCTTATCTTTTCTTTCAGAAAAGTTATGTTTTTGAAAATACTATAATTTTAAATTATGCAAGCGAGGAAGAT
>JAPLCN010000011.1:1380-2654 GCA_026392215.1 Actinomycetota bacterium | reverse complement strand
TTACTTTACTGCAGCTTTTAATTCTTCAATTTTCTTTTTACCGGATTCTGCCAAATCCTTTGTTTTTTCTACTACGTCCGAAACACTTTCCTTGCCCATCTCCATAAGTCTTTCGCCCTTATCCACCAGATCATTTCTTGTTTCTTCTCCTGATTTCGGAGCGAGTAATATTCCAAGAACTACCCCTATTGCCAAACCTGTAAAAAGTGCTGATCCTACCCCACTACATCTACAATTATCAAGGCTCATTTTTTGCCTCCTCTTCCTTTTCTTTATTAAAATTATTTTTATTATTTTTGCCTACAGCTTTTTTTATACCGTCTGCAAAACCGATACCGGTACTTATAAGTTTTATAACCGGAGTTGTAACGATAATTGTTGCAAGTCTTATAATTTTTTCAAATTGATTAACTATCGAACCAGCACTTTGTGTAAGTTCGTTTATTGAACTGATCTCGCTGTTTAGATGAGACATCGTACTGTTTAAGTTTTCAACCAGAGAGATCAGACTCTCACTCAGTTTTTCTACAAGAAGCCTGATGCGGTTTACAAGCCTGAAAATCGGAATTGCCACAATAATGCCCAAAAGAGCAAATGCAGAGATCAAAATAATCGCTAGAAGACCAGTTATCTCTAGTGGTGACACTTTTTACCTCAGATTTATTATCTTAAAAAAATTCTTTAACCAATTTTTATAATTAGTTCCTGGTGAATAACTCACCTTTTTTGTAAAATTTAATAGTTCCCAAACTTAAAATTTGGTAATTTTTAAAACTAATTTTCTACAATTACCTGGGAAATTATTGTTTTTGCAGTATTATCGGAATTAAAGACTATACCTATTTCGCTTCCTATAGGAATGTCTTCCAGATTAATTTCTGTAATAGTTTCCTTTTCTGATGGCCTCCCAAGAATAATCTTTACAAACTTACAGTCATTTGCCAGCTTCACTTCAGGATTTATTTTTTTTGCATCAGGTTCATTTATCAGTTGTTCAACCTTTATTGTGCGAGAGCTACTGCTGGCACTTAGTACAATCTCTTTCAAAAGAGCATTAACAAAATATTCTCCGGCACCTGGATCTGTTCCATACTTGGAATTTGACGTATCTGATGTATTTTTTGTTGTTTCAGGTTGTGTTGTGGTTTCTGAAATGGAGCTTTTAGTTTCTGAAACCTCGCTGCTGCCTTCTTTTGATTCTACTGCTTTACTTGTTACAAAATCCTGAGCTTTTTTACATCCAACCCCAAATAATGTCAGGCTTGATAGTAAAA
>JAPLCN010000011.1:0-1320 GCA_026392215.1 Actinomycetota bacterium | reverse complement strand
TATTTTCTCTTTATAACAATACGATAATTGCTTATAAAATTTTAAGATATTTAATTATTTATCAGGAACTAAATAGATAATTTTTATTTCTATTTTAAACTTTATTAAAAACTATTATGCTTGGAATTTAAATTCTATTCTCAGTTAAATACTATATATTTATAATCGTCCCCAATATCTAACCTAAAGATCTCTTCATTAAAATATTTATATATTCTATCAATTTCATCTTAAAAAACTAATCTCGGTAAGATACCCCTGGTTTTCTATTTAATAAATGTAGCCGCAAGAGTATTTTAATACATAATTTACTGTCTCTATTCGTAAAATAGCCTACTCCAAATGATGAAATTATTAAAAATTATACTGTTATTAATGTAAATTACTTTGTTTGCAAAAAACATCCTAAAAGTTCTAGATTTTTACCTGGTAATAGTAATAGCTTTAAATACCCTTAAAACTAACTGGAAAATAATCATTCAAACCTCATTCTTTTAATCAAACATGGGTTTTATTTACTTATCACCAAATCTGCGGTGAGGATATAGCGGTCCGGTGCACTGCCAAAAAAACGGAATGGATAGCAGGTAGTTAGTGTCAGGACGGCATGGTCGGCAGGGACGATAACCGTTTTATCATCTTTATCAACGATACGGATGTGTTTAATCTCATAGGTAAATGTACCTGCCGATGTTTGCACAATCAATTGATCGTCTATCTTTAACTTGCCTAATTTTGAAAAGACCGTATCGCGATGTCCGGAAAGAACAGAATTGCCTTCTTCCCCGGGCAGGGATGAAGTGCCCTACGCCTTTTTTCAAGTCACCTGCTCCAGTTCCCTGGATGATGGGCAGTTTCTGCTTTAAAACAGGAATTGACAGGCTTCCGATATTATCGCCCTCGGAAGGATATAAAGGGTAAAGAATTTTATCAGGATTAAATATACCTGATGCATCGCCTAGTCCCGTTGGGGCGCCATCATCTTTCGTTAACCCGGCCTGTTTCACCGCGAAAGTGGTTGGGCTGAAAGAGGCATCGGCAGAATATACGTACTGTGCCCCAATATTTATCAATGCCCAACAGATACATACTACCCCAAGGACTAAAAATCCCAGAGGTAATATGTTAACGAGGGGAAACTTGCCCCGTGACGATTTCGCTTTATTCATAAATCTTCCTGATGGTTATCTAGCCCTCTTCTTGATGGTTATCCAGCCCACAGCTCCGATTAGCATTAAAGCAGCGCCTACAAGGAGTACGTTGTACCAAGGTGTGGACGTTTTCGGAATCTGTCCGCCTGTAACAGTCGTAGTTTCTGTT
>JAPLCN010000145.1 GCA_026392215.1 Actinomycetota bacterium | reverse complement strand
CGGATATATTATTCTTATACAGTTTAAATTCAAGGTGTCTTTCAAGCAAAAATGCCAAAAAGCATATTACAAAATGGCCTTTAATTCTTTTTGGTGTCCAGACAAATACTGGCTCTACCTCTAGGCTTGTCTTCATTATCCTAAATGACTGTTCTATTCTCCATAAGTTATGATATGCTGATATTACGTCTTCAGCTAAAAGCTCATCCTGGTTTGTAACTATGGCATAATATCCGTCAAAGCAGCTGTCAGCCTCAATTGCTGCAGTATCTAAAAAATAATCTATATTTTCAGCCTGCTGCTTTATATATTTTTTAGCACCTCTTCTGTTTGATGCTTTAATTTTTGAAAAGTTTTCCAAAAGGTCTTGTGCTTTGTCAACCATTCTTTGTCTGTCTATTTTATCTTTTTTAGCCCTTTTCTCTGAGTAGGTTATTACTATCTTCTGGGTAAGACTTGTCTTTTTGGAACCTATATAAAAGCTGTCTTTATTTGAAATTACCTTATAGCTTAAAGACTCATCACTGTCCTGCAACTGGCTGTATCCACCGGAAAATACTTCGTCCTTTATCTTATCTGCCGCAGATTTTAGCCGGTATGCAAATATGTATGAGTATCCTCTGTTTGTTATTTCTTTTAAGTTAACTTTAGAGGCAATGCCCTTGTCTGCAACTATTACTACTTTTCTAATTCCAAAACGTTTCTCAAGCGCATCAAGAGCACTACTTAATGTTTTTCCGTCAAATGTATTGCCAGAAAAAAGCTCATATCCAATAGGACGCCCATAGCAGTCAATAAGTAGACCCATTACCACCTGGACCTTATTTGGCTTTCCGTTTTTTGAATATCCGAAGTCTTTTAAGCCATCAGCAATTACACTTGAAAAAGAAAAGGTGGTAACATCATAAAATACAACATCTACACTCATATTAAAAAGATTTCTGTTTGTATCAAATATTTCTTTTTCTATTTTCTCTTTTGAGTCTGCCAGGATATCCAAACTTCTGTATATATCATTTAGCCCAACGGGGCATGTGTTTGTGTATTTGTCCTGATTGTTATATACGGACAGTTTTGATGAAGGGTTAAGTAGATGTGATACTGCCATAAGAAAAGCTGTTTTTGAAAGATCAAATTTAATTTTTGTGCCGGAGGCAATAGTGGCAAGTATTTTATCAAGAGAGAATGCCTCCCATATCTTTTTATATGCAACGTAGCCCCAGTTTGTTATCTCTGCTTCTGATATGCTACCCAGACTTAACGGACTGTCTGCTTTTGATAGTTCAAGCAGGCGTCTTGCAAAGTTTTGGAAGGTTTCATTTCCCTCTATGATGTCAAGTCTTCCTAAATTAAACAGTACCTTATGCCTTGTAACACCAGCTTGCTTGAATGATTCTACTGCCTGGCAGTATTTGTAGTTTCCTGACTTTGTAATCTTAATAAACATAAATAAATTATACCACTTTATTTATATAATACAAGATTATATTGCAAATATTATATTATTTATTGCCACCACCTTTTTTAGAAATTTAGGGAAATATTGCTTATTTTGTGCTTAAATTAAATGATTTTAGTGGTAAAATGAACATCAACTGACAAAGTCAGGAGAATGGCCGCACATACTTACCGTTCTTCTTCCAACTGATAATACGTTGCTCTTCCTTTTCCTTTTCTTTGGATAAGACCCATATCTATAAGCTTATTAAAATCAAGGCTTCTGGTGGCTTTGGCGCGG
>JAPLCN010000180.1 GCA_026392215.1 Actinomycetota bacterium | reverse complement strand
TTGGAGATGGTTAATTTGCCTTCGATTTTTGCTGAATCACCTTTAACGGTCAACAAAGTTTTTTGTATATCTGTGCTGTAATCCGGCTCTGAACTTTCTGAACCCATGCTTGAAAAAATGTTGCTCCCTAAGCTCATATAATCCTCCTTTTTTATATAAAACCTATGTAAATAATTATATAATTTTAATATAATTTTCTTTCTTTAATTAAAAATATTATAAGCTATTTATACAAAATTAGTTAATTAAAATCTAAATTATTTTTAGTTTAACATATTAAATGAAATATCATCTATCTCCCCAAATAGCTTAAGAATACTTTTTCAGCCATTATCTTTTTCTGCCGGAGTTTCCTAAAATATTAAAAGATTATATAAAAAAATAACAAAAAAATTATATAATGTTTGCAAACTAAAATCTATAAACAAAAAGCAAAATAATTTATAAACTGTATTTTCACAAATCAAGTTATTATTTATTAAAAACCATTTCTTTGTTACATCTCTTCAAACTGGCTTTTTTCAGCTCCGCATTCAGGGCAAACCCAGTCTTCCGACAGATCTTCAAATTTGGTTCCCGGAGCTATGCCATTGTCAGGATCTCCAACTTTAGGATCGTAAACATATCCGCAAACCGTACATTCCCAACTTCTCATTCTACTTGACTCCTCCCTTTTTTTTAAAATTAATACCACAAATTTTATAAAAATTTAGTCTTCTTTTCCCCAGAATGCGTCAGCTTCATTTTCCATTTCATCAAGTCTTGTATAATAATCCGGAAATTCATTCAGATGTGCAAGAGCAATCTTGCCAGTCATCAACGGATCGTCATCGGTAACATTTGTGTGCGGATCCTCTGTGCCATGTTCAAGTTCAACATCCATGCCTTTTCTGAATTGCTCTGTGTCGGACTTGCTCCAATCAATGCCCAGTTTTTCGCCAATCTCTTTTGCTTGCTGCGCAGTAAATATTTTTTTACTCATTCTATCCCTCATTCTTCATTTATTATATTAAAATCCTGATACATAAAAAATGTTAAATTACTATACAGAAATAATTATTATATAGTAAAATTTTATTAATATCAGCACCCGACTTTAAACTCTACGACATCCCCTTCTTTCATCGTATAATCAGCGCCTTCAACCAGGCCGGCAATATCCACAAATTCCACAACTGCAGGTACAATCTTTTCTGATTTTGAAATCTTTGCCAGCACCTTCAACCTTTCATCGGGAACTTCTACCACTCCTTTATTTGGTGCAATTGTGCAGAAAGGATAATTGGATGCATCAGCAATCTGTTTTTTTAAAAGCGCATTAAATAAAGTAGACTTTCCAACATTTGGAAGGCCTGCAATTCCTATTGATAAGCCCATTTAACTCTTATCTTCTCCCCCTAATGCAAGTATTTTAGATAAATTGATATCTTGATAACATTCGATTACCAGATCTGATTCCGGCTCCAGCTCTTCTCTTGTGTAAGTATTAACAATCGCAACTCTTTTCATTCCTGCTGCTTTTGCAGCCTTTAGCCCGATTATCGAGTCTTCAAACACAACGCATTCGCAAGGCTTAACGCTAAAAGTTTCGGCAGTTTTTAAATATATTTCAGGATCTGGCTTTCCTTTTTTAACATGGTCTCTTGCAAGTTTTAAATTAAAATACCCATGGAAACCTAACTTGTCAAATATAATATCAACTTCCCTGTGCCTGCTGTTGGTTGCAAGCCCGACTTTTAAATTTTTACTGATTTCTCCTAATAAATCATAAACACCCGGAAGAGCTTTGACATCCTTGCTCATTGTTCTGACATATCTTTCCTTAAGTGTATTTTTTATGCTTTGTTTATACTCATGTCCTCTGCTGCTAAGAATTTCCTTAACCAGATCCTTCCAGGTAAGGCCAAACATTATTTTTTCTTCTTTCCTTGTTAAAACAATTCCTCTCTTCTGAAAGAATTCCCTTGTTACTCTCTGAGCAATCTTTTCACTGTCAGCAATAGTCCCATCCATATCAAAAATAACAGCTTTTATCATTTCTTAAGCTCCCAAATATTCACGTATCATAGATTAATATAAAATACTTTTATTATTTTATCTGTAACTTTTGATTTTATATAGATTTATTATCCTTATTTTTAAAAAATTTTATCCTGGAATATATTTAAGAATTTTTTTGACTATAAACAAACAAAAAATTAAAATTTAATATAATTTGAAAAACTTAACTATGTCAGTCTTGATTTAATAAATATTATTTCAATGAATCAAACAGATTATATAGATTACAGAGCTATTAAAAAACTAAAAATTTCTGAAGGAAAGATATTAATACGCCCACTGACAAAAAATGACCTTCCTCAAACAATAAGCTGGCTTAAAGACCCTCAAATCCATAAATTTTTAGCAAGTAACTTTGAAGATATAACTTTTGAAAAAGAACTTGAATGGCTAAAGGAAATGCATAGCTCCCTGATTGATTTTGTTTTTGCCATTGAGGATAAAAAATTAAAAAAATATATCGGGAATTGCGGTCTTCATAAGATTGACTGGGAAAATAAGGCATGCGAATTCGGAATAATAATTGGAGATAAAAACTACTGGGGCAGAAATTTCGGTACTGATACAATAAAAGCAGCTATGAGACTCGCTTTTAAAAAATTAAATTTGCTGAAAATTAAATTATTTGTATATGAATATAATGACAGGGCAATCAGCGCATATAAAAAGTGCGGATTTAAAGTAAAAGAAATATTAATAGGGGATCATTTGTTTGAAAATTATTGCTGGGATACACTGGTAATGGAAATCAGCAACGGATAAAAAGCGGTAAATTTTAATTATAATCTGGAGCAAATTAATATTTAGTTTTTTTTATTTCAATTTTTACCTTAATATAAAGTAAATATTAAAAAAATTTAAAAAAAGAAAGCAAATCAATATAAGATGTATGAATATAGAAGTCGAAACAAGCTTGGCTTTGGCTCCATCCTTTTAATTTTGCTCTTTATCCTGACAATTGTCACCCTGGTTGTGCTGTATTTCATCAATAAAGGCAAGTTCTGGGATATATTGCCTATTGCAAGCATCGTAATAATAGTAATAAGCCTGATATTTGCAATATTTAATATGGCAAGGCGTGCTGAAGGTGGGTTTATTTTCATAATATTTTTTCTGATATTTCTGGCCGGCCTTGTTTTGTCAAGCTTGTTTGGACCATTTGCCCTTAACAGAAATGCTCAAAAGGCAATTGACGAGGGCAACTACAGCGAAGCCATAAAGAATTATAGTGAAATAATAAATATTTACTCAACAAGCAAATATTACAGCGAGGCATTAAAAAGCATAGCATCTGATTATAATAAAATCGGTGATAATGAAAATACAATTAAATATTTAAACCTTTCCATTGAAAAAAAGATTATGGATCCCGAAAGCATAGATGTAAAAAGGATGTTTTCAGATTCTTACTCAAAAATTGCAGAAAAAGCCTATGAAAAACAGGATTACAATACTGCAGCTTTAAATTATGTAATGACAATTAATATTTTAAGGGATATATCTTCAAAATTTCCAAACAGCGACGAAGCATTTATTTCTGCTTATAAAATTCCGGAGTATTTATACAAAGCAGCAGACAGCTATAAGAAAATGGGCAATTTCAGCCAGGGTATAGAAATATTAAAGGAACTGGTAAAAGACTACCCTGAAAGCGACCAGACAAAACAGTCAAGCAATTTAATTTTTGACAGTTATATTGAAGAGGCTTTAAGCCTTATTGCAAATTCAAAATATAAGGAAGCTCTTGATGAGTATCTTCCTGCTTTAGACCTTGCTTTGGCGAGCGGAACTCAAATTACATCAGACTTATATAATTTTCAGATATTTTCTAAAATACCGGAAGAAACCTTACTGGAATATGCTGCCAGTATCTGCACGGAGGGAAAGCATGAAAGTGCCATGCAAATTTTAACCTATCTGCTTAGCAGCTATCCGGAGATGACTGAATCTGTGAACCCCTACTATGCGATATGTAAAATTGCTATTATTTCAAAGGGCAATTATGAAAAGCTTCCCGAAGTAAATGAATCTTCAAAAATAAAAAACCAGGGCAATTTTGTTCTTTCAATAAGCAACAAAACTGGAAAAGAGCTTGTTTTATACTTTAATGGCAGCAGTGGAAGCATTTTCAGATTAAAAGCAAAGAGCAGACTTGATATTACCCTGCCAATGGGCAGTTACGGAATTGCCGCTGAATTTTCTGATAATACCCCGCCTGTTTACTTCGGACAGTTTAAATTTGATGAAAATAAAAAATATTCTCAAGTCTTTTTGCTGCAAACAAATACAACTGACACTACAAAAAAATAATCAGCTAAATCAGGCCTTTCAAACCGTCATGTATCAGGGTCTTTAAATTATTATCCATATATCCTTCAACAAAAGAAACGTCGGTTTCTCTGTTTACATTCAGGTTCATCTCCATTTTTTTCATCAGATCTTCAATCAGGACAGATAAGGATTTAATATTTTCAGCATAAGATACTTCATCGATATTTTTAAATTCCTTAATAAACTTTTCTATTGTTTTATTGAAATTGTCATAAGAATCCTTGATTGCACCGGTAAATGTTGCCTTCTGCCAGAACCATCTGCCTTTATTTTGAAGGTTATGATAATTAAACAAGCCAAAAAGATATTCAAGGCTTACACCCAGACATTCACATCCATCTTTAAGAATATACATCCTTTTTGACATGTAAGGAGCTTTTTTAAGTTTATTTATATCTGCCATTTATCCTCGCTTAATAATTATTTTTAAAAAATTGATATATTAAAATTATACACAAAAACATTTTAATAAAAACTATTATAACATTTTTAACTTTAAAAAATTAATGAAAATTAAAATCAATACGGATATTTGTTTTTAAAAATGGTTGTAGTTTTATTTTATATTTTAAATATACTAAATCCGGTTATATGCATGTCAGATTTTAATATTTTCGGTTGCTTTATAAATCATTTACAGCCAGTCTGATAAGCCTTTATTTGATGATACTATCGAAGCATGGGAATTAGGTCCGGTTATAAGAGAAGGGTATAAACACTATAAAAAATTTACTCATACGCCAATTATTTACAATGATAGAAAGGGACAGGAATTAAAAAAATTTTCTGAAGAAGAGTTGAGGTTTTTAAATAATACTTTATAAAAACCTCAAATTTGTTTAATATTGATTTTGTTTTATTCTTTTAAATTAAGGCTTGAAAGGGTTACGTGGAATATATAGATTTTAGAAGTGATACTGTAACTGAACCCACTGTAGAAATGCTTGATTCAATGCGTAGCGCAAAGGTTGGAGATGATGTTTATGGAGATGACCCTACAGTTAATCTGCTTGAACAAAAAGCGGCACAGGTCCTGGGTAAGGAAGCTGCGATATTTATTCCTTCAGGAACTTTTGGAAATCAGCTTGCTGTTCTGACCCATACTGAAAGAGGAAATGAAGTCATAATCCCAAGAAGCAATCATATTGTTCTCCATGAAGTTGGAGCTTCTGCAGTAATTGCCGGGGTTCAGCTTAGAACTTTAAATGATAATTTTGGAGAAATAGAGATAAGCGAATTAAAAGAAGCTTTTAGAGGAGATGACATACACTATCCAAAAACAGGGCTTGTGTGTATGGAGAATGCCCATTCTTCAGGAAAAGTTGTCTCAACTCAAAACTTAAGGGAAGTTTATGGCTATTCAAAAAAACTAAATGTTCCTGTCCATCTGGATGGTGCAAGGATATTTAATGCAGCTGCTGCTCTAAATGTAGCAGCAAAAGAAATAGCAAAATATACTGATTCAGTAATGTTCTGCCTTTCAAAAGGCCTTTGCTCTCCTGTAGGATCAATGCTTGCCGGCACTAATAAATTCATTTCAAAAGCCAGGAAGAACCGCAAGTTAATGGGCGGCGGCCTAAGACAGGCAGGTTATCTTGCTGCATCAGGCTTAATATCAATTGAAAAAATGGTTAAAAGACTGCATGAAGACCACGATAATGCAAAATATCTCGCCGGCAGATTAAGTGAATTAAAGGGTTTTAATGTGCTCAAAGAAAGGCTTGATATAAACATGGTATTTTTTACAATAAATAAAAAAGATTTCAATGAAAAAGAGTTTATCTGCTTTCTGCTTTCAAAAAAAATTAAGGTAAATCCAGTTGAGTCCGGAGAATACAGATTCGTCACCCATTACTGGATTACACAAGAAAAAATTGATTTTACCATACATGCAATTAATTCATTTTTAAATTCAAATTAAAACGTAAGCTATAAGCATATTTTTTATCTATTTTTTTACCCTTATTTCCACGGTATCAGTTGATCTAATCTTTTTAATTTTATCTATCCCGTTTTCACCAGTGATTTTTCCGATTACAGTCACAGAGCTTGCAGCTCTTGGTTGTGTGCCGTCACCAGCCGGGGTTGGCCCAAAGAATATGCAGAAAGCATTGCCGGGAGGCCAGAAAGCAATATTCCCGATATCCATAAGTTCTTTTCCATTTTCCAGGTCAGCTTCTATGGGAATTTTAAAATATACTTCATTTCCCCATAAGTTGATTTCTGATTTGATGGGAAGAATCTTTAAAATTTTTTTTGCTGTTTTTGAATCATTTATTGTTGCTTCAATGACAATTTCATTAAATGCAATTTCTATGATTTTGCCCAATTTATCCCTTTCTGCCAATAACAAATATTTTCTTTAGTTGAAGTTATTTAATTTATCTGCTAAATAAATAATAACTCATGCAGTAATCAATTCTGCATTATCTTTAAAATATTCTATTAATTTTAAATTTAAGTAAAGGTATTTTTACAAAAAAAACTTTTTATTTAAATTATTTGAATTGCATTAAAAAATTATGTATATTACATATAAATTAAGCCTTATGCTTTTTTAGGCTTTATTTATTAAAAAAAAGAAAGGAATTAAATGGAAGTAAGAATTGACGAGGACCTTTGCACTGGTTGCGGACTTTGCGAGGAAACCTGTCCTGATATCTTTAAGCTAAATGAAGATAAGGATATCGCAGACGTAACCAAAACCGACTACGACGAGTACGATGAAGAATGTATCCAGGAAGCCGTAGAAAGCTGCCCATCCGAAGCTATTACGGTTGACTAAAAATTTCTACTTCACTTTTTTAAGATAGATTTAAATTGTATTTTAAAATTAATAGCCCTGTAAAAATACTATAGGGCTATTTTTTAGATATTGCTTAATCTTACTTTTAATTAGTTATTGGTGATTAACTTAAGTTTTTTTGTAAATTTTCCAGTTTTATAAGCTTAAAAACTTTGGTGGAGTGTTTTAGTTAATTTATCCTTAAGACACTAAAATTTAATCTTTGAAAAGATACTTTTTAAACCTGCTACTTTTTCTTTTAACTTGTAAATTATACTTTCATCACCTATAGGTTTATTTTTTATGGTTTCTTTAAAAATATTTATTTTGATTTTTTTATTTATGCTATATATAATAATTATTGAATTTTCAAGGATGGGTGCAATTCCCTACCGGCGGTAAAGCCCGCAAGCATTAAGCAGACTTAGTGAAATTCTAAGGCCGACAGTTAAAGTCTGGAGGGGAGAAAATTTCAAGGCTGAATTTATTTAATTTATTTTATTTTTTAGAAAGCCATGGATTTTCTCCATGGTTTTTTTGTTTTTTACGGGCTTGACAAATAAAAATGAAAAATTTAATTGGGGACAAATAGTGAAATTATTATTTATTTCCAAAAGATTTTATAGCTGATACTGGTTTTCTTGCATATTATAAACTTAAAAAAATAACTATTTTAAATAACCTAAAGTAAAAATAAATGTCATGGATATAAAAAAAGATATTTTTACAGAAGAAGACAGAAAATTTATGAAGCTTGCTTTCAGGGCAGCTGAAAAAGGCAGGGGGACTACTAATCCAAACCCTATGGTTGGAGCTATAATAGTAAAGGACGGAAGCCTTATTTCTGCCGGCTATCATAAAATGGCTGGAACCGTACACGCGGAAATTAACGCAATTAATGCTGTGAAAAACATCCCTGCCGGTGCAAAAATGTATGTTACTTTAGAGCCTTGCTCTTTTTACGGAAGGACCCCTCCTTGTGTTGATGCATTGATCAAACATAAATTTTACGAAGTAATAATCAGCAGCCTTGACCCAAATCCCAAAGTAAACGGCCAGGGGGCTGAAATTCTTAGAAAAGCAGGAATCAAAGTTAAGACAGGGCTTCTTGAAGAAAATGCTAAAGAACAAAATGAAATATTTTTTAAACAAATCAAGTTAATAAGGCCGTTTATATGCGTAAAGATTGCATCAACAATTGATGGAAAGCTGGCGGCTGCTTCTGGTGATTCAAAATGGATAACAGGCACAACCTCAAGAAATATGGTTCAGAAATTAAGATTTGAGTATGGGTGTGTTTTAACGGGGATCAATACTGTAATAAAAGACAATCCTCTTTTATATCCACGAAAAAATATTTCTGAAAAAACCGATTTAAGCATCCCTGATAGCTTAAAAAACAGCATTATTACAAAAGATATCATTATTGAAGATATAAATAAAAATGTAAAAAAGAAATATACTTATTCAAAATTTTTCAGAGTCATTCTTGATAGCAATTTGAGGATAGATTTGAATTCAAACATAGTAAAAACTGCAAAAATAGTAAAAACTATTATTTTTATTTCTAAAGAAACACAGGAGAATAAACACAAAGCTGTAAAAATTACGCAGCTTGATTTGCTGGATATTGATGTTGTTTCTGTAAATTTAAATAACAATAATCCGGAGGATAAAGCGGGAAAAGTAAATAATCATAGCAGCATTGATTTTATAAAAAATGATTCTTCTGGCAAAGAACATTTGAGCTTAAAAGAAATACTTAATTGTTTATATAATAATTATGAAATAACTTCTGTTTTTGTTGAAGCCGGACCGGCAATTGTAACGTCTTTTTTAAAAGAAAATCTTATAGATAAATTTTTAATATTTTTAGCCCCTAAAATAATCGGAGGCGGGAGCAGTTTTAATATGTTTTCTGATTTAAATGTAAAAAATATAAAGGATTCATTAAATTTAAAATTTAAAAGAATTAAAAAGATTGGAGATGATTTTTTGTTGCAAGCATATCCTTTAAATTAAGGAGTGTGGCTTAAGTTTTGACTTGTATTTAAATGAGTTTTTTAACAGTTTTACCTGCCTTGTTATATGACAGGCAATAAAAAGTTACAAAAATATATATTAATTATTCTTTTTTAAAATTTTAGAAGAAATAACTATACATAACTAAAAATATGGGGCAGATAATAGATGGCAAACAGTAATAATAGTGTTGATAATAAAAAATAACAGAAACAAGCATTATTAGGTTTAAAAATATGTTTACAGGAATAATAAAGGAAGTCGGAAAATTAAATAAAACTGTAAGAATAAATACAGGTCTTGAAATCGAAGTTACAAGTTTACTGCTGACAAAAGACATGAAGCCTGGAGATTCTATCGCAGTAAATGGCTGCTGCCTGACAGTTAATAATTTTATTGCGGGAAAAAGCTTTTCGGCCGATGTTTCATTTACAACTTTGAAGGCAACTACTTTTGGATCTTTAAAACCAGGAAGCTATTTAAACCTTGAAGATGCAATAAAATTAAGCGATAAGCTTGGAGGTCACATAGTAAGCGGGCATATAGATAATACAGGCAAAATATCAAATATTTCAAAAGAAGGAGACTTTTACAAAATTGGAATAAAAATTCCAAAGGATATCCTTCCATTCACTGCTCCCAGAGGTTCAATATCGGTTGATGGCGTAAGCCTCACAATCGCAGATTCGGTAAATGCAGTTGTAAGCCTTGCAATCATTCCTTTTACTTTTGAAAACACAAGCCTTAAATATAAGAAATCAGGCGATAGAGTAAACCTTGAAGTTGATTTGATGGCAAGATATATATTAAACATGGCAAAATACGGAAGTCCTTTTTCAGGCTCCCTGATGGCAAATGCGGGAGATTCCATAAATATTTTAAAAATGTATAGCGTGGCAAACGATATAAAAAATAAAGATAACGGTGACTCGGATTTAGAGGAGAAATTAAAAAAATATGGATTTAAAAAATAATGCATTAAATGAAAACGAGGTAAATAATCTAAAAAATGATTTAAAGAGATCAGCAGGTTCAGGCGGCTTTTCAAGTGTTGATAAAATAATTGATGATATCAAAGAAGGGAAAATAGCAATCATTGTAGATGATAAAGGCACTGAAACAGAAGGTGTCCTGTTTCAGTCTGCTGAAAAAGCAACTGCCCAATCTATTAATTTTTTCATCAATTATGGAAAAAGTTTGCTTTATCTTCCCTGCGAGCAGGAAAAGCTTGAAGAATTAAAAATTCCATTAATGGCTGAAAAGACTACCTGGAAAACACCGAATGAAGCTGCTTTTGCGGTTTCCATAAATGCCGCCATTAATAAAGGCAGCGGCATATCTGTCAGTGAGAAACTTAACACTATAAAAGCATTCATAAATCCTAAGGCAAAACCATCTGATTTTACAATGCCCGGCCATATTTTCCCGATAAGCGCCAGATTGGGGGGGATTTTAAAAAGGGCTGGCCATACAGAAGCTGCCGTTGACCTGCTGAAAATAGCAAAAATGACCCCTATAGGAATAATCTGTGAAGTGTTAAGGGAAGACGGCGAGGTCGCAAGGTTAAGCGATCTGGAAGAACTGGCAGCTAAATTTAAATTAACAATAATAACTATTGAGGAAATAATAAGATACAGAAAAAGAACAGAAAAGTTGATTGAAAAAGCTGCAGAAATAAACCTTCCAACCAAATGGGGGGATTTCAAGGCAATAACTTACAAATCATTACTTGATAATGAGACTCATGTTGCATTTGTAAAAGGAGAGGTCAGAGGTCAGGAAAATGTACTTGTCCGGGTTCATTCCCAATGCCTGACCGGCGATACTTTCGGGTCAAAAAGATGCGACTGCGGTGAGCAGCTTGATAATGCCTTTAATATGATAAACAAAAAGGGAGGCGGTGTTCTTTTATATATGGCACAGGAAGGAAGAGGCATAGGTCTATGTAATAAGATGAAAGCTTATGAGCTTCAGGATAAGGGATATGATACTGTAGAAGCTAATCTTAAACTTGGTTTTGAAGCAGACTTGAGAGATTATGGCATAGGCGCTCAAATATTATCAGACCTGGGCCTTTCATCAATTCAACTGATGACAAACAACCCAAGAAAAATCATAGGGCTCGAAGGATATGGGTTAACTATAACAAAAAGGATACCTATAAAAATTGCGCCAAATAAAAGCAATGAAAAGTATTTAAATACAAAAAAACAAAAGCTTGCCCATATGCTTTAAATTATTAAATATCATGGCTTAATTAATGTATTTGTACTGTTTATATAGTTTTTTAAATCTTAATGGATTGCCATTAATAAGTTAATTTAACAGCAGGCCTTTTGGTATTGCTACTAATATAAGTTTTTATATAAATACCAATGTTTTTACATAACATTGGTAACAACATTAACACGATAGGAGGAATTATAAGATGCAGAAATATGAAGGAAAATTAATAGCAACAGGATTGAAATTTGGAATTGTGATATCAAGGTATAATGACTTTATAACTTCAAAACTTCTTGAAGGCTCGCTTGATTGTTTAAACAGGCATGGCTGCGACGATAAAGATATTTCAGTTGCCTGGGTTCCAGGGGTTTTTGAAATTCCGGCTGCCTTAAAAGTTATGGCTGAATCAAAAAAATATGACGCACTCATCTGCCTTGGAGCAGTTATGAAAGGTGAAACAAGCCATAACGAATATATTGCAAGCGAAGCAATAAAGGGTGCAGCAAAAGTAAATCTTGACTTCAATCTACCGGTTGCTTTCGGGGTCATTACTCCGGATACCCTTGAACAGGCAATAGAAAGAGCCGGGGCAAGGCAAGGCAACAAGGGCTGGCAGGCAGCTCTCACAGCTATTGAAATGGCCAATTTATTTAAGACTCTCAAATAATATATTTCTTTAAATTTTAATAATATATAATATAAAAATTAAGATTAAAGAATATTTTTGCACCCTTTAGGGTATAATTATATTATTTATTAACATATATTATGCCCAATAAGATATACAATATTATATAATATACCCTAAAGGGTGCAATTTATTTGGATGATGAAATGAGTGCAGAAAGGGTAAAGAGGTTAAAAGAAATAATTTCAGACAGATACAAAAGACTTTTGGGATTATAAAAAATTAGAAGTGCCTAAGCAAATTAAGCACTTCTAATTTAATATTCCTATTAAAGAATGTAGTTAATCCTTTAAGACTAAACTATTTTTTTAGAAGTTCTTCTGAAATATCTACTGCTGATGATGCATCAGGAGCA
>JAPLCN010000064.1 GCA_026392215.1 Actinomycetota bacterium | reverse complement strand
GGTATTATCAAACCACCTATAATAAATGACCAAAACCAGAAAGCACTTTTCCCCAACATAAGCTGAGCAAGAAGCTCCTTATTTCCCATTTCAGCCTTATACCCGATAGTTATGTATTCAGAGAGAGTAAAGTATGTATAAATGAGGAGCAGAGCCATTAGTAAAATGCTAAGATAGTTAAAATGCTTCTCTGTGATGAACTCCTCTAAGTGAAATAACTTTCTGAAGATTGCCATTACTATAAGAATAGATGCAATGCCGGAAAAGATAGCTCCAAAAACAAAATAAGGTCCAAAAATAGTGCTGTTCCATCCAGGACGAAGTGTCATGGCAAACACATATGAGACTACAGTGTGAACAGTTATTGCAATTGGTATAATGAGAACAGCCATGATACGAATACCCTTTTCCAGTCGCTGTTTTTGTTCTGTAGTGTTCTTCCAGCCTACCGCGAATAATGTATAAAATTTTCGTTTAGCAGGCGATGATTCTTTTCCCAAACGATCTCTGATAAGAGCCAGATCAGGGATAAGGGGAAGATATAGATAGATAAGGCTTCCAGCCAAGTATGTTGTTATGGAAAGAATGTCCCAGACCAAAGGTGACATTAGTCTACCAAAAATAAAAAGACTAAGGGCACGTTCAGGACGCCCCATGTCAATAATTGGCATTACAGCACCTATCATAAGAGCCACAACTGTGATAACTTCAGCCATACGAGTGATTGGGGTTCGCCAATTAGCTCCAGTTACACGTAGAATAGCTGAGACCAGTGTTCCTGCATGGCTGATCCCGATAAAGAAGACGAAATTAACAATATAAAACCCCCAGAAAGCTACATCACGCATTCCTGTGACTATAAGTCCATACCTTAATTGGGTGATAAAAGCATACCCACCCCAACCGATAATAGCTATAAGAATCGATATAAAGACATAGAAACTCTTAGGAGTATGAAATAAAGGGTGTAAAACAGTCCGGTTTAAACGTTCGTCGAAATTCTCATTTATATCTGCTTTCATTTATCCTCACTTCCTAGCCACACTGATGACTTAAGCTCGCGAATATCCTTAGAATTCCTACCAAAGAATTGACCATGACCTGGCAAGTACCATACCCTAGGCTGAGTACCTAACTCTTCTTTATAGCGGTATGCACTATTTTCATCAAGAAACTTGGAGAGTTGTACTATCTCCACACCATTGCTGGCCATATTACTGCTTAAATCACCGATATAGAGAGCCCTCATTGGACAACCAGTTACACAACCCGGCAATTGGCCCATCTTAAGTAAGTGCGAGCAGAACATGCATTTAATGACTGTCCCTTTTCGGGCTGGTACAGGAAATTCAGGAGAATATTTAGCGAAAGCTGCCTCGGGAGAAATAGCTGGTGCGCCCCAATTGAAGAAACGTCTCTGATAAGGACAGGCTGCCATACACAAACGGCAACCTATGCAGCGGGTATGATCAATAAGAACAGTACCTTCTTCATTATGATATGTGGCTTTTACTGGACATACCTTCACACAGGGAGCATTTTCACATTGAAAGCAAGGGGTAGGCATATAATAGCTTCCACCACCAGGTAGAGCCATTTTGTATACTTCAATCCACTTCTGCCCGGCAGGAACGAAGTGCATTTTTATACAAGCTTGTGTGCATTGAGGTGGTTGATCAATAGTAACACAACCTTCACACTTACTTAAATCGATTACCATACACCACTGCCTAGATGTCTTATCAGTAGTCTGCTGCTTCGAAGTTACGTTTCTAAATCTCCTGTATGTTTCAATTATCGGAGCGGACATAATAGCTAATCCTATCACTCCACCTGATATTTTTAGGAAATCACGTCTGGTTAAGTCTTTTTTCATTTATTCCTTCTCGACCCACTTAATAAAATTTTTTTAAATCTTATTCTTTAAAAAAGTAAAATATTCTGTATCTTAAATAGTAGTGATTATGGACAAGATTTTATTTTTCGCTATTTTCATCATTAATGGTTTTTTTAATATCTTCTAATTCCTGTTTTGCTGCATTTTGAGCTCTATTAGTTCCTTCTTTAAAACTGCTTATAGCCTGGCCTAATGATCTTCCAAGCTCTGGTAATTTACTTGGTCCAAAAATAACTAATGCAATAACCAAAATTATAGATAATTCCTGCCATCCTAATCCAAACATTTTATTCCCTCCCCTCTCTTTTTTGACTTAAAATTTTATTATTTCTTATTAAAAGATTAAATTTTAATTAAAATTTTTTAATGATATTGCTGATTATGTAATAAAAAACTTAAAATATTATTAAAAAAAAATTAATTTTTTTTAATTTTTATGATATTATGTATAAAATTTAATAAATTACTATGAAATTAATTGAATTAGTATCATTTACTAAATTTATTTTTATAAAATTGCAAAAATTATTTAAAAAAAGAGAAGGAGAAGAATTTACTATGAGAATTATAAGGACGCTGTTAAGGTGGGTACTGGGATTAACATTTATATGGCCTTTTTTTGACAAACTAATTGGCCTTGGGTATACCACTAAAGCGGATAAGGCATGGATTGCAGGTGGCTCTCCCACTGCAGGATTTCTAAAGGGTTCCACTGGTCCATTTGCTCCGTTTTTCAAATCTATTGGAGGAACCGGTATTATAGACTGGCTTTTTATGCTTACACTGCTTTTTGTCGGAATAGCATTAATATTAGGAATTGGGCTTAAGATAGCATCTATCTCTGGTGCAGTTCTAATGTTTTTAATGTGGGCATCTGT
>JAPLCN010000049.1 GCA_026392215.1 Actinomycetota bacterium | reverse complement strand
TGGATGGTATGGCATATGCCATACCATCCAAATCATTGCCTTTACTAAATAGATATAACCTTATAAATATAATTAATTAAATAATGCATCCAGTTCTTCCTGTGTTGGCCAGCCATCGATGTATTCTGTTATACCTCTCATGGTAACGTGGTCACTATAAATCTGATCTAATGTAGCATTATCAAAGTCAGGGCCTAATGTAACAGATGCCTGTTGCGGTCCTTTATTAAAGAAACCATCTTTTAATTTTTTCCCCTGAAGCATTCTAAGTCCAACGCCAAGAGCATAGTTTACTGTATATCCGGGAGCATTCGCAATTGCGTAAGCTTCAAAACCTTCTTTATCTCTAAGTTCTTTCCAAACATCCATAAATGGTATCATTCCCTCGCCATTCATGATTGGGACTGCTCTGTTAGCTGCCTGGAAGGCTTTTACAACTCCAAGACACATGCCGTCTTGTGACATAACAGCGTCAATTTTCGGGAAAGCTGCAAGAACTGTAGCCATAGCCTGCTGGGCAGTTGATGGATCCCAGTTACCGTTAACTTTTGTAAGTAACTTTAAGTCAGGATATTTTGCAAGTGTTTGCGTAACAGCAGTGTCTCTATCGGTATTGGCAGGTGATCCATCGTAACCACTCATATAAACAACATTACCCTTACCGCCAATTCTTCCGACAACATATTCAGCAAGAGCAGTCATCCATACAACCTGATCAGGTACAATCTGATAAGCTATATCGCTTGTTACGGGCTGATCAAATACAAATACAAGTATTCCCTTCCCTTTGGCTTCTTCAATAACTGGATCTAGCGCTGAAAGAGAGTTAGGGTTAATTAATAGTAAATCAATGCCACTGTTAATTAAGTTTCTAATTTGTGAAATCTGAAGATCAACGTCATTGCCTGCATGTTGTATTGATAGTTTATCTACAATGCCTTGACCTTTATAATATCCAAATTCCTGCACAAGGTCAGCTGTCATCTGCGTTCTCCAACTATGCGTAATTAATCCATTGCTGAAACCAACATTAAACTTTTTAGCAGGTGCGGTTGTGGTTTCAGCTGCTGCTGTGGTTTCCGCTGCGGCTGGCTGTTGTAGTTGTTGTTGTCTTGCAGCCTACCAGCCCTAAGCTAACTGCCATAACTATTGCCAGTACTGTAGCTGCAACTAACATCCATTTTCTTTTCATCTTTACCTCTTTGTCCTCCTATTATTAATTGCAATTTATTATTGCTTTACTGCCTTGTAATACAATAGAACTTAGGTCTCTTCTATTTTTTGTCTTACCCTCCCTTCAAAATACATAGTTTGCAGCAAACTATGTACTGCAAAATTTATAATGAAAAAGAGCCAATTTTAAGCCAAAACTTATTTAAAAATTTAAATGAAAATCCAGGAAACTTTTTACTTAATAATATAAATCAGCAATTTTATCTACAACAGAATCAAGATCTTCATTGCCATTCTTTGAAAGCCCGGCTATAGAAATCTCATCATGCTCCCTTAGCATATTGAGTATGTGTTTCCTGTTAATCTGTTTTAAAATCTTTTGTTTACCTAAAGTCGGTATATCAACGGTTTTAAAATTAACTAATTGGATTAAAGTATAAGATTATTATAATTATGATATAAAAATAAAATTCGTTAGTCAATTTAATTTTTTAATTCCAATAAATAACTTGGTTACAAAACCTAGTTACAATATTCACAGGCAATTATTTTATTTTCAAGGAACCGTTTATTTTTTTGCTAAATATTTATTTTTTTAGATTATGACTTAAATTTCTTTATTAATTCTTTGGTTAAAGAAGTATTATTAATTTTTTTATTAAACAGGAATGCAGTTGATATCAATATGCGTGAATCACAGATTACCAGATTTATAAAATTTTAGAAGTAAATTTACATTTAGGATAATTAATACAACCTTTAAAACTACCATATTTACCATTTTTTATAACTGTTGTTCCGCCACATTAGGACAGATGGTGTTACTTATCTTGCTTTCATATTAATTTGTTTTGTATCTCTACTAAGATTTTTTCATTGCTGAAATAAGATGTTGCGCCATTTCAATTACAAATTCAGGATTATTTATATCCAACTGTCTTACATGTATCGGGATATCTTTTCTTAATTCTTTTTTAAGAGTTTCAAGATAAGCTTCATCTGCTTCAGGATTATATATCGGTCCACCTTCAACAGAATACTGGCAAAATCCTTTCATAGGAATAAACCATTCTACAAATCCCTTTGCAGAATTTACTCTTTTAGCCTGCTCTTTTGCCAAAGCTATAAGCTCTTCCTTATTTGTTCTGACATTTGTAAACATGGCACTATGTATAGCAATCTGCCTTCCCCTGAATTTTTCAGGTATACTTTCTACCGGACCAAAAGTATTGCATGAAACAGCACCTGGTGCTATTACTACAGGTATTTGCATATCTATAGCAGCAGTCATTCTGTCAGGGGAAGCTGCAAGATACCCGCCAAGCATCTGCTGAACAACTTCTATTGTTGCAAGATCAAATAATCCCTCGATAAAACCTTCCCTGATAAGATTTTCCATTGCATTTCCGCCTGATCCGACTGCATGAAAAACTATAGTATCAAATCCATTTTTAATAAACAGCTCTTTTGCTTTCATTGCTCCTGGTGTAGTAATTCCAACAGTCGTTATCGCAATAACGGGTCTTTCATGCCCTTCAACTTTTTCAACTTCCATTTTAACCATACCTGAAATTGCCCCTGAAGCTTCGCTTAAAATAATTCTTGTAATTTTATTTAAACCCATTATATCTGCAACCGAAGGTATCATAACAATATCTTTTATTCCAACCAGATTTGAGGTATTGCCTGCTGCCATTGTTGATACCATTACCTTTGGAAATCCAACTGGAAGTGCTCTCATCACATAAGTTGCAAGTGTTGTTCCCTGAGTACCGCCACATGAAATAATCCCGTGAGCTTTTTCCCTGTTAATAAGATCCTGTACTATTATTTTTGCACCTTCAGCCATAATTGGTGAGATTTTTTCACGGGTCGGGTTATCTTTTTTTAATGCAGCCAAATCTGCTCCAGTCGCTTTTGCAACTTCAATATTTGTTATATCCGGCTTTATAACAGGCTCTCTCATAACTCCAACATCTATAACTATTGTATTAAGATTTGCTTTTTCAATATGATTTTTTATAAAACCATATTCCTCACCCTTGGAATCCATGCATCCAAGGATAATAACAGTTTTTTTCATTGAAATCCCTCCAGTAATTCCCCAGTAATTCCCCAATACAGTTATTATAAAATTTAAAATAAAATTTAAATTTTTTTATCAGCAGGCATTGGTATTAAAATATACATAAAAATATTTTAACTAATCTTAAATGTATTATTAAAATGTATTTTTAAATATTTATAGTTATTCTTAAATATCATAATTATTCTTATATATTCATAGTTTTATAATTCATTTTATTTTTAAATATTAATGTTTATTATTGCTAATTATTATTTTCACAAACCGTTAATAATCCAAAGATTATTTCATTTTCAAGTTTACAAATTTTCCGGCGACTTCCAGTACTGCTTTTTCAATAGGAATTCTTTCAGTAGCTGAGCCTGTCCATAGTCCATGCGTATCCGTGTTGTCCAGAATATACTGTCCGTTCTGTGGAGTTACAAGTGAAGCTCCATGAGCAAGAAGGATGGAATCTTTTTTTATTTTAAGAACTGCTTCAAATGCTTCCTGTGATCTTCTGGCTGTATCCTCTATTGTATATGGCGTATCAAAACCTATCAACCCGCCTTTAGTAGTTCCGGCGTGAAAACAAAAAATATCAGGTTCTGCTTCTTTTACTGTCTTTATGCTATCTTCGAGGTTATAAGGCATGGTTGCAGTAACAAAACCCATTTCCTTTGCAAGCTTAAGCATTGCAATTTCATTTTCAAGTGTTATTCCACTTTGAACCAGCACCTGATAAATATGGCTATCTTTGTCATAATCTCCAATTGAAGGAATATTGCAGACACATAAAACACCCATTGTCTTAAGCTGTTCAAGAATTACATACATATCCCGCAGCGGATCGTTTGCATTTATCATGGCACAAACAAATGCATCTCCCTTTATTGCATTTATCACGTCTCTACCTGTTGTTTCAAGCATCTGTGCATTTGAATCCAGTATTGGCCATAGCATTGACATTGAACCCCATCCATCACTTCTTAGCCTTCCTCCTGAAAAAGTATTTATACAGTCAAAACCTGCCTTCTCAAGAAGTTTTGCAACAAGTCCTGTCCCGCAGCTTGCAAATGCAAGAGGTTTTTTTTGCCTGATTTTATTCCATAGTTTTTCAAGAATGGCTTCTTTTGTCCATCTTTTAACAATCATATTTATCCTCCTGTCTTAAATAAATAACTTATTTTTATCTTTCAATTTTTAAAAAATTAAAAGAAAACCATTAAATTTTTAATAATTCTGCATAATTTGCTCAATATTTTTTTCATTTTTTTCCGGTTGGGGAATATAATTCTTTTCAAGTGCAGGTGAACATGGAGCAGGTGTATTTGGAGCAGCAACTCTGATAATAGGAGCAAGCAAATAGTCAGGAATCCTTTCTGAAATCTGAGCAGCAATTTCTGCACCTATGCCACCCTGTTTGGGTGATTCTTCTACAATAATAAGCCTGCCTGTCTTTTTAACTGAATTAATTATCAGTTCAATATCTAAAGGCCATATACTTCTAAGATCTATAACTTCAACTCTTATATTTTTTTCTTCAAGCTTTTTTGCTGCAATAAGAGCATAATGCATCATTAAAAGACTTGAGACAACAGTTACGTCATTTCCATCTTTTTTTATAGCACCTTTACCTATCGGTATCAAATAATCTTCATCCGGAATATCAGAACTTGCATCAACAGAAGCACATTCATCCCGAATTCCTTTTGAACCATACAATAATTTATGTTCAACTACTAAAACCGGGTCATCATCTCTTATGGCAGATCTCATTAATCCGTATGCATCATAAGCAGTTGCAGGAGCAACAATTTTTATACCAGGACAGCTTAAGAAAAAAGTTTCAATAAGTTGAGAATGCTGAGCACCTCTTCCGGTTACACCAACAGGAGCTCTCATTACAAGTGGCATTTTCAGTTTTCCCCCGGACATATATCTTAATTTTGCAATCTGATTTACAACCTGATCCATTGCACAAAAAATAAAATCTCCATATTGAACTTCAGCAATAGGTCTCATGCCCATCATTGCAGCACCACAAGCTGCACCAAAAATTCCAGTTTCTGAAATTGGGGTATCAATAATCCTGTCCCTGAAATCTTTCTCAAGCCCTAAAGTTACGGTAAAAGGTCCTCCCCAACCACGCTCAATTCCTATATCTTCCCCAAGACAGAAAACATTTTGATCTTTTTGCATTTCATCATGTATTGCTTTTCTTATTGCTTCAGCGATACTTAGTTTCATTTGAGTACCTCCAGAAAATAAAATATTTATTAAAAATATGAATATAAAAATTTTTTTTATATAAATACTTTTTTAATATATTATTTTTATTAATATATTAGTTTTTTTATTGTTCAAACTATAGTAATCTTTTTATTTCTTATACCTAATCTCTTATATATTTTTTTATAACCAGAAAATTGAAATATTATATTTTATTCCGGAACTTTTAAATTTACATAAAGATCTGTATATATTTCTACCGGATCCGGGTAAAGACTTTTTTCAGCAAATTCTATAGAATTTTCAATTTCCAGTTCCACTTCACTTTTTATATTATCAATTTCTTTAACACTGATATTTGCTTCATTTATAAGATAATCTTCAAAATTAATTATTGGATCTTTTTCTTTCCAGTATTTCTTTTCTTCTTCAGTCATATAGGTATTTGGATCTCTTCTGCTATGTCCGCAAAATCTGAAAGTTTTTAACTCAAGAAGCGCAGGACCTTTTCTGTTTCTTGCATTATCAACAGCTGTTTTTGCTTTTTCATAAACATCCAGCACATTCATCCCGTCTGCAACAAGTCCTTCCATTCCGTATGCAGAAGCTCTATCTGCTATATTTTCAATCTTTAAAGTATTTTTTATTGATGTGGAAGCAGAATATCCATTATTTTCACAAACAAATACAGCAGGCAGGTTATAAACTGCAGCCATATTTAAAGCTTCATGGAAAGCTCCTTCATTTGATGCCCCGTCACCGAAAAAGCTGACAGCCACCCTTTTTTCATTTCGTATCTTAAATGAAAGTGCCACCCCTGTAATTATGGGAATATTGCCTCCAACTACAGCAATTGCAGGAATCATGCCTTTAGCTAAATCCCCTAAATGCATTGCACCCCCTTTACCTTTACAGCAGCCGGTAACTTTTCCAAATAATTCAGCCATTAATTCATCAGCTGATAAACCTTTTGCAAGAGCATGACCGACAGGTCTGTGTGTTGAAGCTATAACATCATCTTTTTCAAGAGCCAAGCATACTCCCACTGCACATGCTTCCATACCTATATATTGATGTATAGTTCCAGGCATTTTCCCTTCCAGAAAAAGATACTTTAATTTTTCCTCAAAAGTTCTGATTTGAAACATCTTTCTGTACATTTGCAGAAGCTTTTCGTGCTCATTTTCAACTTTATCTATTTTATTAATTTTATTTTTATTAATCTTATTTAATGAAAGATTATTCTCATGATTAATTTTGTCTTCACTTCTAAAGTTTTCTGCATCATTTTTTCCAATGATATTTTTTACAGCTGGATTTACAGCAGGGGCAGTTTCAGCAAAATTATCTTTAACAAAATCTTTTTTTACTGGATAATCTTTAATAAAATCACTTTTAACATAATTGCTAATATTTTTTTTATATATTTCATCAGCCTGATTTTTGTTTTCTTTAATAATATCCGGTCTTTTATCATCTTTATAACCCTGGCTGATTATTTTAATATCTTCTTCAGGATTACCAATTATAGCTAAGACTGTACCGGTTGTTATAACAGAATCAGCTTCATAATAAATTTTTAAAAGCATTCCTTCAGCATAGCTTTCAACTTCAACTATTACCTTATCAGTTTCAACCTCACAAAGAACATCCCCTTTTTTAACAAATTGTCCTTCTTCAAATTTCCATCTGACAATACGAACCTCATCAGTTGTTGTCCCTACTGAAGGCATTTTAATTTCAATTGCCATATAAACTCCTTAATTAATTTTTAAAAACACTTAATTTCTTTTTTTTAAATTTTTAAATTTGTAATTTTTTAAGCCTTCCCTGAACTTCCAAAAACATTAATTGTTTTTTCTACAAATTTCTGTACTTTAATATTTGCTTTGGTAATAATATCTTCCTTGAAACCGGAGCCAACAATCAGATAAGGATTGTAATTTAAACCGGTCTTTATACATTCTGATTTAATAGTTTCAAAATATATCTGTTTCATAGCACTGCTTACGTTTACTTTTGATATGCCGTGCTTTATAGCTTCTTTTATATCTTCCTGTCTTATGGAACTCATGCCATGAAGAACCAGTGGAACATCAACCTCTCTTTTAATTTCATCAAGTTTTTTAATATTAAGATACATTTTTTTTCTGCCATGCATATGAGCCTGACCTAAATTTACTGCTAATAAGTCAACTCCGGTATCTTCAACAAATTTTTTGGCAACTTTTGGATCTGTAATTCTGTAATTATCAGGTATGTTTAAAAGATATTCTCCAGCTCCCGGCAGTGAGCTAACCTCACCTTCTACCTCCACATTTTTTTTATGTGCCATAATAACAATTTTTTTAATTTTTTTTACAATATCTTCATAAACCAAATTTTCATCAGTAAACATAACCAGATTATAACCATAACCGATATTTTCAATTATTACCTCATAAAAAGGGGATTCATTAAAAACCGTTGCCGAAGGAATTTTAATTTCGGATGCAATACTGTTAACCATATCAGCATAAATTTTTAAATTATTTTTATAAACTTTTAACGGATTAGGCAGATAAATTCCTGAAAATCCAAGTAAAACCGGTGAATTCATTTTTTCTGCTGCTGTTGCAACTGCAAGTGTTGATTCAAGATCCCAGCTTTCAAAATACCCTATTGCATATTTTTTCTTTATTGCATCTTCTATCAGTTCCGTTACTTTTACTTTTACCATTATCTTACCATTATCTTTTTATTTTATTAAAATCAATAAAACTGTTTTTTATATTTACATTTTTATAAAAACATTTTTAAAAAATTATTTTATAAAATAATTTTTATTATTAAATTTTTTATTTCTTAAAATTTTTAAAAATTATTATATTTTAAAAGATCTAAAGGATTGAAATCCATTCCGTCTTTTTTGACTTTTTTTATGGCAAGAAACTGCCTGGGTGTTACAAATATTATCTGCTCATTTATCAGATAGGGAATATTAATTTTGAACTTTCTTGTCTTCAAGGGTTTATTTAATACATCACAATCATAAACATAAAATTTTATGCAGCCTAAATTAAAATAAAATTTACCGGGAAGCATCATTATCCTTCTTTTAAGAATTTCTGCAGGCTGCCTGAAATCAAGCTCAAAATCCCTCTCACAGATGTCATAATTATATGTATACTTTGAATAATCCTGCTTTTTTCGCAAAAGACTGCCCTTATCCAGATCATCCAGAAGCTTATCAGCTAAAGTCATGCCTGAATTCCATATTCTTTCATATAACGTTTCTATTGTATCTCCGGTTTTAACAGGCACCTTACTGAAATAAATAATATCACCCGTATCTATGCCATCATCCATGAAATGTACAGTCATCCCAGAAGTCCTATCTCCATACCATATTGTCCAGAAACCGGGATGCATCCCGCAATGTCTTGGAAGAAGTGAACTATGAAAATTAATGATACCAATCGGGACTGCGTTTATAACTTCTTTTGGAATATAATACTGATAGCCGCAAACTACTATTACATCAGGTTTATATAAAGTAAATTGCTTTTGAAATTTTTTATCTTTAATGTCTTCAGGAGTTAGTACAGGAACATTCAGTCTTTTTGCAGCCTGCTCAATTATTTCACCGCTACCTTCATCTTGTAATGTTGACTTAAAACTACCTGTTGTATCCTGTACAAAAACAACTATATTAGCTCCTGAAGAAATAAATTTTTCAAGATATTTATTTGTAAAAAACCATCCCTTAGTTCCAAAAAAGGCAATCCTTGTTTTATGCAAGATATTTTCCATTTTTTAAAAATTTTTTATTTTTATTAATAAAAATAATCAATGTTCAATTTAATTATTAATAAATTTAGATTAATTAATTCCTGGTGAATAACTCACCCTTTTTGTAAAATTTAATAGTTCCCAAACTAAAATTTGGTAATTTTTAAAACTTCAGTAAATAATTACCTCTTTTTATATTCTAAAAAATAAAAATATGCATTTTTATCATTATTTCCTTATTTACCCTGCAAATCTTAGTATAAGTTCAGGGCTTTTAGCAATATCTCTAAGGAACTAATTAATTAAAAACAGACATGACACCTTCCATGATTAAAGAACTTGAAGATAGGAAGGTAGATAATTATTATAACAGCAAAATAACAAAAATATTAACAATCAACGATGCGGGAGCAGCTATATTCATAATTGTAAATTTTAATTTGAAGGTTGTTTTATAAATGTAATTATTAGCGGTAAATACTTATGGATAATAATTGATGTAAAAATTTATAGACTATATAATTATTTATACTAATGATTGAAAATCTGATTAA
>JAPLCN010000152.1 GCA_026392215.1 Actinomycetota bacterium | reverse complement strand
TAGAGTTTAAATATGCCTGTGGCTTATTTAAACAAAGGGATTCGAAAGGACGGAGTGAAGCGAAGCGTAATGAGTCCGCGTCTACGGGAGCGAACGATAGTGAGACGAAAGAACGAATCCCTCCAGGCGTGCCAAACACTTTAAAGTTTAAAGAATAACTTTTGATTAGAGTTTAAATATGATGGTGGCATGTTTAGACTTATAAAGTTCTTGCAAATTTGAAACAAGATTGCTAGTATCGGGTCGTTAGCTCAGTTGGCAGAGCACCTGACTCTTAATCAGGGGGTCACAGGTCCGAAGCCTGTACGACCCACCATTATTTTATGCGAGTATGGCGGAATTGGCAGACGCGCTAGCCTTAGGAGCTAGTAGGTAACACCTGTGGGGGTTCGACTCCCTCTACTCGCACCAGTTAACTTCAAATCCTAATCGATAACTGTTTTTAATAGTCGAAAGATGCCGGTGGCATGGTTAGACCCAGGGAGTCGAAAGGACCTAACTGAAGGCGACAGCCGAAGGAGTCCGCCTCATTTTAGTCTCTGCATAGAAGCGATAGGGCACCTTCAAGGAAACATGCAGCTGCTGACATATTTAGTGGTTTTAGTGTGATGATCATATGGTATGCGGATTTTTAAGGAAATTAAGATTTCTTAGTTAAAGCTTACAAGGAAACAGGATTAAATTCTTTACAGTTTGTATAACTTAAATTATCTTAACTGCACTTACCGGCCACTTATTTTAAAAATTCCCTATTTTCAATAACACTTTGTTTGTAATTTTAAATAAATTTATTTATAATTAGATGTTTATTTTAAGGCTGTGTATTGTAATCTCTGTAAATTTATGTATATGAAAATTTGAAATTACCATTATTAAAATAAATTTTTTTTGGTTTAAGGAGAAAATTTAGATAATTTAAGGAGGGTCTTTAAGTTGAGTTATAGTATTAAAAGCCAGGAAAAGATTGATGAGAACAAAGTAAAATTAATTGTTGAAATATCAAACGGATATTTTAACAAGTCTATTAATGCGGCTTATAAGGATATTTCAGGAAAAGCAAAAATACCGGGATTTCGAAAAGGAAAAGTTCCTTATCAGATTATAGATATTAATTATGGAAAGAAATATGTTTTATCAGAAGCTGCAAATATTGCTATTTCTGAACTATATTCAGGTATTATTGAAAGTTCAGACTTTAAACCTGTTGGTTATCCTAAAGTTGATCTTGACGGAGAATTAAATCAGGACAAGCCTGTTAATTTTGCAATAACAATTGAAATTGAACCTGATGCAGTTCTGCCGGAATATAAAGGTATTTCAGTAGAAGGCTATCCGATTGAAGTCACGGGTGAAGAAATAGATGAGCAGATTGAAAACTTAAGAAACAGATTTGCATCTCTTGAACCGATTGGTGAAGATGACGCAATTAAAAAAATGGATAATGTTACAATAGATTTTACAGGTACTGTTGACGGAAAAGAGTTTGAGGGCGGTAGTTATAATGATTATGTCCTTGAAGTAGGCTCCGGAGTTCTTTTAAAGGAATTTGAAAAAGCCCTGATAGGCATGAAAAAAGGTGAAGAAACAACAGTAAGCGCAAAGATGCCAAAAGAAGTTGAAGATAAAAATATCGCAGGAAAAAATGCTGAATTCAAACTAACTGTAAAAGAAGCAAAAAGAAAATCCCTTCCTGCAGTGGACGATGAATTTCTAAAAAACATGGGAGATTTTGAAACTGCTGATGATTTAAAGAAATTTATTAAGGAAAATCTTGGCGCGCAAAAGAAGAATGCAAGGCGAAATAAAATTTTCTCTGATATTGTGAATTATCTAGTTGAAAATTCAAAACTTGATGTTCCACGAATAATGATAGACGACGAGGTTAAAGAGCTTTCACATGATTTTGAGCACAGGTTGGAGGATCAGAATCTTACTAAACAGCAATATATGGAATACTTCAAGATAAATGAAGATAAGATAAGTGAAGATTTTAAAAATAAAGCACTTTTTAATGTGAAAGAATATCTGATCTTTAATACGCTCGAGAAAGAGCTTAAAGATAAGTTCGAGCCTTCTTCAGATGAACTTTCATCAGAAAAAGAAAATCTGATAAAATCTACCAAAAAAGAGGAAGACAGGAAAAAAGTTGAAGAGTATCTAAAAACTCCTGCTGGAGAGAAAAATGTCCAGGCGTCTGTAAGGCGGAAAAAACTTGTGGATTTTTTAATTGATAGTGCAAAAATTAATGAGTTAAGTCTGGATGATTTAAAGAAACTTTCAGAGAAGGAAAAAAAGGCTAAAAAAGGCAAAAAGGACAGCTTTGAAGAAGTAGAAGAATTTTCTAAAGAAGAATCAATTGTTGAGGAACTTATTTCAGAAAGCAAGTAATAATTCTGGAATATTTTTATTAAAAAATATTGGGCTTTTAATATTAAATGCGCAATTTAAGATTATTTTAAATGGTGATAAAAATGAAACCGATCAGTAATGAATATTTAATCCCTATGGTTATAGAGCAAACCAACAGGGGAGAGAGATCTTTTGATATTTATTCAAGGCTGTTAAAGGAAAGGATAATATTTTTAGGGACCGGTATTGACGATAATGTTGCAAATGTTATAATGGCGCAGCTTATCCACCTGGAAGCAGAAGACCCTGAAAAAGATATCCAGATTTATATTAACAGCCCTGGAGGAGTTATTACTGCTGCTCTTGCAATTTATGATACCATGCAGTTTATAAAATCAAAGGTATCTACTATTTGCATAGGTCAGGCAGCCAGCGCCGCCGCTGTTCTTTTGCTTGCAGGAGAAAAAGGGAAAAGGTTTATGCTTCCGAATGCAAGGGTACTACTTCACCAGCCATCAGGTGGCTTTGAAGGATCAGCGATTGACATTGAAATTCATACGCGGGAAATGCTCAGAGTAAGAGATTCCCTGAATAGAATAATTGCAAATCATACCGGCCAGGAAGTAAAGAAAGTATCAAAAGATACTGAAAGAGATTTTATACTGACTTCAGAAGAAGCAAAAGAGTACGGTATTATTGACGAGGTAATTTATAAAAAATAATGATGAAATAAATCTTTAAGACATAAGGAAAGGATATTTATATAATATTTTAAATTTTATTTTTATCTTTTTTAAAGGTTAATAATCATATAAAAAAAATTAAGTAAAAATTAAATTATTTAACTAAACTTAAGATAGTTTTTGAAAGGTGTTGATAAATTTGTCAGACGAGCAAGAGACAAAAAACGAAGTTTTAAAATGCTCATTTTGCGGCAAACCGCAAAAACAGGTTAAAAAATTAATTGCAGGTCCTGGTATTTACATTTGCGATGAATGCGTAGACTTATGCAACGATATTATGGATGAGGAAATCAAGCAGGATAAGGATACTGATTTTCATGACTTGCCAAAACCGGATGAAATTTATTCCATATTAAATGAATATGTGATTGGACAGGAAAAAGCAAAAAAAGTTCTTTCTGTTGCAGTTTACAATCATTACAAGAGGATAAAGTACGAAAGCAAACTTTCAAAGGACGATGTTGAGATCCAGAAAAGCAATGTTCTTTTAGTAGGGCCTACGGGATGTGGCAAAACTTTGCTTGCCCAGACTTTGGCAAGGATTTTAAATGTCCCTTTTTGCATTGCTGATGCAACAACTTTAACTGAGGCCGGTTATGTTGGTGAAGATGTTGAGAACATACTTCTCAAACTTATTCAGGCTGCAGATTTTGATATCAAAAGAGCCGAAAACGGAATTGTTTACATAGACGAAATTGACAAGATTTCAAGAAAATCAGAAAACCCGTCAATAACAAGGGATGTTTCTGGAGAAGGGGTTCAGCAGGCATTGCTTAAGATTCTGGAAGGGACAGAGGCAAATGTTCCTCCTCAAGGCGGAAGAAAACATCCTCATCAAGAGTTTATCCAGATTGATACGACAAACATCCTTTTTATCTGCGGCGGCGCTTTCGGAGGACTCGAAGATATAATTGAAAGAAGAATCAACAAAAGAAATGTTGGTTTTATTTCTGACAAGATCCCAAAAAAGAATGAAAGAGCAGACTTGCTTCTGCCTCAGGTAATGCCGGAAGATCTTCTTAAGTTTGGCTTTATTCCTGAATTTGTAGGAAGGCTTCCAGTTATTTCAGCATTAAAAAGTCTTACTGAAAATGACCTTGTAAAAATATTGACTTTGCCATGATGAAGTGGATTTGGCTTTCACAGAAGATTCAATCAAAACTATTGCAAACCTTGCATTAAACAGGGGTACTGGAGCAAGAGGCTTAAGGTCAATTCTGGAAGAAGTAATGCTTGATATCATGTATGAAATTCCTTCAAGACAGGATATAGGAAAGTTTGTTATAACCAGAGATATTGTGCTTGACAAGGCAGTAAATTTAACTTCAGAAGGGCAACCGAAGGAATTTAGCAATACTGAAGAAAAGTTGGCTTAAGAATAAATTATTGATGCCTGGCAATTTTTAAGTTTTAATAATCCATTATATTCCTGAAAATAAATAAGGCATTTTTTAATTTTAATTCATTTCCGGTGAACAATTCACTAAAGTTTAAAAGGAAGCAAGAGAACCGTCCCCTTGCTTCTACTAAAGTTTAAAAAATTATGAAATTTGAGCTTATAAAACAGAAAAATTTACAAAAAACTAAATTAATTACCAATTATTATAATGGGAAGCAAGGAAGCAAGAGAACTGTCCCCTTGCTTCTTACAGGCAAATATAATCCGCAGGAATTTGAAAAAGGTATTTACGATTTCTGGATGGATAAAAAATATTTTCACGGAACTGTCGGGCTTTCAAAACCGCCATTTTCCATTGTAATCCCTCCGCCAAATATTACCGGATTTCTCCATATGGGGCATGCGCTTAACAATACCCTTCAGGATGCTATGGTCCGATATAAGAGGATGAAAGGTTATAATTGCACCTGGATTCCAGGAACTGACCATGCCGGCATAGCAACCCAGAATGTAGTTGAAAGGGAGCTTGCAAAACAGGGGTTGTCCCGCCATGGCCTTGGGAGGGAAAAATTTATCGCAACAGTCTGGGATTGGAAGGAAAAATATGGAAGCAGAATAATATCACAGCTTAAAATTCTTGGCTGCAGCTGTGACTGGGACAGAGAAAGATTTACTTTTGATGACAGATATGTAAAAGCGGTAAATAAGGAATTTGTAACACTATATAATGACGGATTAATCTATAGAGGCAACTATATGGTTAACTGGTGCCCAAGGTGCCAGACAGCAGTTTCTGATATTGAAGTTGAGCATCAGGATAAGCATGGCCACATGTGGGATTTAAAGTATCCTCTTATTGATGAAAAAACAGGCTTGCCCAGCGAAACAGATTTTATTGTAGTTTCAACCACAAGGCCTGAAACAATGCTTGGAGATACTGCTGTTGCAGTAAATCCGTTAGATAAAAGATACAGAAAATTAGCAGGAAAGCTTGTTTTTCTTCCGATTGCCGAAAGAAAAATACCTGTTGTTGAAGATGATTATGTTGATATGAAATTTGGAACCGGTGCAGTAAAAGTTACTCCTTCGCATGATCCTAATGATTTTGAAATAGGCAGAAGGCACAATCTTGCCCAAATCAACATAATGAATAACGATGCAACCCTTAATGAGAATGCCGGCAGATTTGCAGGCCTTGACAGGTTTGAAGCCAGAGAAAAGATATTAATTGAGCTTAAGGAAAAAGGATATCTGCTTGGCAGGAAAGACCATGTTTCTTCTGCAGGTTTTTGTTCAAGGTGTTTAACTATAATTGAGCCAAGAGTTTCAATGCAATGGTTTGTTTCAATGAAGAAGCTGGCGACTGGGGCTATTGAAGCTGTCAAAACCGGAAAAATAAAATTTATCCCTAAAAAATGGGAAAAACTTTATTTTAACTGGATGGAAAATATCAAGGACTGGTGCATTTCAAGGCAGCTCTGGTGGGGGCACAGGATTCCTGTGTGGTATTGTAAGGATTGCAATGAGCTGATCGTTTCTGAAGAAGCACCTTTAAAATGCTCCAAATGTGATTCTTCAAATTTAATCCAGGACAGTGATGTCCTGGATACATGGTTCAGTTCAGACATGTGGCCTTTTGCATCACTAGGCTGGCCGGAGGATACTGCTGAACTTCATTATTTCTTTCCCACAAGCCTTCTTATTACCGCTCACGATATTATTTTCTTCTGGGTGGCAAGGATGATTATGATAAGCCTTTATTTTATGAAGAGCGTTCCTTTTAAAGAAGTATTCATAAACCCTCTTGTCAATGATTCAAAAGGCCTGAAAATGAGCAAATCAAAGGGAAATGTTGTTGATCCCGTTGAGCTTATTGATAAATATGGGTGTGACGTTCTAAGGTTTACATTAGCTTCGCTTACTACTCCGGGCAGAAATCTTGTTTTAGGAGAAGAAAAGATAGAAGGCTCAAGAAATTTTGCAAATAAGATATGGAATGCATCCAAATTTGTAATTTCAAGCTTGTCAGGGCTTGAAGATGAAATTAAAAATATAAAACTGGGTGATTTGAAGCTCAGTATCTGGGATAAATGGATTCTTGAAAAATTAAACACTACCATTAAGGGTTTTGAAAAATATATTGAGAAATTTAATTTTGCTTTTGCGGCAAGGCTGGCTTATAACTTTTTCTGGAGTGAGTTTTGTGACTGGTATATTGAGACTTCAAAAACCAGGATTTATGGCCAGAACACGCAGGATAAGAAAACGGCGGCATTTATCCTGCACTACGTGCTTGAAAATTACTTGAGGCTGCTTCATCCTATAATGCCATTTATAACTGAAGCCGTATGGCAGAGCCTTCCGCATGAGGGTGAAAGCATAATGACAGCGGATTTCCCCAGGCCTCAAAAAAAATATCTGTCAAAGAAAGAATCAAATGAAGTCGAGCTTCTTTTTGAAATAATAAGTGAGATAAGAAAAATAAGGTCAGAGCACAAAGTTAATCCGGCCAGCAAAATAAAAATTTATCTTAATGCAAAAACAGAAAATTCTGCGCAAAAAGAACTTCTTAAGGAAAATGAGGATTATATAAAATTATTATGCAAATCTGATGAAATAAATTACATTTTTCCGTCTGCTGCAGATTCTTGTATAAAAACAGCTGTAAAGGATTTTGAAATCTATATTGACATAGCCAAGTCAATAAACATTGAGCTTGAAATTAAAAGAATTGAAGAAGAAATTAAAAAAACAAGTCTGGAACTTGACAAATCCAGTGTAAAAATATCAAATCCACAATTTATTTCCAAAGCTCCAAAAGAAATTATTGAAAAGGAAAAAGGCAAGGTTGCAAAATACAGCAGTGCAAGCATGGCTCTGGAAAAAGAACTTGCAGCTGTCAAAAAATTAAAGAAATAGTTTTTAAGGTTGGCATTACTTTGAATTATAATGAAGTTTGCAAATATATAGATAGCACGCTTGTTTTTGGAATAAAGCCAAACCTTTTAAGGATTAATAAAATTTTAAACCTGCTTGGTAGTCCACATGAAAAGATTGGTTTTATTCATATTGTCGGAACAAACGGCAAGACGTCTACAACAAAAATAACTGCAGCAATACTTAATGGCTATGGCTTTAGTGCAGGTTATTATGTTTCTCCCCATATCAATTCATATACAGAAAGAATTTCCATAAGAGGCAGTGATATTGCGGAGGATAAATTTACAAGAGTATTTGAAGAAATATTCCCATCAGTAATAAAAGTTAATGAAATGAACCTGGATGGGGAAATGACTCAATTTGAAATTCTTACAGCAATGATGTTTTATGTTGCTTTTAATGAAAAGCTTGACGCAATGGTTTTAGAAGCAGGCATGGGAGGCAGATGGGATGCTACAAATGCAGCTTATGCAAAAGTTGCCGGACTGACAGGAGTAAGCCTTGAGCATACCCTAATTCTTGGAAGTACAATAACGGCAATTGCAAAGGAAAAAGCCGAAATTATAAAAAGCAGCTGCCGCGTAGCGACTGCAAGCACGGACAGTAAAGTATTAAAAGTGCTTGAGGGCAAGGTTAAAGACACAAAATCAGAACTTTATATTATTGAAAAAGATTTTGCCGTATCAGAGCTTAAAAATGAAAGCATTGAAGGATTTGTGGCAGATATTAGAGGAATTTTTGGCAGCTATGAAAATATCCGGTTTCCTCTTCCTGGCAATTATCAGCAGGAAAATCTTTGCTTGGCAATTGCATTGTGTGAGTTGTTTGCCGGTAAAAAATTAAGCACCGAAAAAATAAATGAAAGCCTGAGTCACACAAATATCACCGGCAGGTTTCAATTAATGAGGCGGGAACCTGCTTTTATTGCGGATGCTTCTCATAATCCTGAAGGCATTAAGAATTTAGCGATAAATCTTCAGAAATATTTTAAGGACCGCAGAAAAATAATTATTTTTTCTGTGCTAAAAGATAAGGATTATAAGGAAATGATCAAGTGCATCCTGCCTTTATCTGATTTGATTATTTTAACTTCTTCCTGTACTGGTAGAAGCCTTTCAGCAGATGAGCTTGAAGAAGAAGTATTAAAGGAAGCAGAAAAACTAAGAGATGAGAACGTGAAAGGCCCGCAGCTTATTTTTAAAATTGACAATATTGAAAATTCAATAAAATATTCTTTAAACATTGCTTTAAAAAATGATATCATATGTATAACAGGTTCAATAACCAACCTCGAATTTGTGAAATCAGAATATTTTTGATAAAATTGCTTGTACGCTATTTTTTGCAATTTGAGAGTGGATTTTTTTGTTTTTAAGTCTAAAGATTTGGAGGATAGATGGACATACTGAAGTATTTAAATAACGTAATAGCTTTTTTTACTAATCCCATCTGGAAGTATCTGTTATACGGGATTATTTTTATGCTCATAATAATCTGGCTGTCATTTGTTTACTGGACTTTCAGGGATGCAAGATTAAGAAATGCCCCTGCACCTTTCTGGGCAATAATAGTGTTTATTTTTAATTATATCGGGTTAATTTTGTATCTGATTTTAAGGCCGCCGGAATTTATAGATGATGTTGTTGAAAGGGACCTTGAAATAAGAAAAACAGAATTACTGCTTGGCAGAGGAAATGCAAAATGCCTTGCCTGCGGGAAGGAGGTAAGAGATGATTTTTTAATATGCCCTTATTGCAGGAAAAAATTAAAAAATTCGTGCGTAAACTGCGGTAAGCCGTTAAATCTTGACTGGAAAATATGCCCTTATTGCAAATCAGCGCAGTAGTGGCCGGATCTTTTTTAGCCACGGAATTATTAAAATATTTAAATGAATTAAATTAGTAATAGGGGAGGCTGCTATGAACCTAAAAACTAAAATAGAAAACAAAACAATGATAAAAACAGAAGATAAAAATAAAACACAAAAATCGGAGAAGGACATTAAAGATTGCGAAAGAAGTCTTATAATCATTAAACCTGATGGTGTTGAAAAAAAGGCAGTCGGGGATATAATTTCGAGATTTGAAAAAGCAGGGCTTGAAATAGAAAGGATCAGAGTCCTTGAAATGGACAGGACTATTGCATATACTCATTATCGGGAGCATGAAGGAAGGCCATATTTTGAACGCCTTATGAACTATATGACAAGCGGCCCTTCTATTGTGATGATCATTAAAGGTGAAAATGCCATATCGAAGTCAAGAGAATTAATGGGCCCGACCGATCCCGCGAAGGCTCCAAAAGGATCAATAAGGGGAGATTATGGTTCAGACGTCACCATAAATTCAATACACGGCTCTGATTGTTCTGAAAGCGCTGAGAGAGAAATTAATATATTTTTTGGAAATTACCTGTAAAAGTTAGAAATACAGCCTTAATTATTTTAATTAATGCTTTTTATTTGTTAAAAATAAAAAATTGTGTGATTATTAGCTAAAAATGTAGTATTAGTTTATATAATTACTTTTTTTAAAGTCAATTTGTTATAGTATTTTTTAATATATTTGTATATTTTTTTGGATAAGGTTAAATTTTGAGAAGAAGAGGCGTTGTTGTTTTTTTCATAATTTTAATTGGGGGCATTTTAGGTGCAATACTTGGCCATGTGCTTAAAGATATTGTCCCCATACTGGACCAGGGATTAAAGGTCGGCACCGATAATTTAAGTTTAAACTTATATTTATTTGATGTAAATTTCGGAATTCATGTAAATATTACTCTTGGCTCTATCATTGGACTGCTTCTTGCATTTTTACTTGCTGATGTTTTTAGAAGAAAATAAGAAAATAAAATTTATTTTAGCTTCTGCTTCACCCCGCAGGTCAAGCATTTTAAACTTACTTAAAATTAATTTCGAGGTCATCCCTCCTTTAAATTGCAATGAAGAAGAATTTGAAAAACCAAATGATACCGTAATTAAAAATAGTATAAAAAAATCTAAAAATGTCGCTGATTATGTTAAAATTAATGAATTAAAAATTTTAAATGAAAATAATTATAAAGATATACTGATATGTGGTTTTGATACCATTGTTTATTTTAAAAATAAATATTACTTCAAACCTGAAGACTTAAATGAAGCAAAGAATTTTATAAGCGTTTTATCCGGGGAAACCCATAGTGTCTTTACTGGGATAAGTGTATTAAGCTATATGTCAGGCAAAATGAAAACAGGTTTTGAGGAAACAAAAGTAACTTTCAGAAAGTTAAGCAAGGAAGATATCAATTGCTTCATATTAAAAGAAAATGTTCTTGATAAGGCAGGCGGCTATGATATAGAAGGATACGGGGCAGTTTTAGTTGAAAAAATAAACGGGTGCTTTTTTAACGTGGTGGGGCTTCCCATTTATAAATTTTTAAATATTTTAAAAGGATTCGGATATAATTTAAATAATTTTTAATAGAATTTAATAATAGGTAAGGAGAATTGATGTTTGATTTTTTTCTAAATGTAATTGGAAGAGATATGGGAATTGATTTAGGGACTGCCAATACTCTTGTTTTTGTAAAAGGCAAGGGGATTGTACTTGATGAACCATCTATTGTTGCGATTAATAAGGATACAAACAGGATTTTAGCTGTAGGCAAAGAAGCAAAAAGGATGGTAGGAAGAACTCCTGGAAACATTGTTGCAATAAGACCTTTAAGAGACGGTGTAATTTCTGATTTTGAAACCACTGAAAAAATGCTAAGATATTTTATTCAGAAAGTCCATAAGAATGTTGCTTTTGCAAGGCCCCGTATTATTATGTGCGTGCCTTCAGGAATTACTGCTGTTGAAAGAAAAGCAGTAATTGAAGCTACGGAGCAGGCAGGGGCAAGAGCAGCATATATCATTGAAGAACCGCTTGCTGCAGCGATAGGAGCGGATCTGCCTGTAAATGAACCAACAGGATCAATGATTGTAGACATCGGCGGGGGAACTTCGGAAGTTGCAGTCATATCTTTGGGCGGAATAGTTGTAAGCCAGTCACTGCGGATTGGCGGAGATGAAATGGATGAAGCCATAACCTACTTTCTCAAAAAAGAGCATAATTTACTGATTGGTGAAAGATCAGCAGAAAAAGTAAAAATTGAAATAGGTTCAGCTTTTCCTCTTGAAAATGAAGAAAAACTTGAAATAAACGGCAGAGACCTGGTTACAGGACTTCCTAAAACAATAATTATTACCAGCCAGCAGATCAGAAAAGCGCTTGAAAAGACAATCGCAGACATTGTTAATTCAGTAATTGAAGTACTGGATGTCACTCCTCCTGAACTTGCATCCGATATAATGAAAAGAGGCATAGTGCTAAGCGGCGGCGGCGCTTTGCTTAAAGGGCTAACAGAAAGAGTAAGCAGGGAAACCCATTGCCCGGTTTACCTTGCAAATGACCCTCTTGCTTCAGTTGCTCTTGGAGCCGGCAAATGTGCGGAAGATTTTGCAACTCTTAAAAGATATTTAAAATATGCAAAGCACTAGAAGAATTACAAAATTTGAAAATATTAATTTAATAAATGGCATCCCCAGGAAACAGTTTAAAAAACATAATAATTATAAGTATAATTATTATAATCTGTCTGATAGTTGTTACTGCCAGCTTCAGAGATGCAGATTTTATAAAGGGTTTTAAAACAAAGACTTTAGATATTTTTAAGCCTTTGCAGGAAAAAATATTTATTGCCTTTCAGCCTCTCATAAAAGCAATCAATAATATCAAAAATTTCTTCGGGCTTTCTCAAAAGCTAAAGCAGCTTGAGCAGGATAAAGCAAAGCTGCTGCAGGATTACAGTGAAAATATCAATTTAAAAATTGAAAATAATTCCCTGCGGGAACTTCTTAATATAAAGCAGAGAAAAAATTATAAGACTGTTGCTGCCAAAGTAATCGGCTATAATGAAGGAGAATGGGAATCCGAAGTGACCTTAAATGCCGGTAAAAATAATGGTGTTGTTGAAGGCATGGGAGTTATTAATGAAAAAGGTTTTATAGGCATTGTAACTTTAAGCGCCAGCAATTCATGTAAGGTAAGGCTGTTAAATGACTCGCAAATGAGTATAGGCGCAAGGCTGCTATCTTCCAGGAGCATTGGTATGGTTGAAGGCAGCTACAGCAAGAAAATTTTCCTGAATTATATCCCCAAGGAAGATTTAATATATACAGGCGACATAATAATGACTTCTGAATTCGGGAAATATATTCCGCCTGAAATTCTGATAGGCATAGTTAAAAAGGTCTCGATTTCAGAAAGCAACCCTTTTAAGACAATTGAAATTGAACCTTTTGTAAATTTTAAATTAATTGAAAATGTTCTGGTGGTACTGGAATGGTAATAAGAATGATAAAAGTTATAATTTTATTTAGAGCTTTATGAAAATTTTTAGCAAGGCTATTGATTTTTTTATTTTAATATTTTTTTTAATACTCCAGGTAGTTTTTGCGCAGCAGCTGAAATTATATTATATAAATTTTGATTTTATCCTTGTTGCTATAATTGCCATAACATTTAAGAACAGTTTAACCGTCGGAATGGTTTATGGCTTTTTTGCAGGGCTTGTTTTTGATTTGCTGTCAAGCAGTATTGTCGGAATTTCCCCGCTTATTTTTGCATTAGATGCTTTCATAATCGGCAAACTGCTGGAATCAGGATTAAAATTAAGACTTGTAAGCTATGTACTTGCAGTTTTTATGCTTACGGAAATTAATATTATAATAATTAACATAATTTATTATTTATTTGGCTATAATATAGATTTTGCTCCACTGGGGATTGATTTATTGCTGAAGCCTTTGTTTAACATAATATTAATATTTATTATTTTTCCTTTAATGAGAGTTAAATTTTCAGGAGAAGAATGAATTGAATATCAGTACAAATAAAAGGATAATATTTATCGGATATCTGGTAATAGCCATAGTAGTAGTTTTAATATTAAAGCTGTACTTTCTCCAGGTAATGAGCGGTGAAGTTTATGCTGAAGCTGCAACTCAAAATATTACCAGAACAAGGTCAACTGCTGCTCCGAGAGGAAATATTTATGACAGAAACGGGAAGCTTCTAATTGAAAGTGTTCCAACTGTTGGTGTTGCAGTAGATCCTTACATTGTTTTAAAAAGAGAAGATATTCTCTCCACTTTAAGCTCCAAGCTGGGTTTATCTTATTATGATTTAAAAGCCAAGCTTGAGAAAACTAAAACAACCTATATCGACAGGGTAATAATCAAGCAGGATATTGACAAGGAAACACTGGTTTATCTGAAGGAAAACAGCCAGAGCCTGCCAGGAGTTGAAATTGTAAACATATTTTTAAGAAAGTATAATTATGGCTATCTTGCATCTCATGTTTTAGGCTATACGGGTGAAATTGATGAAGCAAAATTAAAACAGGAAAAGAATAAAGCAGGCTATGAGGGCGGAGATCAGATCGGGCTTACAGGAGTCGAAGAACAATATGAGGGTATTCTTAAGGGAATTAAAGGCAAAATTGTTTATGAAGTCGATCCTCTTGGAAGGCCTACAAATATAGTAGAACAAACTGATTATATTCCCGGCAATAACATATATCTCACAATTGATATTGAGCTTCAAAAATATGTTGAAGAAACGCTGGCTACTCAACTTGAAGCAATCAGGCAGAAAAAAGTTGGTAAAACTGACATTAACTTTAATGCCGGCGGCGGTTCAGTAGTTGTGCTTGATGCAAAAACAGGTGAAGTTCTTGCAATGGCAAGCTACCCGACTTACGATCCGAGTGTATTTATCGGCGGAATATCAACCGCCAATTGGGCCCAGTTAAATGATCCAGCTAGAAAATTTCCCTTAAATAACAGGGCGATAATGAGCTTTCCTCCGGGATCAGTATTTAAAATTGTCCCCGCATATGCAGGATTAAGTGAAGGCGTAATTAATAAAAGCAGTGTAATATTCGATGCCGGAACATGGTATGGACTTGGAACGGATTATCCTAAATTCTGCTGGAATAAAAGCGGGCATGGAGGATTAAATATATTAGGGGGGATACAAAATTCCTGTGATGTTTTCTTTTATGAAGTTTCATTAAGGCTGTATTTAAAAAATAAAAACTCCGAAGAGCTTTTACAGAAATATGCAAAACTTCTGGGCTTTGGAGCTAAAACCGGTATTGATCTGCCAAGCGAGGATCCGGGATTAATTCCGGACAAGGCCTGGAAAAAAGAATGGTTTAAAAATGATAAGGCTAATTCAATATGGTTTCCCGGCGATACAGTGAATATGGGTATCGGACAGGGGGATTTGCTGGTTTCACCTCTGCAGCTTGCTTATGCATATATGACACTGGCAAACAGGGGCAAGCAATATGTTCCGCATGTTTTAAAGGAAATTAAAAATGAAAGCGGAGCAAATGTGGCTGACCTGTCCCAAAGCAAATTTAACGACCTGGAACTTAACCAGGAATATGTAAACATAATTGAAAGCGGCTTTAACCTGGTAACCAGACAGGGAACCGGTGCAAGCGCTTTCAGGACTTTCCCCCTGGATAAAATACCTGTGGCAGGCAAGACAGGTACTGCTGAATTTTGGGGCCACCAGGATTACGCATGGTTTGCAAGTTATGCTCCGATAAGCAATCCTCAATATGTAGTTGCAGTAATGCTTGAAGAGGCTGGAGGCGGAGGTGCGAATGCTGCCCCTATTGCGGAAAAAATATATGAATATTTATATCACATTGAAAGCCAGCAGCAGGTTAAGCCTGTTGATAATTTTGGAGATTAAATGGGAAGGCACTCAAGAGAAGAAGCAGCTAAAAACAAATATATTAATACCGGATTTGAAAATGCTGATTTTGGTGAAACCAAAAGAAAATCTTTAAAGTTTGATATTGTATTATTTCTTTGCGTCATTTTTCTTTCTGCATTCGGAGTATTAATAATTTATAGCGCCACACGATACAGCCTTCCTTCAGTTGATCCGATGTTTTATTTTAAAAAGCAGCTAATCTTTTTATCAGTTTCATTTGCTATATTTATCGGTCTTCTTACCTTTGACTACAGAAAATTAAAAAGAATATGGATTATTATTTATTTCATAAATATTGCAGGCCTTATAAGTGTTCTTTTCTTTGGCTATGAAGTAAATTCAAATAAAGCATGGATAGATTTAAAATTTACCTCAATACAGCCTTCAGAGTTTTCAAAAATATTTATGGTCATTTGCCTTGCTGCTGTTTTTTCCAAATGGCGTGTGGAGAAAAAAAGTTTTGTCGGATTTAAGAAAGTAATCCTATCTGTTTTAGTTGCTTTTTCCACAATACTTTTAATACTGATTGAGCCTGATTTCGGGCAGGCAATAATATATTTCCTGGTTTATACAGGTATACTTTTTATTTCAGGAGCAAATTTTTTATATTTCCTGGGTGTAACAGGCATCACGGCAGGCGGTGTTTTTGCAGGGATCAAGCTTGGTTTGATAAAACAATACCAGCTGGACAGGCTGCTTGTTTTTTTAAAGCCTAATGTCAGGCCGGAAGGAGTAGGCTATAACCTGTTTCAATCAAAGCTGGCTATAGGTTCGGGCAAAATTTTTGGCAAAGGCTTATTTCTTGGAACTCAAACCAACCTTAATTACGTGCCGGAGCATCATACTGATTTCATATTTTCAGTAATAGGAGAAGAGCTTGGCTTTGCAGGCGCTTTTGTCGTGTTAATTCTTTTAGGCTTAATTGTCTGGAGATGCTTTTATGTGTCAAGGCATGCCAGTGACAACTTTGGTTCTTTGCTTGCAGGCGGCATAGGCTTTATAATACTTTCACAAATGACAATAAATATCGGAATGACTATCGGGCTAATGCCAATTATAGGAATACCGCTTCCATTTTTAAGTTATGGAGGCTCAAATCTGCTTGCTATTTTTATGGGGATAGCCTTGGTGGAGAATGTATATATGAGAAGAGAAACCCGCAAGGATTATGAAATTGCTTATGAGGATTATAAATAAAAAATGAAGACTTTAAATTTTTCTGATTTTGAAAAACTTCTTGAAGGTGTCTTAAAACCAGGAAGATATATCGGAAATGAATTCGGGATTAAAAGCAAGAGTATTGAAAACATTAAAGACTTAGATTCCAAAGTTTTTTTTGCACTGGCTTTCCCGGATGTGTATGAAGTCGGCATGTCAAATCTGGGAATCCAGATTCTTTATGAAACAATAAATAACCATGATGATTTTAGCGCCGAAAGAGTGTTTTCTCCATGGATAGATCTGGAGGCAAACTTAAGAAAAAATAGTACCAGACTGTTTTCCCTTGAAAATAAAATATTTCTTGATGAGTTTGATATTATAGGTTTCAGCCTTCAGCACGAGATGCAATATACCAATGTCCTTAACATGCTTGATTTAGCAGGGTTAAACTTACGATTTAGGGACCGGTTAAACATGCGAAAACCGATAGTGTGCGCGGGAGGTCCTGCTGCAATAAACCCTCTTCCAATGGCTCCTTTTATGGATTTTTTTGTTATTGGGGATGGAGAAGAGGTAGTTATAAAAATACTGGAAGTTTTAAAGCAGTTTAAGCTTGAGAACAGGAGAAAGGAATGGTTTTTAAGCAAAATTAACAAATTTGATGGAGTTTACGTTCCTTCAGATTATAAGTTTTATTATTATGATAATGGAACAGTTAAAAAAATTGAGCCTGATTTAAAAGTAAAAAAGGCAACAGTAAAAGATCTGGACAATTACAGGATTGTAACCAGTCCTGTAATTGCAAATATCAAACCAGTGCACGACAGGTTTGTTTGTGAAATTATGAGAGGGTGTTTCAGAGGCTGCCGGTTTTGCCAGGCAGGCTTTACTTACAGGCCGGTAAGGACAAGAAAAGCAGAAAATCTTATTTCAGATTGTATGGAAGGTATAGACAACAGCGGTTTTGATGAAATTTCTTTTCTTTCACTTTCAAGCGCAGATTATAAAGAGCTGGGGTTTCTGATTAAGAGCTTTCTTGATTTAAACAAGAATAAGAAGATATCAGTCTCCCTTCCTTCACTCCGGCTTGACAGTTTTACATTAAGTATAGCTGAAATGATCCAGAGCGGGAGAAAGACAGGGCTTACTTTTGCCCCGGAAGCCGGAACTCAAATCATGAGAGATATAATTAATAAAAATATAGATGAAAATGAAATGCTTGAATGCATAAGTATTGCATTTGAAAAAGGATGGGAAAAAGTAAAACTTTATTTTATGATAGGGCTTCCTTTTGAAAATGAAAAAGATATTGAAGGCATAACAGAAATCGTTCAGAAAATTACTGCTCTTGCAAGAAATGTACTGCCAAAAAGCAAACTTGGCAGGTTGAATATAAATTTGAGCATAAATGCTTTTTGTCCCAAACCATTTACACCTTTTCAATGGGCCCCGCAGGATTCAATAGAGATACTGGAGGGAAAATTTGCCAGGATAAGAAATAACCTTCCGAAAAGATTTGTAAAAGTCAGCTGGTCTGATCCGAAAAAAAGCAGGATTGAATGCGTGCTTGCAAGAGGAAATATAAAAGTTGCAGATGCAGTGGAGGAAGCGTTTAAAAATGGGGCAAAGTTTGACAACTGGAGTGAATTTTTTAATTATAAAACCTGGGTGGATGCTTTCGACAAAGCAAAAATTGATATCAATTTTTTTACCGGAAGGGAAGCCGGCATTGATGAAATTATGCCTTGGGATTTTATTGACATCCCCGTTACAAAAGAAATTTTAATAAAAGAGCATAAAAAAGCAAAAAGCATTGCATTAAAAAATGATGGAAGACACTAAAATAAGGTTTAAATTCAATAAAATAAGGGAATTTAAATATTTGTCTCATCTTGAGACTGTAAGGCTCATAAAAATGGCAATTACAAGGGCAAAGATAAATGTTAAATTCAGCGAGGGATTTCGCCCCAATCCGAAAATCAATTTCAGCTTTCCTGTTCCGGTCGGACTTGCAAGTCTTGCAGAATATTCGGATATTGATATTTGCGAAAAATTGGATGCAGAGGATTTTAAAAACAGTATAAACCTGCAGTTAAAAGAGCAGATGAGTGTACTGGAAGCTAAAAATATTGTAAATAAAGTTCCAAGCCTGATGGGGGATATTGAGTTTTGCAGCTATAGTTTTAAGATAAAAATTGAAAAGAAAAATTCGGGAGAAAAAATTAATAATGACATTATCACTACCAGTGAATTTGCCGGCTCAATTTACAGCCTGGATTTAATCTATGATGAAATTGACAGTAATATTGTTAATTTAAACTTAATTGGATATACTAAATTTTCAGAAAATAATAAAATCTTTAAATTTAATGATTTTTTAAAATATTTTAAATATTTGTCAAACAATAACGATGCTGTGGTTGAAGATTATTTTAAGAAAGAAGCCTATGTTTTAAGAGGAGGCATGCTTAAAACTCCACTTGAAATTGTTTGACCTAAGGAGTTTGGAAAAAATTGAGTAAAGAAATGCTTGTCAGCTCTGGTGACAGTGAAACCCGTGTAGCCATTATAGACAACGGGCAGGTAACAGAGCTGTATTTTGACAGGAAGTTTAAACGGTCAATTGTTGGAAATATTTATGTAGGCAAAGTGGAAAACGTCCTTCCCAGTTTAGACGCTGCTTTTGTTGATATAGGTGAAGAAAAAAATGCTTTCCTTTATATAAATGAAATTGTTCTAGACATGGATTTTGAGGAAAGCGAGTATATGCCCAAGAAAATCCAGCATATACTTAAGCCCAGTCAGCTGGTTGTTGTTCAGGTAACTAAAGATCCTTTAAAAAGCAAGGGAGCAAGGCTTACAACATTTGTTTCTATACCAGGAAGGCATCTGGTTCTTGCACCATATAATGACGGAATTGGCGTATCAAGAAAGTTAAGCGATAAAGAAAGAGACAGTCTAAGGCAGATTGCCAGAGAAATAAAACCAAAGGATTGCGGAATAATTGTAAGGACTGCAGCAAAACTTGCTGATAAAAATATTCTTAAAAGAGATTTAAAGCAGCTTCTGAAAATATGGAGCGGCATTCAAAGAAAGATCGCAAAATCAACAAAGCCTACTCTGATAAATGATGAACAGCCAATTGTTTTAAGGCTTCTAAGGGATTTATTTTCTGATGATTTCAAGACAATACATGTTGATAACAGGGAAGTTAAAAAAGAGATCTCAAGATATTTTGGAAATATCGGAGTAAGATTTTCAAACATCAGACTCCATGTCAGTCCGGATGATTTATTTGAAGATTTCAATGTAAATGAAGTTATTGAAAACGCTATTGAAAGAAAAGTCTGGCTTAAGTCCGGAGGATTTATTGTGATTGATTATGGAGAGGCTTTAACATCCATAGATGTTAATACGGGGAAATTTACCTCAAATAAAAATGCCTCCGAAACAATTTTAAGGACTAACCTTGAAGCTGCAGAAGCAATTTCCAACCAGTTAAGGCTTAGAGATATCGGCGGGCTTATTGTCATTGACTTTATAGACATGGCCGGCGAAAAAGACAGGCAAAAAGTTTTTGAAAAGTTCAAGCAATGTCTTGATAAAGATAAAACCAAAACTGAAGTGCTTAATTTTTCAAAGTTCGGTTTGCTGGAGATGACAAGAAAAAACGTTTCTGATGGAATTATCGGAACTTTATGCAAGCCGTGTCCGTGCTGCTCGGGAACAGGCTTTGTAAAGTCTGAAGAAACAATCAAATATGATATTGAAAGAAAAATAAAAATTCTTTCAACTAAAAGTACAGAAAAAGCTTTTTTTATTAAACTTAATACTGCAATAGCATGCCAGGTCATAGGCCAGGGCGGAAGAAATTTAAGGGCTCTTGAAAACTTAACCAAAAAACATATTGTAATTAAAGGCGATGACAACTTGCCAATGGATGAGCTTGCTGTTGTTTCTAAAGGAAGCTACAAGGATGTTGAAGAAGCTTCAAAGCCTTTCAAGCCAGGAGACTGCCTGGACTTGCTTATTGAAGAAACTTACCTTCATAATTCAGAAGATGCGCTGGCAAGAATTGACGGTTACATTATTCAGATAGTCGGCGGCAAGAAATTTATAGGCAAAAGGGTAACAGTTGAAATAAAAAATATTTCAAAAACAAGCGCAGTTGCAGAAATTATTTAATTTTAGTTTGACATTAAAAATGATAATATGTTAATATCATTTTTTGTTATGTCATGTGTTGATTTTTAAAATAAAATCAGTAAAATGTTTTTACAATAATATTTTAGCCGAAAGCCCTTTATTTAAAATGATGGGGAAAGCTCTTTATTTAAAATGATGGAGATGAAGGCTTTTTATAAAAACGTCTTGAAACGGGCGTTATACTATCGTTAATAGACTTAAATGGAATCTTTGATAGTGAAATTCTTAGAGAAACCAATTAGTCGTTATAAGTTTTGGCTTATATCGAAAGCTAGTCAGTATCTAAGAACCAGCTGACTTTAGTCGTGTAAGAGTTTCAGTTTAGATTCTCATTAGAAATTTATTTTAATTAATGTTTTAGAGGAGGCCCAAAATTTACGCGATAATTACCAGCGGGGGTAGGCAGTATAAAGTTGAAGAAAATACTAATATAGTTATTGATCGAATAGATGGCATTGAAGGCGATAAAGTCAGAATTACTGACGTTAACTTTTTTAGTGACGCCGGTAAGGTTGAAATCGGCAAACCGGTTCTTGAAAATGTTGAAGTGGAAGCAACAATCAAAAAGCAGTTCAGAGGCGACAAGGTTATTGCATACAAATACAAAGCTAAAAAAAGATATCACAGAAAAGTAGGGCACAGGCAGAATTTGACTTTACTTAGTCTTGAAAAGATAACTGTGAAAAAATAATTAAGGGGTAAATTATGTCAAGTAAAAAAGGTGTCGGCAGCTCCAGAAACGGCAGAGACAGCAACCCTAAATATTTAGGCGTTAAGATGTTCGGGGGCCAGATAATAAAAGCCGGCAATATTATAGTTAGGCAAAGAGGAACCAAATTCAGACCAGGAAACAATGTTGGCATGGGCAAAGATTTTACCTTGTTTGCAAAGGCAGACGGTGTTCTGGAGTTCATCAAGAACACAAAAAAAGGTAAAGTAATTAACGTAATTTCAGAAGCTTAAATGTGGCTTATTTTTATATTAAAATCTGGCTAATTTTTTTAAGCCAGATTTTTGTTTTCAATGCTAAAAGAAGCAAAGAAAACAAAGGGACGGTTCTCCTGCTTCCATCAGCAGAAACAAAGGGACGGTTCTCCTGCTTCCCTCAAGGAGGTTGTTGATTATGGCAAATACTGATGAGTTTTGTTTTAGGTTTAACCGTCGTTGGTTTAGTGGTGAGTTATTTAACCGTAACCGTGTTGTTAATGTTTGTGTCACCTCCCGGAAATTAATTTATACTGAGCTAACGGCATAGTCATTTAATTTAATTATGTTTTTAGATGAAGCAAAAATTAACATAAAAGCCGGGAACGGCGGATCCGGAAGCGCTTCTTTTTTTCTTTTAAAAGACAGAGTAAAGAAGATTGCCTGCGGCGGTAATGGAGGGAAAGGCGGAGACGTAATTATTGAAGCTACCCAGAATTTAAGCACCCTTTATTGCTTTAAGGATAAGGTTCATTATAAGGCTCAAGACGGTCAGAGAGGCTCTTCAAATAAAAAAGCAGGAAGAAGCGGAGAAGATCTTTATATTAAGGTTCCTGCCGGAACCATTGTTAAAAATCAAAAAGGCGAAACTTTATTTGACCTGGATGATGCGGGGGCAAAAATTTTAATTGCCAGAGGTGGAAGAGGCGGCCGGGGAAATGCAAGTTTCGTATCGCAAAGGCTTAAATTTCCTTCTTTTGCAGAAAAGGGTGAGGAAACTGAAGAAATATGGCTGAATCTGGAGTTGCGGCTTATTGCCGATGTTGCACTGGCAGGTTTTCCTAATGCTGGCAAATCAACTTTGATAAGCATGATTTCAAAAGCAAAACCAAAAATTGCTGACTATCCGTTTACAACATTATCCCCTAACCTTGGAGTTGTTTATTATGAAAACGAAAGCTTTGTAGTTGCAGATGTTCCTGGTTTAATTAAGGGAGCGCATCTGGGAGCAGGGCTTGGCGATAAATTCTTAAGGCATATTATGCGGACTATTATCATAGTCTTGGTTTTAGATTGCCGGCAGTTAATTGAAGATAAAAAATCACTTTCAGAAACTTTTAAGGAGCTGCGGGATGAACTCATGCAATACAACCAAAGCCTCTACGAAAAAAAATATATTATAGCAATCAACAAGATAGATTTGATTTCTGACAAAAAAATAATTAATAAGGCAAAAAAAGAGCTTTTAAAATTAACAGATGCAGAAATAATTCCTGTTTCAGCGCAAACAGGTGAAAATATAAATGATTTTATAAAAATATTAAGCGGGAAAGTTAAATTTGAAAAAAGTATTCTTGCAAAAGAAAAGGAACTGCAGGAACAGTCAGGAAATATCAGGGTTTATACTTTAAATGAAGACACTCCGAAAGAAGAAAATATTAAAATAATCACCAGGGGAAATGAATATTTTGTTGAAAATAAATACCTGGAGCGGATTGTGGCAATGACCGATCTGGAAAACAGGGAAGCGCTTGATTATTTAAAGAATAAATTAAAAAAAATGGGCATTGGTGATAAACTAAAAAAAATGGGCATAAAGGAAGGCTCAACTGTCATTATAGGCAAACTTGTTTTTGAATTAGTTGATTAGCCAAATGGAAGACTTAAGAAAAAAATACCTGAAAAAAGTAAAAAGAATTGTGGTCAAAATTGGTTCAAGCAGCCTCACCTCTCCAATAGGCGGGCTTGACATGGAAAATCTTCAGAAGTTTACAGGAGAGATTTCAAAAATAAAAGACAATAATCTGGAAGTCATAATTGTTACAAGCGGTGCTATTGCTGCCGGGCTAAAATATTTAAACCTTAAGGAAAGGCCTAAAAAATATTCCATGCTTCAGGCTGTTGCAGCTGTCGGGCAGCACGATTTAATGAGAGTTTACAGCAGTTTTTTTTATAAAAACAGCAAAAAAGTCGGGCAGATCCTTGTTACCCGCGAAGATACCACAAGAAGAGAGCAATATCTTAACATAAAAAATACCATTGATAGCCTTCTTAACCTTGATGTGATACCAATTATAAATGAGAACGACAGTGTGGCTCTTGATGAAATTAAATTCGGCGATAATGATACTCTTGCTGCACTGATTGCAGGGCTTATTGAAGCCGATCTCCTGATTGTTTTATCTGATATTGACGGTTTGTTTGATAAAAACCCGCAGGTTAATTCAGACGCAGAACTGATATCCTTTGTAGAAAACATCACTGAAGAAATTGAAAAAGTGGCCGGAGGAATCGGCTCAAGCTATGGTTCAGGAGGTATGGTTACAAAAATAAGATCAGCAAAAATATGTTCCCTTTCCGGCATACCCATGGCAATTGCAAACAGCAGGGAGCCTGATGTCATCCAAAGAGTTTTAAATGGCGAAAATATAGGAACATTTTTTATTCCAGAAGAGACTAAAAGAATAACCAGTATAAAAAGATGGATCGCTTATGGGATGGTGACAAAAGGCAGCATTAAAATAGACAAGGGCGCTGAAGAAGCTATTGTAAAAAAAGGGAAAAGCCTGCTGCCTGTCGGGGTAACTGAAGTAAACGGCTGTTTTATAAAAGGTGACAATATAATGGTAATTTCAACAGATAACAGGATAATTGCAAAAGGCATTTCAAATCTGGTAAGTGAAAACATCAGTATGGTTAAAGGCAAGAATGAAAAAGAGATATTGGAAGAATTCGGGCCGGACCTTTGCTGCGAGGTAATCCACAGAGACAGCCTTGTTGTGTTTTAACTTAAACCCTTTTTTTTCTTAATATGTTTTATGAAATTTATAAATATTTCAGAGGTTAAAATGAGCATAGTTTATGAAATAGCAAAAAAATCCAAAGAAGTCTCCTACTTTTTAGCAAATGCAGGCACAAAGGAAAAAAATAAGGTATTAAAAGATATTTCCGAAGTCTTACTGGAAAAATCCGGCGAAATACTCAGTGCAAATAACCTTGATTGCCTGAAGGCTAAAAAAGAAGGAATAAGCGAGAGCCTTTTAGACAGACTGATACTTGACCATAAGAGGATAGAAGCTATCTCCGGAAGCATTCAGGATGTAATAAATTTCACAGATCCTGTAGGCGAAGTAATTTTCGGGTATAACCTGCCAAACGGGCTGGCTTTAAGCAATATCAGGGTTCCATTTGGTGTTATCGGGATTATCTATGAAGCAAGGCCAAACGTAACGGTTGATTGTTCTGTGCTTTGCCTGAAAGCCGGAAGTGCTGTAATATTAAGGGGCAGCTCTCATGCTGTTAATTCAAATTTAAAACTGGTTGAAGTAATGAGAAATGTTTTAATAAAAAATAATTTTCCTGCTGATTTGATCCAGATAATCCCTTCTTCATCAAGAGAAGATGCCGAAGAGATGATGAAACTGCGGGAATATATAGATGTACTGATACCAAGAGGAGGGAAAGGGCTGATAGACAGCGTTGTCAGCAACTCCAAAGTTCCGGTCATTGAGACCGGAATAGGCAACTGCCATATTTATATAGATAATAAATTCAATCTTTCCATAGAAAAGGTTATAAGTATTGTCGTAAACGCTAAAACTCAAAGGCCTGGTGTTTGCAACGCAGCTGAAAAATTACTTATTCACTGTGAAAATGCAGAAGTGCTGCTTCCGATGATATTAAAAGCTCTTGAAAATAAAAATGTTAAATTAAAAGGCTGCCCGCTTGCTCAAAAAATTTATCCCTCAATTGAAGCAGCTGATGAAAATGACTGGTACGCGGAATACCTTGATTTGATTATGGCAGTAAAGGTTGTAGATGGCATTGAAGAAGCAGTAAAGCATATTAACAAATACGGCTCCCATCATTCAGAAACAATAATTACATCTGACTATGAAAATGCCCGGTATTTTACATCAAGGGTTGATTCTTCAGCAGTTTACGTTAATGCATCAACAAGGTTTACAGACGGGGGACAGTTCGGCATGGGAGCCGAAATAGGTATAAGCACCCAAAAAATGCATTGGAGAGGCCCCTTGGGGTTAAGGCAGCTTACAACAAATAAATTTGTTGTTTATGGTGACGGACAGATAAGAACTATTAGCTAAAAAAGGCCATATATGCCAAGAAAAAAATTATCGGTTACAAACAAACCAAAGAAATTGAAACCTTAAGGCGTATTTTGGGCCATGCAGACATCAGCACCACCACGATCTACATAACTCTTGCCAACATAGATATTGAAAGCGGTATGAAATCATTTAAGGGATTTGTTGCTTTGTAATTATTTTAAAAGCTCCTTCTGTATGTTATAATTCCCAACATTAAAGAAGAGCGTTGGCAAATATACAGGATATGAAAGAAAATTTAAAAATAGGAATTATGGGCGGCACCTTCAATCCTGTTCACCATGGGCATCTTGTTGCTGCAGATGAAGCGCTATACCAGTTCAAACTGGATAAGGTAATATTTATTCCTTCAGGGGATCCTCCGCACAAAAATTTCAGTGAGGAAACAATTGCCGAGCACAGGTACCTGATGACAGTTATTGCAACTTCTGCAAATAAAAAATTTTTTGTCTCAAGGATTGAAATAGACAGGAAAGGAAAGTCTTATACGATAGACACAATCAGGGAGTTAAAAAAAATGTACGGGGAAAACACAGGACTCTACTTTATTACCGGAGCAGATGCAATTCTTGAAATACTTACGTGGAAAAAGACTGAAGAGATCATGCAGTTATGCAGCTTTATAGCTGCAACAAGACCGGGTTATAATATCTCCAGGATACAGGAATTAAAAGAGATGCTTTTTAAAAAAACAAATAATAATATCGAAAAAATATTTGTAATGGAAGTCCCCGCTCTTGCCATTTCTTCTACGGATATAAGAAAAAGAGTTAAAGAAGGCAGGCCGATCGATTATCTTGTTCCGGAGGGAGTAAGCAATTACATATTAAAACATGGACTTTATAGATAAACTTAAACTAAATCAAAGACAGAAAGAATACATTTCAAACATTAATGACAGAATTCATGATGTTTTTTCGCCGGACTTATATGAGCATACCATTTCAACTTTATTTTATTGTGAAAAACTTGCAGTGAGATATATTTTAAATGATCATATTAGTGAAGAATCAGTTGGATTCTTAAACAGCCAGGATATTTATTATAAGCTTTGTATTGCAGCGCTTTTGCATGATTACGGAAAAATTTTTCATTTTGAAGAACTGAAAGAAATCGCCTTTAGAAACAAAAATGAAATCAATGCAACCGAAGCGGACCTGGATATTCATTCTATTCTCCACGGATTTGCCGGAGCGTTTATTGTAAGGGATGCATTTAATATAAAAGATGAGGAAATATTAAATTCAATAAAATATCATACTATCGGATATTGCAATATGAGCACATCAGACAAGATAATCTATATTTCTGACAAGATAGAAGAAAGAAGAAACTACAGGGAAGTTTTTTATTTAAGGGAATTATCGTTAAAAAATATTAATTTATGTTTACTGGAAGTTTATAAAAATAATATAATCTATATAATAAGAAATAATAAAAACATTTACAGTGATACTTTTAAAATCTGGAATAATATCCAAATACTTGGAGGTTTATTAGATGGCTCCAGAAGATAATAAATTTGATGACGAAGAGTACTTCTCAAAGAAAAAGGAAGATAAATATTTCTTTAAGAATGAAGATGATTATTTTAACGGGGATAAATATTCACGATATGAGGAAAACAAGAATAAGTATCCTCAAAGTGAAGATGAAGACGAAGGCAAAAATTTCAGGCATGAGCAGGATATTGGAGGAAAGTCTTCGCCTTATGAAAAAGACGAAAATGGTTTTGAAGAAGAAAAAGATGATGAACCTGACATAAAGAAATATAAAGACAGGCTTGCAGACGATTTCTTTAAAGATGAGGATTTTGATTATGGAGATAATGAAGATGTCCCTTCAGGGGAAGACCCAGGTGATTATTCTACAAGAACAAAAAGGGTTAAACAAAAAAGAAAGCGCAGGAAGATCATTACTTCCAGCATTCTAATTATTATCCTGGTTGCTGCAGCAGCAGCCGGAGTTTTTTTCGGATATAAGTTTATTAAAAATAAATTAATTAACAGCAGCGTACAAACAGAAACCACTACTGCACAAACAATCAATATCCCCTCAAACCTCCAGCTTAATGAAGATGTCAGCATGGTTGTAGCAGGCGCAAGAGAAAATCTGCTGGAGCCTGATATTAATTTCATATTTTATTTAAGATTTGACAGCAAGAACAGTAAATTATCAACTCTTACTATTCCAGTTAAAACTCTTATGGATATTCCGGGTTTCGGTCTGGAAAGCGCGGACAAAGCTGTGGGATACGGAGGGATGGACTTGCTTATTCTGACGCTTAAAAAAGCGCTAGGAATGGATATAAACAAATATATAATATTTAATGTGAAAGATATAACCGATAAGCTCGGCGGAATAACTGTTAACCTTGACCAGGCAGTTACCATAAAAAATTTTGAAAATGAAAGCCCTATTGAACTTAAAGCAGGGGAAAACAATCTGGATGGAGTAAAGGCAGTAAGTTATCTGAAATATTTTAGCGGTGCACAAAAAGATGTGCCGGTTAATTTAACATCAAATCAGAAAAAGATTTTTGACAGCCTGTTTTTAAAGTTGGCCGGAGCCAGTGATAAAGATCTTGAAAAAAACTTAAATTCCATAAAAAATCTTTATGAAACAAACCTGACAGGCACGGAAATATACCAGCTTATTTCAACTGTTTCAAAACTAAAAGCTGAAAATAATGTTGTTTATCCCATGGACGTCACCTCGGTAACATTAGAGGGTGGCAATGTATTTTTTGTTCCCGATATTTCAAAGCTAAGCCAGATTTTCAATATTACAACAACCGCTACCACTGCAAGCACCCAGTTAAACAAGGTAACTGTTGACCTTCAGATTTTAAATGGAGTCGGCACACCCGGAATTGCCGGAAAAGTCGGAGCGTTATTTAAGGACCTGAAATATGATGACGGAACTGCCAAATTTAGTTTGCTGCAGGCAAAAGATGCGGATAACTATAATTATACTGCAACTCAAATTATTGTTAATTCAAAAGATCCGGGATATATGGCTATTGCCGAAGAAATAAAAAATATTCTGAAAGTAGGGAGCATCACTAAAAACGAGGAAGCTCCGGCACAGAATATAGTTATAATTGTTGGATCTGATTACGGCAAGGCAGGCGATACAACACAAACCACCCAACAAGCAGTCAGCCCGGTTAAAATAAATATATTAAACGGAGTAGGGGTAGAGGGCATTGCTAAAAAAGCTAAAAAGCAGCTTGAAGACAAGCTGAATACAGAAACAAAAGTGATAGAAGTTATTGAAACTAAAAATGCTGCTAATTTTAACTACAAACAGACAGAAATATTATTTTTCCAGAATACTGATGAAATGAATGCCATTGCCCAGCAAATCCAAAAAGCTCTTGGAGTGGGAGTCATTAAATATTCAGATAAAAACCCCGACAATGTTGGCATCAGCGTTATTCTGGGTAAGGATTATACAGCAAAGTGAGGATAAAATAAGAAAAAAAGTTGCTAATGCGGAACCGGAAGACATTTTAAAGGAAGGTTTAAAATTAAATAAGGATAGTACCGGGGATATTGTAAAGTATATTGCCAGGATAGCTGATAGAAAAGGAGCAGAATACATAAATATCCTTGAAATGAAAAACAGGCTGGTTATTACGGATTATTTTGTAATAATAGGAGCAAAAAATATAAAGCTTACAACTGCACTTGAGGATGAAATAAAATTCAGGCTAAAGCAATATGATTTTTCACCTCTGTACACGGCAGGATTAACTGAAGGCAACTGGATATTGGTTGATTACAACGATTTTGTGGTCCATATATTTTCTGAAGAATTCAGGCAATATTATGATCTTGAAAGGCTTTGGAAGGATTCAAAAATCATTGACTGGAAATAATTAACCTATGAATGGTTTATTATAAATAATAGTCATTGATTTTATTGTGCCGGGGAATTTTTCTTTTTTATTTTCATTAATCAAGACTGCCTTAACTAAATATTATTGCCTGTTTGTATTAATAATTATTTATTTTTTTTAGTCCCTCCTGTTTTATTTCAGGGTTGTTTTAAATTACATGATTTTTTTTAATTTTTTTGTAAAAAAAATAATTTAATGCTAATAATTATTTTTTAATAAAGTTTTATTTTTATATTTTAAAAAATAAATATTATTTTCATTCTTAAGTTTTAAATACGGAAAGGACTTTTTAAATTGCAGGACTCCATAAGCATTGAAAATTATAACCATAAGCTGATTGAAGAAAAATGGAACAGCGAGTGGGAAAAAAATGGAACAAATCATCTTAAAACCGGGAAAGAAAATCCTAAATATTACTGCCTTGAGATGTTTCCCTATCCTTCCGGTGAGCCTCATATGGGGCATGCAAGAAACTATACAATCGGGGATATTCTGGCAAGATTATACAGCAGAAAAGGCTATAATGTCCTTCATCCGATGGGGTTTGATGCTTTCGGGCTTCCGGCTGAAAATGCTGCCATAAAAAGCGGTATCCATCCCAGGGAAAGTACCTTTAAAAATATCAATAAAATGAAGGCTGCACTTCAGAAACTGGGGATGACATACGATTTCGGTGATGAAATTATTACATGTGAACCTGACTATTACAGGTGGACGCAATGGCTTTTCCTTCTTTTGTATAAGATGAACCTGGCAGAAAAAAAATCAGGCCCTGTAAACTGGTGCAATTCATGCCAGACCGTTTTAGCAAATGAACAGGTAATAAATGGCAGGTGTGAGAGGTGTGACAGCGAAGTTGTAAAAAAAAATCTATCACAATGGTATTTTAAAATAACAAAATATGCCCAGGCCCTGCTTGACGATATGGAACTTTTAAGCGGATGGCCGGAAAGAGTCTTAACAATCCAGAAAAACTGGATTGGCAGAAGTGAAGGAGCAAGGATTAATTTCAAACTCCAGGGTGATAAGGAAAATATTGAGATACCCGTATTTACAACAAGGCCTGATACAGTGTTCGGAGTCACATTTTTTATTCTGGCACCGGAACACCCGCTCGTAGACAGAATTGTCACAGATCCAAAAATTAAAGAAGAGATCAGAAAAATAAAAGGTAAGATTTCAAAGCAGACTGATATCGAAAGAGGCTCAACTGAAATTGAAAAAATCGGAGGCTTTACAGGAAGATACGTAATAAATCCAATAAACGCAGAAAAAGTGCCTGTCTGGATTGCAAATTATGTTCTTTCAGATTATGGGACGGGTGCTATTATGGCTGTTCCTGCACATGATGACAGAGATTTTGATTTTGCAAAAAAATATGGGATTGAAATCAGAGAAGTTATTTCTCCAACAGGCAATCTTTCTGCCGGGTTAAGGGAAGTTTACTGCGGTGAAGGAATAATGGTTAATTCAGGAAGCTTTAATGGTTTAAAGTCAACCGAAGGGAAAAAGAAAATAATTGAGTTTCTTGCTAAAAACAATATAGGCAATGCTGAAATAAACTACAAGTTAAAAGACTGGCTAATTTCAAGGCAAAGATATTGGGGTGCTCCAATACCGGTTGTTTATTGTGAAAAGTGCGGCACAGTGCCTGTTCCTGAAAAGGATTTGCCCGTAGTCCTGCCTTTTAATGTTGATTTTAAGCCAACCGGACTTTCACCGCTTGCATATATTGATGAATTTGTTAATACAACTTGTCCGGAATGTGGAGGCAAAGCTAAAAGGGAAACAGATACCATGGATACTTTTGTATGCTCGTCCTGGTATTTTTTAAGATATTGCAGTCCTCATGACAGCAAAGAACCCTTTAATAAAGATGACGCTAAATTCTGGATGCCTGTTGATCAGTATATCGGAGGCATTGAGCATGCAACCATGCATCTTATTTATTCAAGGTTTTTTACAAAAGTATTGTTTGACGGAGGACTTATTGATTTTAAGGAGCCTTTTACAAAGTATTATCCGCACGGAGTGGTTACTTTGGGTGGCCAGAAGATGTCAAAATCAAAAGGAAATGTTGTTAATCCTTCAGAAATTTATAATAAATATGGATCTGATACACTAAGGCTGTATATTTTATTTGTCGGGCCGGCTGATTCAATAGTAGAATGGAGCGACAGCGGGGTTGAGGGTTCTTACAGATTTTTAGGTAGATTATGGAGGCTGATTAATGGAAATATTTCCAATTTAAAAAATTATGGACACTTCAGCCTGGGTAAAGCTAAAAATTTACAATACACTGCTGATATTCCAGGTTTAAGCCCTCTGGAAAAAGATTATTTCAGGAAACTGCATAAAACAATAAAAAAAGTTACAGATGATATCTTAAGGTTTAATTTCAACACAGCCATAAGCGCAATAATGGAGCTTGTAAACATGATGTATAAGTATAATGATGAAGTCAAACCTCAAGATGCCAATTATAATTTAATTTACAGTGCAACAGAAAAGGCAATACTTCTTATTTCACCTGTGGCTCCATTTATTTCTGAAGAATTATGGTTCAGGCTGGGAAGGAAATTCAGCGTCCATAATGTTTCATGGCCTGATTTTGAAAGCGGCGCTGTAAAGGAAGATATGACAACTATTGTTTTTCAGATAAATGGAAAAATAAGGGATAAAAAAGAGTTTCCTGTCGGCTCTTCAGAAAAAGAAATGGAAGATTTTGCGTTTTCTTCAGAAAAAATCAAAAATTATATTGAAGGCAAAAAGATGATAAAGAAAATTTATGTCCAGGATAAACTATATAGTATAGTTATAGAATAATTTATTTGGTTTTATCTTTAAAAATAACATGGATTAAGTAAAAGATTATAAAAGGAATATCAATGAAAACAAAAAAAATAAAAACTTTGTCAATTTTAACTGCCTTATTGATATTGCTTGGAACTTCTGTATTTTTTTTACCCGGTTGTATCGGGGGGAAGCCGCCAAGATATACAAATGAAACTAAGTCCACTCAAGCAATAACTGAGGAAACTGTTTACGGAAGCCAGGCTGATACTCAAAAAACGTCATTAGCAGGCCAGGCGAAAACAATAGTTGTTAACAGTGAAGGAGCAGTTAAAGTTATTCCCGACACTGTGATGGTTAAAATTGAGATTTCAACAGAAAAACCTTCAAGCGAAGAAGCAGTCAATACAAACTCAATTGATGCGCAAAATGTAGTGACAGCGATAAAAACACTAGGAGAAAGTAATATAAAAATTGAGACTTCAGGGTACAGTCTTCAACCCCTGTATAACTATATTGTAAATAAACCGCCGGCAATTTATGCATTTAATGCAATTACTACTTTGCTTGTAACAACGCAAAAGATTGAAAAAATAGGAAGCGTAATTTCAACAGCAGTTGAAGCCGGGGCAAGCTATATTTCTTCAATAAGTTATGATTTAAGCGATGAAGCCAAAAAAAATGCAAAAAATGAAGCTTTGGCACTGGCTGTAAAAGATGCAAACAATAAGGCTGATGCCATTGCAAAAGCAATGGCTGCAGATATTGTTGAGATTT
>JAPLCN010000118.1 GCA_026392215.1 Actinomycetota bacterium | reverse complement strand
GCATTTGTACCACCGCTGATTAAAAAATCAACAGCCTTCTGCGCAAATTGCGAAGCTAAAATCCTGTCCATAGCGGATGGCGAACCACCCCTTTGAATATGTCCGAGAACAGATATCCTGACTTCTTGCTCAACCAGCAGCTTTATTGAAGCTGCAACATCTGTTGCTTTTGCAGCACCCTCTGCAACAATAACAAGTGTATGCCTTTTGCCTTCCCTGTTGTGCTTAATTGCGTTAGCGATTTTTACAAGATCAACCCTGACTTCAGGAATTAAAACATAGTCAGCGCCACCGGCAAGACTTGATTTTATGGCAAGCTCTCCTGAATTTCTGCCCATTACTTCAATAACAAAAATTCTTTCATGGGAAGAGGCAGTATCTCTTATTTTTGAAATCAGGCTGATTATAACATTTAAAGAAGTATCAAATCCAAGGCTGTAATCTGTACCAAAAATATCATTATCAATCGTGGCAGGAATACCAACAGCATTAATGCCTAAACAATTCAAGTCTCTTGCACCCCTAAATGATCCGTCGCCCCCGATTATTATTAAAACATCAATATTGTTTGATTCCAGATTCTTTTTAGCAATTGCCAGCCCTTCTTTAGTCTTAAACTCTTCAGATCTTGCTGTAAAAAGGAATGTGCCGCCTCTGTCTATGATGCCGCCGACAGAATTGTTTGATAATAATTTGCAATTGTTTGCAATAAGTCCCTTGAACCCCTCATAGAATCCTATTACTTCCAGTTTTTTATAAATAGCATACCTTACAATAGAACGGACAGCCGCATTCATCCCGCTGGCATCGCCACCACTTGTCAGAACTCCTATCCTTTTTATATGCTTTGCCAAGATAATCCCCCTTTAAAAAATCTCATAAAACTTTTTTTTATTTTCTCCTTAGTTTCAATTCATTTAAAACGTCGCTATAACTTATTTTTTTCTCAACCATCAAAACCGTAAGATGATAAAATAAATCAGCTATTTCATAAATAAGGCTGCCTGAATCCTGATGTTTTGCTGCTAAAATTACTTCTATACTTTCTTCTCCAAATTTTTTTATAATTTCATCTAGTCCTTTTAAGTGCAGTTTATAAGTGTAGGAATTATCAGATTTTTCTTCAAGCCTTCCTTTAATTATATTGTAAAGCTCATTTAAAAATTCTGTATTGGCTTCTTCATTATGCTCATTTGAAAAAATCCCAGGGTAAGTCCCGAAATTAAGTTTAATTTCCTGGCCGCTCTTAATTAATCCAGTTTTACTTTCAGTTGATTTCAGCTCTTCAAAAAAGCAGGTTTTATTGCCTGTATGGCAGGCAGCTCCGTTTTGGATTACCTTTATCAGTATTGCATCTTTGTCGCAATCATAGTATATATTCCTGATTTCCTGCTTATTGCCTGAAGTTTCTCCCTTGTTCCATAATTTTTTTCTTTCACGGCTCCAGAACCATGTATATCCGGTTTCTAAACTTTTCATTAAGGATTCTCTGTTCATAAATGCAAGCATCAGCACTTCTCCGGTTTCAAAGTCCTGAATTATTGCAGGTATTAGCATTTCTTTTTCAGGATTACAGTTTTCTTTATTTGAATTTGTGTTTTTATTATCCATTTTTTTGTTAATTTGGCCTTTTTTATTTTTACTTTATTTCAAAATTTTAAATCCGGCAATTTAAAAAGCAAATGCTTATATGGCAATTTGCTTTTTAAGAAGCACCCTGGTAAATCTTTAAACTCACATTCTTATGTTTATGCCTTCTTTTCTTAAATACTCCTTTGCCTGTCTTACAGTAAATTCGCCATAATGAAAAATTGAGGCTACAAGAACGGCGTCAGCGCCAGCTAATTTTATTACATCTCTTAAGTGCTCAAGTTTACCGGCGCCACCGGATGCAATTACCGGAATATTTATACTTGATGCAATTGCATGTGTAAGTTCAATATCATAACCGTCTTTAGTTCCGTCTTTATCCATACTTGTTAAAAGTATTTCCCCTGCTCCAAGATCTTCTACCTGCTTTGCCCACTGGACTGCATCAAGCCCGGTAGGTGTCCGGCCGCCATGAATATAAACTTCCCAATTTGAATTTGAAATTCTTTTAGCGTCTATTGCAACTACAATGCACTGGCTTCCAAAAAACCTTGCCCCTTCTTCAATAAGGTTTGGATTTTCAACAGCTGAAGTATTTATTGAAATTTTATCAGCACCCTTTTTAAGAATTTCCCTTATATCATCCGTTCTGTTAATTCCCCCGCCAATTGTATAAGGGATAAAAACTTTTTCCGCTGTTTTGCTTGCAAGCTCAACTACAGTTTTTCTTCTTTCATGAGATGCAGTTATGTCCAAAAAAATAATTTCATCTGCACCCTCCCTGTCATAATACGCTGCAAGCTCTACAGGGTCACCTGCATCTCTTAAGTTTATAAAGCTTACTCCTTTTACCACCCTTCCTTTGCTTACGTCAAGGCAGGGTATTATTCTCTTTGTAATCATCTTTACCTGATTTATATTTATTAAAAATTATTGCTTAATATTTACCTATGTTGAATTTCAAACTAGTTTGAAGCAATTTCTATTGCTTCTCTCAAATTAATTTTTTCTTCATATAAAGCTTTACCGATAATAATTCCGTTTACACCAAGCTTTTCAATTTCTTTTAATTTTTTTATATCATTTATACTTGATACTCCTCCGGCAACATAGATTTCAAGATTTGTTTCTTGTAAAAATTTTACAATAACATCAATATTAACACCTTCAAGAGTGCCATCCCTTGATATATCAGTAATAATCACTTCCCTTACGCCGGAGCTTTTTATCTTTTTCCCAAAATCAAATAAATTCAAATCCGAGCCGGAAAACCATCCTTCCTTAAATACTATACCGTCTTCCCCGAAATCAAGACTTACGATAATCCTGCCTTTACTGATAGCATAAAATTCTTTTAAAGAACTCAGATCTTCAATTGCTTTTGTTCCTATAATTATCCTGTCAATTCCGGTTTTCATTACATCAATTAAGGAATTTACATTCCTTATTCCACCGCCATATTCAATAAATACATTAAACTTTTCCTTGATCTTTAATGCTATATTTAAATTTTTCGGATAACCTTCCTTTGCGCCATCCAGGTCAATAAGATGTATCCATTTCGCTCCGCAGTCCAGCCATCTTTTTGCAACTTCAACAGGATCATCAAAGTATTTAACTTTTTTATCATAATCACCCTTATAAAGCCTGACGCAAGCACCGCCAATTATATCTATAGCAGGTATTATTTCCATTTATCCCTCTTCCTGCACATAATTCATGAAATTTTCCAATATTATCATTCCTTTCTGGCTGCTTTTTTCAGGATGAAACTGCAGTGCAAAAATATTGTCACGTTCAATGCTTGCTGTTAACAGAGTACCATAATCTGTTGTACTGCTGATAATGGAACTATCTTCACAAATTGCAGAAAAAGAATGGACAAAATAAAAATTTTCATTATTTTCAATATTTTTAAATATCCTGCTGTCCTTTTTTAATATATTTATCTGATTCCAGCCTATATGCGGAATTTTTACTCCATCCGGGATTTTATCTACATATCCTTTTAATATTCCCAAACCTTCATTTTGCTCTTTTTCTGTGCTGTATTCAAATAACAGCTGCAAGCCCAGGCAGATGCCTAAAAAGGGCTTCCTTTTTATTTCCCGCCTTATTAAATCAGTTAACTTAAAAATCTCCAGATTCTTCATTGAATCACCAAAAGCACCGACACCCGGCATGACAATTGCGCATGCATTTCTTATAATTTTCTGGCTGTTGGATACTTTGATTAAAGCTCCGATTTTTTGAAAGGCATTTGCAACACTTTTAATATTACCGGCATTATAATCAATAATTGCAATGTATTTTTCATTCATGATGATTTCCTTGTGTTTTGAAAAAAAATAATTTTAAAGTAAACCTTTTGTAGAAGGAATTGCCCCGGAATCAGTTAAAGTGCAGGCGCTTCTTAGCCCGCGCGCAAATGCCTTAAAAACTGTTTCTAAAATATGATGTGAGTTTAAGCCGGAATTTTTAGTTATGTGAAGTGTGATAAATGCATTGCCCACTAAAGCTCTGAAGAAATCTTCAATTATTACAGTTTCCATGTTTTCAATCATTTCATAAGCCATATCTACATCATATTTAAGATAAGCTCTCCCGCATAAATCAAGAGAAACTGTAACTTCGGTTTCATCCATCGGTATTATTGAAAAACCGAACCTTTCTATGGATTTTTTATCAGCAAGCGCTTCATTTAATGCCTTGCCGAGACAGATTCCAATATCTTCAATGAGATGATGCGATCCTGTTTCAATATCCCCTTCTGCAATTAATTTCAAGTCAAAGTTTCCGTGCTTTGCGAAACTTTCCATTAAATGATTGAAAAAATATGCTGGAGTTTTTATTTGGGCTGATCCGGAGCCATCAATATTAAACTCAAGCTCAATGCTTGTTTCTTTAGTTTTTCTAACTATTTTTGCTTTTCTTTCCATAATCTAAATAATGACTTTCCTTAAACTATTAATAAAATTTTCAATTGTCTCATTCTTGACTCTGTAGCTTACCTCATTGGCAATCAATCTTGTTGTGGATTCAATTACAGTTTCCATTTCAACCAGATCGTTTTCAACCATAGTTTTTCCTGTTGCAGTTATGTCAAGAATTTCATCAGCAATCCCCAATATGGGCGCTAACTCAACGGACCCGTAAAGTTTGATAATTTCTACCTGCATACCCTTTTTCTCAAAATACTTCCTGGTGATATTTGTATATTTTGTCGCAACCTTTATAACTCCGAAATGTTCATAATGGCTTTTTACTTTTTCTATACAATCGTTTTTAGTAGCAATTATTATCCTGCATTTACCGTCTTTCAAATCCAGAAGCTCAAAGACATTGCTTTCTATTTCAAGTAAAACATCTTTTCCGACAAAACCCAAATCACATGCCCCGCTTTCTACATAAACAGGCACGTCCATGGGCCTTGTTACGATATACTTGATATCATCTGTTTTAGAATGTAAAAAAAGCTTCCTGTTGTCTTGAGAAAAACAGGATATATCATAACCTGCTCTTTCTAATAACTTTGCCGTGCTATCGAGCAGGTAGCCTTTGGGTATTGCAATTTTAATTGTGTGTTTCATTTTTAATATAATTTATTGAATCTTCTAATTTAAGCCTGCTGTTTTTTTCAGTTTTTAAATTAATAATATTTATCATTTCAAATCTGCCATCAATAATGCCAAGAAAATCAAATTTATTTTCCCTTGCACTTAAATCAGGGTCTTTATCTTTTTCAAACATCGCTTCAGCAATCATATTTTCTTTTCTTAGCTTTTCGGAAAATTTTAATAATTTTAAATTGTTTTCATTTTCACAGCAAAGCATTACTTTCAGCTTAGTTTTAAAAACAGGGAGATTTGATTCTTTCATAGATTTATGAAGCATATCAATATCAAGCGCAAACCCGGTAGCAGGAACATCAAGGCCGAATTTCTTAATCAATTTATCATATCTGCCACCACTGCCTAAAATTGCATTTATGTTTGAAGAGTAAACCTCAAATATCAGCCCTGTATAGTATTCAAAATCCCTAAGAATGCCCAGATCAAAAATAAAGTATTTGCTGAAATCAAGCTCTTTTAATATTTCATAAACAGTTTTTAAATAATTGAAGCTACGTGTAACTTTAATATTATTAATATCTTTTAAGACTGATCCTATTTTTTCAATATTTTTTTCAGGTTTTATCAGGTTCAGAAATAATTCAGCTTTTCCGGCATCAATCTTATATAAATACTCTCTGATGGATACATAATTTTTTGTAATCAAATTATGCTTTATATATTCTTTGCCTTGTTCATTTAAATTAAGCCATTCATATAATGCATCAGTAAGGCTTACATTCCCAAGCCCTATGAGAAAATTTCCTGCAACTAATTCATTTAGAATATTAACTATGATCACCAGGGTTTCCACATCACACATATATGAATGTGATCCGATAAGTTCAAGCCCCGCCTGGTTATATTCTCTTTTCTCCCCTTTTTGTCCTCCTGACCGCCTGAAAGAATTAGCAAAATAACAAAATCTGACAGGCATCTGATTTTTCTTAATCCGCATTCCTGTAAACCTTGCGATCGGAACTGTCATGTCTGTTCTAAGTGAAACAAGGCTTCCGTCTGTATCAAAAAAATTAATAAGCTTATCTTTCCAGTTTTTACCCACCCCGGCAGAAATATTTTTCGTAAATTCAACTACCGGAGTTTTTATTTCTCCATATCCCCAGAGTTCAAATTCTTTTTTTATTAAAGCTCTTATATTATTTCTTTCTTCCGCTTCAACAGGAAAAATATCTCTGAATCCGGAAGGCAGTTTCTCATCTAATTTTTTACTGTTTTCAAACATTTTTCTCTTTTTTTAAACTGGTTGCAGATTTTTTTATATTTTTTTATAAAAATTATTTTTAACATCTGTAATTATTAAAATTTTATCTAAAAAAGTTCTAAATAAATACTAAAATAGAGGACAAATATTATATTAACATATAACTATAAAATCTCTTATAAATCTTTGCCTGTAATACTTATTATTTATTCTATGGATATGCTCGCATGAAATTTATCTTCAATTTTTTCAATAAATTCTTTAGAAAATTTTACATTAAAACTTTCAGGAAGATAAAAACTTTTTTCTGTTTCGGGTTTTAAACTGTCTGTTAATTTAAAAACCTGTATATTAATTTTTGTTTTTCCCTTGTTTTCGTTGATAAGTTCATGAAGCTCATCAATAAAAGCATTTGTTAATAATTCTTTTTTAATTTTTAAAACAATTTCATTCCTATCGGTTTTTATATAATTTTCTTTATTTTCATCAATGATTCCCCCGTTTAAATCACCATTTGAAAAATTTAAGGCGTTTAATTCATTTTCATCAGCTTCCAAACTATATGCTTCAACTTTAGCCTTAACTTTCATCTTTTCCAATGTTTCAATTTTTTGCGCAACTATTTTTAAAGCAAAATTTCTCTTCATTTCTTCCCTGACTGGTAAGTTGTCATATCCTGCTCCAGATCCTGTATCTTTGCTTTCAGAATCTGATTCCCTGTTGTCTGTTTCGTCAAGCTGTATCTGGAAATCAGGTTCTTTTCCTTCAATTCCTGCCCTGATCTCCTTTTTATCCAGTCTGCCTGTCACCTTCAGTATGCTGTCTTCTTTCAGGATATCTTTATATTCTTCTACTGCATTGGGGAATACAACAATCTCAAGATTTCCGGATTTGTCTTCAAAGCCTACATAGTACATTTTCTGATTTTTTTTGGTATAAACTGATTTTATTCTTGTTATGATACCGCCGATTATCTGAATTGAGTTGTCCTCTTTTTCAATCAGATCCGCAATGGAAGTAAATTCTGAAAGAGTGCTTTCATATTCGTTTAACGGATGGCTGGTAATGTAAAGCCCCAGCATTTCTTTTTCGAAATTAAGCAGGTCCATTGGGATAAATTCATTCTTATATTCTTTTATTTCTGAAAATTCACTTGTATAATCCCCATTACTTTTTTCAGAACCCAGATCAAACAAAGAAAATTGTCCTGCAATCCTGTCTTTTTTTATTTTCTGGGCAATTTCTACAATTTTATCAAAATTTTCAAGTAAAAATTTTCTTGAATGATTTAAAGAATCAAATGCCCCGCCCTTAATAAGACTCTCAATTGTTTTTTTATTTAAAACACTATTGTCAATCCTTAAACAGAAATCATAAAAATCCTTGAATTTCCCATTTTCTTTTCTGTCAAGCCTGATTTCCTCAATAACATTAAGGCCTACATTTTTTATGGCTGAAAGTCCGAATCTGATGGAATTTTCAACTACTGTAAAGTCACTGAAACTGTCATTAATGTCCGGAGGAAGAACTGAAATGTTCATACGCCTGCATTCGTTAATATATAGCGAGACTTTTTCCTGGCTACCCATCCTTATGCTTAAAAGTGCTGCCATAAATTCTACAGGAAAATTTGCCTTTAAAAATGCAGTTTGATAAGAAATCATCGCATATGCAGTACTATGTGATTTATTAAATCCGTACTGTGCAAAATGATTAATAAGTTCAAATAATTTTTCAGCAGCTTTCCCGTCATTGCCTAATTTTTTTGCACCTTCAATAAATTTTATCCGCTGCTCTTCCAGAAGCTCTTTCTTTTTTTTACTTATGGCACCTCTTAATATGTCCGCCTCTGACATTGTAAAGCCGGAAAAAGCAGAAGCAATCTGCATCACCTGCTCCTGATAAATAATCATTCCATAAGTGCTATTTAAAATAGGCTCCAGGCTCGGATGCACATATTTAATCTTTTTCCCGCTGTTTTTATTTTCAATATAATCATTTACCATCCCGCTTTGGAGAGGTCCAGGCCTGTAAAGTGCAAGAAGAGCTATCAAGTCTTCAAATTGGTTTGGTTTCATTTTTAAGACAAGATCTCTCATGCCGGAACTTTCAAGCTGGAAAACTCCAAGGCATTCTCCCCTGCTTAACATTTCAAAGGTCTTTTTATCATCAGGATTTATTTTATTTATATCAATTCTGATATTTTTTGCTTTTTCAATTAAAAATATTGTCTTATCAATCAGCGATAAAGTTTTTAAACCTAAAAAATCCATTTTTAATAACCCGATGGATTGAATATGCTCCATTTCGTACTGGGTTACTATATCTTCTCCGGATTCTTTTTTAATAGGAGTATAGTTATATAATTCTTCTGAAGATATCACTATACCGGCAGCATGAATTGATGCCTGCCTTACCATTCCTTCAAGCCACTTTGCCGTATCTATTATTTCTTTTATTTTATTGTTTTCTCTATATATTTCTTTTAATTCCGGCACTCTCTCTATAGAAGTATCAATCGTAATATTTAATTCATTCGGAACCATTTTTGCAATCCTGTCAACTTCAGAATATGGAAATTCCAGAACTCTTCCTGCATCTCTGATTGCCTGTTTTGCAGCCATTCTGCCGAATGTTATTAGCTGCGCTACATTTTTAGGGCCATATTTTTTTGTAACATATTTTATTACTTCATTTCTTTTTTCATAACAAAAATCAATATCAATATCAGGCATACTTCTTCTTGCTTCGTTTAAAAATCTTTCAAATAAAAGGCCATACCTCAATGGCTCAATTTCCGTAATATCCAAAAGATAAGAAACTATGCTGCCTGCGGCACTTCCTCTCCCCGGACCTACCCTGATATTATTTTCTTTTGCAAACTTCACAAAATCCCACACAATCAAAAAGTATGCAGAGAATCCCATTTTTTTGATTACTTCAAGCTCTGTTCCTAATCTGGCTCTTACTTCTTCCGTTAATACGGGATATTTATTTTTTACTGCATCCACACAAAGCCTTTCAAGATAGGAATCCTGTGTAAAACCCTCCGGAACCATAAAAGGAGGTATTAAATCAAGATTAAATTTGAGATCTATATTGCACCTTTGTGCAATTTCTACAGTATTCTCAATTGCACCTGGAAAATCCTTAAAAGCATTGTAAATGCCTCCGTAGTTTTTCAGGTAATATTCCTGGGTGGAAAATTTTAATCTTTTTACTTCATTAATTGTTGATCCTGTCTGAATGCAAAGCAAAACATCGTGGTAATGGCTGTCTTCCTTATTTAAATAATGGACATCATTTGTCCCAACCAGTGGAACCTTTTTACTTAAAGAAAGTTCCAGTAAATTCCTGTTGACAATAGCCTGTTCAGGAATTCCTGAATCCTGAATCTCAAGGTAAAAATTGTCTTTTCCGAAAATATCCAGATATTCTTCAAGCGAATTTTTTGCCTTTTCTGCTTTTCCGCTTTGAAATGATCTGGCTATCTCGCCTTTTACGCAACCGCTTAATGCAATAATGCCATCCCCGTATTGCCTTAAAAGCTCTTTATCAACCCTTGGTTTATAATAAAATCCCTCAAGAAAACCGAGGCTGACAAGTTTCATTAAATTCTTATAACCTTTAATATTTTCAGCAATCAGGGTAAGGTGATAATAATTATCATCGTCATTATTTTTTCTTGCCTGTTTATCCAGCCTTCCATTAGGGGCAATATATACCTCACATCCAAGTAAAGGCTTTATTCCTGCTTTTTTAGCGCAGTTATAAAATTCTATTATTCCATACATGGCGCCGTGGTCTGTCAATGCAACAGCAGGCATTTCAAATTCTGTAGCTTTTTTTACCAAATCCTTTATGCGGACAGCGCCATCAAGCAACGAGTACTCGCTGTGGACATGAAGATGGACGAAATTCTTAATACTCATTTTTTAGAAAACCACCCTGTATATTTCTTCAAAAGAAGTAATCCCTTCTGCAACTTTTTCAGCTGCTGCTTCAAGCAGCGTTTTCATTCCTTCTTTTCTTGCAACTGACTCAATTTCATCTGCCATTTTGTTTTTTTAAATTATTTATTTTATAAAATATTATTAAGGCCTTAAAGCTGACCCTTATTAACGCCTGTTTTAATTATAAAGAAAATACCTGCCTAATTAAAGTTATAAGTCATCAAATTATGAAATATTTTAAATATTAATATTAATAAGTAAAAAGTAAGTATATAAATTTTGAAAAATGTTGTAGAAAAAAAAGTATTTAAAAGCAACTGATTTTAAGTTATCAGCCCTTATTGCAGATTTTTTTGTTTATTACGGAAGCCAGATATCCTGCTCCAAAACCATTATCAATATTTACAACTGCAAGGCCCGGACTGCATGAATTAAGCATTGTC
>JAPLCN010000194.1 GCA_026392215.1 Actinomycetota bacterium | reverse complement strand
CATCTTTATTTTTTTTATTTATTAGATGTAAAATTGTTGCAATACTCGAGCCTCCTGCTCCAAAGAACAAAACTTCTGCATTATTTTTTGCAAAATAATTCTTGCCTGTAAAATGATCATAAGATGCACCGGAACTTAGAGGATCTTTAGCATGCCCTTCCAGTCTTTTGTTATTTTTAGAAATACAGGAAACTTCACCCAGTAACTTTGCATAAGGATCCAGAAAATCAAACATATCTTTTGAAGCAGTATACAAATCCATTTTGTGGGTAGTTACTAGAGCGCCATAACAATTCTCATCATACTTTATTTGTGCTACAGCTTTTCTGTAATTTTCCGGTTCATCATGTATTTTTAAATCATAAGGATATATTTTTATGTCAGAATGCCTCAGAGCATCCATCCATAATGGGAATATTTTCATTATTGATGATTTAGTGGTTGTAACACCAATAAAATAAAATGACTTGCCCTCTTTTTTTGTAATATTAAAATTTTCATTTTCCATTACAACCACTTTTATCTCCGATCTATGCTCAACATTTAGTAAATATTATTGATTTTTATTTAATATTTTAAGTTCCTTCAATCTTTTTTTTCTAAGGGTTCGACAACAATATGCCCTGGTTTTTCACCCTTAAGTATTGCCACACAATCCATTATTGAAATCTTTGTCATCTCATCTGAAGCATTATCAGTTGCAGCTCCCATATGAGGAGTTGCTATGATCTGGGGAAGAGATAAAAGATTGCTGCCAGCCTGAGGCGGTTCTTGCATAAATGCATCAAGCGCTGCTGCTTTTAAGCGGCCCGATACCAGACTTTTATAAAGAGCTTTTTCATCAACAAGCTCACCTCTTGAAGTGTTTATAAGTATTGCGCCTTTTTTCATTTTTGAAAGAGTTTTACTGTTTATCATTAGTTTTGTTTCCGGCAAAACAGGAATGTGCAGCGAAACTATATCTGACAAGCTTAAAAGAGTTTCCAAATCTGTGTATTCAACTCCATATTTTGAAGCAAAATCCCTGTCAAAATAAATATCATAAGCAAGAATTTTAACATTGAAAGATGAAATTCTTGCTGCAACTTCCTTTCCTATGCTTCCAAGACCTATAATTCCGAATGTTTTATTGCATAGAGTAATCCCCGAAAGCCTTGGCCATCCTCCTGATTTAGTTTCGTTGTTTCCTGAAATAATGTTCCGGGAAGCTGCAAGGGCAAGCCCTATTGTAAGCTCTGCAACTGAAACCGAATTAGCCCCGGGGGTATTTGTAACATATATGCCTGCTTTTTTTGCCGCATCCAAATCTACTTTATCTACTCCTGTACCGTATCTTGCTATGACTTTTAAATTTTTTGCATTATCTATAACTTTTGCGGTTATTTCATCCAGACCTGCAACCATTGCGTCAAACTCACCTATGATGTGGATAAGATCACTTTCCTTAAGGGGTTTCCCGGTAGTGTTATATTGCACGCTTCCCACAAGCTTTTCAAAGTCTTTTGCCAGGTTTTTGTTGTATTTTGCAAAGCTTGTCGGAGTAACCAGGACTTTGCAGTCTTTTAAATTCTTCATTGCCATTACTTATAGTCCTCTTTTATTTTTCTAAGAAATCATGACTCTTATTATTCTTATTAATATTTTTATTAATAATTACTGCTTGTTTAAATAAACTTATTTCCACTTCGGGTTGTCAATTATTGCAGGTTTGCCGTTTTCTTCTATTACCAGTTTTCTGAAACCTTTGGTTTCAATTGTCGCGTAGTCATGCCCCGCATTTGCCGGATAAGAAAAGATCGTAATCAAATCCTCATCGCTCTTTATATTAATTGAACGGTGAGCCCACCTGCCGGGAACATAAAGAACAGTATCGGGAAGTAACTCTTCAGCAGCCCAGTCTCCCTCAGGATTTTCCATCATCATATACCCGTGTCCTTTTACACAGTAATAAAATTCTGCTGTGTCAAGAATCGAGTGAAAATGGCCTTTAGTCATAAAATATTCTTTACCAACTTTGCCGGGATGTACTATTGACATTCCCTGAAGAAGTTCGCCTTCAAGCTCGGGAACAAGTTTCTCATAAACTTCATACAAGAGACAGTCATCTTTCTTAAGCATTTCCTTATATGCTTTTTCATCTATGTATTGGCCTTTCATTGATGAAAGCTTTCTTATTATATGATTGTCCGGATTTGAAATTTTCCCGTTTTTTACATCTATCTTATAAATAAAAGGTTTCAGTTTCATTCTTTCGTCCATTTTTACCTTTCAACTTAATTTTTTTATTTTAATGAAAGAAATCTTGCCGCATTACCTCCAAGTATATTCATAACAACCCCGGAATCTTCATACTTTTCAACCATGGACTGCGCAAGTTTCTTAAAAAACCCTCCATAACCGATTTCTGCTCTTACCCTTCCCCACATAGAATTTCCAAAAATATCGCTTCCGAGCATCAGCGATTTTTCAAATCCGCTTTTTATCATCGAGCTCATAAGATCCCAGGTGTTTTTTTCAGGCTTATACTTTTCTCTTAAAAAAGTGTCATATTCAAGATAAAAACCTTTCGCTGCAAGCTTTTCATGAAATGAAATATCATTTCTTTTATCAACATGGCAAAAAACAACTTTTCGGGGGCTTACTCCATTATCTATAAGGTAATCAGAAAACCACTCGATATTAAAGCCTTGCTCGGTATGTATAAGTACAGGCGTTTCAGTCTTGATAGCTGCCTGTATTGCAGCATTTGTTAAAGTTTCATAACTGCTCTCAAGAATACCTATGAAAGGAATCTTGATAAGTCCGGCTTTTATTTTTCTTTCTGTATTCAAGGTTTCTTTAAGACCGTTTTCAATTTCATCGATGAAAAAAAACGATGCATCTGCAAGACTTAAACCCCATACTTCTGAGTTAGGCGCATAATATTCTCTGCGGTGAAAGCCCGTTACAGAAACAATTTCCACTCCGCTTTTCTCTGAAATCTCAAGAAGCTTGTTTCCGTCTCTTCCGCAGCCATATGGAGTGCAATCAACAATCAGACTGCCTCCGTTGTTCTTAAAATCTTCAAGACTGCTCTTTATCATTTGAAAGTCACTCAATTCGGGGATAGAATAACCGCTATTCTTTTCTGGCTTTTTAATCCATATATGGACATGTGCATCAACAATATTTAAATCTTTATTGTCAATTATTCCTTTTACTGTCTGAATTTTCATATTTTTATTATTTTAATTTCACTAAAGTTTGTTTAAGCGCTCAAAAAGCAAACCGGCCTCTTTTAATAAGCTTGCATAAAAATCAACATAGGGTTTATAAAATTTATGCTTTTTACTATCCGGATTTACTATGTATGATATTTCGTTAAATTTATCTGCCGTCTTTCGCATATCCGAAAAAACCCCTGTTGCATATCCTGCAAGTATTGCAGATCCGAGCACTCCAAACTCTTCTCTTTTAAGTTTTACATAAGGAATGCCAAGTATATCTGCTTTCATTTGGTTCCAGAATCTGCTCTTGCTCCCACCGCCTATAGCTCTTGCTTCTTTCATCTCAAGCTCCGGGACAAGAGATTTTTCGATATTCATGTAAATAGAATATTCATAAGCAACCGCTTCCAATAAGGCTCTGTAAAGATGTTCTTTTTTATGCCTCCATGTAAGCCCGAGATATGCTCCTCTTAAATCAGGGTTGTTAGGGCATACCCGACCACCCATATGAGGTATAAAAATAAGTCTTTCTGAGCCGGATTGGACTTCAGAGGCAAGCTTATCAAAAACATCATACTCTTTATCTTTTATTTTACTGCAGTCGCATCTTTCATCTTTTATTATTTTGTCCCTGAACCATCTGATATTAAGGCCTCCCCCATTTATATACGCTATTGCATACCATAAGTCATTAAAAACAGTTCTTGCAGTAAGCAGCGTGCGATTCTTTATATCAGGAACATACCTGTTTGTGCATATTGAAAATACGGATGCTGTGCCTGCAACATCAAAAACCATTCCAGGGTTGTGAATTGCCGCCCCCAGAATATTTGCAGTTTGGTCTCCACATCCTGCAGCTATCGGAATACCCTCTTTAAGGCCGGTAAGAGATGCGGCTTCTTTTTTAACTTTGCCTATTATTTCCCAGGGTTTTACAATTCTGGGAAGTTTTTCTTTAGGAAACTTAAATTCATCCAGGAGTTTCTCAGACCATCTGTCATTTAATATGTCTGCAAAACAAGAAAAATGAATGTAGGTATCGTCTATGAAAGCATCTTCGGCTTTAAGACCTGCCATTCCCCCTGCAACATAAGCTCCGGGCATAACAAATGCAGCTATCTTTTTGAAAATTTCAGGCCTTTCCTTCTGCCACCAAAGCATTTTGGCACCATGTGAAAAAGTAGGAGGACCTCCTGATGTCCTTATTATTTCTTCTTCCTGTGTTTTAAGAATTTTTATATATTCACTGCATCTGGTATCCAGCCATGAATCATAGGGTGCGGGAGGATCCCAATTTTTATCAATAGTGCATACTCCTGCCATCTGGCTGTCAATTGAAATGCCGGCTATTTTCCCAGGATCAATCATGGATTTATTAAGACACTCTCTGACTGTATTAATTGCAGAGCTGTATATTTCATCTGAATTTTGCTCAACTACTCCAGGAAAGGGATAGTAAAGCTTTGACTCTTCGAAAGACTCGGCAATAAGACTCCCCTCATCATCAAATATTGCAGTCTTTGTCCCGCTTGTCCCTAAATCTATTCCTATAAGATAATTCGAATTTTTCAATATAGTTTCTTCTCCTGTTACATATTAAAAACTATTTTAAGTGTATCTTCAGATATTGCTCTCTCAAAAGCTTTCTCAGCATCCTTAAGAGAATATCTGCCACTTATCAATTTTTTTACATCAATTCTTTGAGAAGCTATAATTTCGATTGCCTTTCTATACTGAGAAAGGCTTTGTCCTGTAGTTCCAGAAAGAGTTATATGTTTATAGTGGACTATGTTTGATTTGAAACTTATGGTATCTCTTCCTTTCGGAAGTCCTCCGAAAAAGTTTATCCTCCCCTGTCTTGCAGCAAGTTCAAGGCTTTCTTCCTGGGCTTTGCCGGATGGCGCAGCAATTATTATGACGTCTGCTCCTCTTCCATAACTTGCGCCAACAACAACATCCTTCAGGTTTTCAGCTTCAGGATTTATTGCTATGTCAGCACCAAAATCAAGAGCTTGTTTTCTTCTTGCTTCATTAATTTCGCTCACTATGACTTTCTGAGCACCACGTAGTTTTGCCATCATTACGTGAAGAACTCCCATGGGACCGGCACCTACTATAAGGACTACATCCGGGGGAGCAATATTTACTGCTTCAGCCCCGCATACCACTGTTGAAAGAGGTTCTCCAAGAGAAGCCTCTTCAAAAGAAATGGTACTTGGAAGACAAACAATATTACCCTGTGTTATATATCTGGAAGGAATTCTCATGTATTCAGCAAAAGCGCCGTCCATTGAAATGCCTATTGCTTCATAATCTTCACAATAATTGCTTTGGCCATTTATGCACTGCCAGCAAACTCCACATCCTATGTTTGGCGCAAGAGAGATGCGGTCTCCTTTTGAAAAACCCTTAAGGCTGGATCCGACTTCTGCAATTTCACCGGCAACTTCATGGCCGAGAATCATCTTTTTATCCTGAGGATTCTTAAAATGTCCAAAGGATTTAATTTTTAAATCTGTACCACATATAGAGGCTGCCCTTACTTTAAGCAAAATTTCATTAGGGTTTATCTCGGGAATTGGGACATCTTCAACCTTTATAGAACCTTTCCCTTGATATACTATTGCAAGCATAATCCTCCTGAAGAATATTTATTTTATAATTTGATAAACTTGGTAACCATTAATTTTTCTTAATATCAAAGGTTTATTGGAATACCTTTTTGCACAGATTCATTTGCTGCTATTACTGCTGCAACTGCTTTTCTACCATCTTCACCTGTGACTGAAGGTTGTTTCCCATTAATAATGCAGTCAATGAAATGTCTGTCTTCTGCTATATATGCATCATGGAATCTTTTTTTCCAGCTTAATGTTTGGGGAGTTACAATCCCCTTACTTCTTGTACAAGTTACTGTTGTACATTCCTGGAGGCTTCCAATGAACAATACACCTTTTGAACCTACAACTTCTGCTCTTGCATCATATCCATAATCACATGGGCAAACACTGTCAATCAAACCGAAAACTTCATTTTCCATTGTTGCCGAAACAGTTGCATTATCATAAAACATAGGATAATCCTTACCAATTTCCGGATTTTTTGAATTCTTAGCTACTGCATAAATCTTTTTATATTCGGATTCTGAAAGCCATCTTACTGCATCGAAATCATGGCTGTTAACTTCAGCCAAGTTTCCGTTGCTGTTTTTAATATCAAAAGCCCACTTCCCCGGAAGCCCAGGTCCTCTTCCTACTGATTTTACTATAAGAGGATTTCCGATGTCTCCGTTTTCAATTATAAGCTTTGCACTTGCAAAACCTGCATCAAATCGCCTCATAAAACCTATTTGCAAAATTACTTTTTCTTCTCTGCAGATAGCAGTCATTTTATTGCAGTCTTCTTCGGTTATTGCCATAGGTTTTTCGCAGAATACATGAATTTTTTTTCTTGCTGACATTTCGGTATATATGCAATGTGTAAATGTAGGAGATGTAATTACAGCTGCATCAAATTCTACTTCGCTGAGAGCATCTTCAAATTTTTCAAAAGCAAATTTTTCTTTAATATTGTATTTATTTGCAAGATTTTTTGCTTTAGAAACATCTGTATCAAAAATTGCAACAATTTTTGAATCAGGTATAAAAAAATTATAAACATCACCATGAACCTCCCCTGCCCTGCCGGCACCTACAAGGCAAGTCCTTATTTTCTCCATATATACCTCTTAATAATATATAATAAATTTGTTCTATTTTTATTTTAGTAATGTTGTAATGACAATAGTATTGATTTTAATATTTTTTTATTTTATGTCAATAAAAAACCGAAATATTTTTGAAAAAATGTAATTTTTTTTTGAAAAAATTCGTCACTGAAATCATGATCAGGAGGTTCACTCCAGTATTAAAAAATATTTAAACTTAAAATTTGCTTTACTGCTGATAATCACAGGATATTTATTTTATTTTAACAATCATTTTTATTATAAACATTTTATTTATTTAAATATAAAATTACTAATAAAATAAAGCATCAACGATATCAATATAAATTCTAATATGACTAAGCATACATTTTTTAAGAACTATATATAATTTTATTGCTTGACTATAGCGTTGAATCTTATATAATACAAAATAAAGCTAAATCATGCATTATTTGAACTATTATGATTATTATAAACTAACAAAGTAAGGAGAGATAATGAGTTACGATAAAAATTGGGCAAAAGTTGACGTTAAAAGCCTGCCCAAAATGGTTGTTCCGGCTCCAGGACCAAAATCCATGGAAATTCACTCAAGAGCAGAAAAATATATGAAGGGTTATTCTTCTCAAGTCAAGTTATTTCCGGTTGCTTTTGAGTCCGGACATGGATGTACGCTTACTGATGTCGACGGCAACACATATATTGATTTTTCATCAGGCATCTATGTTACCAATCTTGGGCACTGCCACCCAAAAGTAGTTGAATATACTCAAAAATGGGTAGGCAAACTAATGAATTGCCACGACTACTCAACTGAAATTAAGACTTTGTTCCTTGAAAAACTTGCTTCAACTCTTCCGGGTTCTTTGAATGGAATTCAAATGTATTGTGCCGGAACAGAAGCTGTTGAAGCTGCAATGAGAGCAGCAAGAGCTTATACCAAAAAACATGAGTTCTTTTCTTTTTATGGTGATTTCCATGGAAAAACAATAAGTGCGGTATCTCTTACAGAATCTGCAAATTATACAACCGGCCCAAGATTTAACGGACATCACCTTGCCCCGAACGGTCATTGTTATCACTGCCATTTTGATAAGAAATATCCTGAATGCAATCTCTTTTGTGTTGATGCCCTTGAGAAACAGATTCAAATGGAAGGAACGGGAAGTGTTGCGGCAATAGTGCTTGAGCCGATACAGGGATGGAGCGGATCTATTGTTTATCCTGACGGATATCTTGCAAAAATCAGAAAGCTTTGCGATAAGCTTGGGATCTTTCTGATTGTTGATGAAGTTCTTACCTGCTGCGCAAGAACCGGAAAAATGTACTGCTTTGAGTATGATAATATTATTCCTGATGTTGTTACTTTAGGCAAAGGCCTGGCAAATGGTTTTCCGTGCACAGCTTTTGCGATCAAAGAGGAATATTCAGAAGTGCTTGAAAAGATTTCCGCTTCCACAAGTTATGGCGGAAACCCGATGGCTGCTGCTGCCGGCCTTGCTTCTCTGGAGGTAATTGAAGATGAAGCAATCGTTGAAAAATCAGCAAAACTTGGTGATTTTATATTAAAGCAGCTTAAAAAAATGCAGGATAACCATAAAATTATCGGCGAAGTAAGAGGCAAAGGCTGCCTTCTTGGAATGGAGCTTGTAAAAGACCAGAAAACAAAAGAACCTTTTATTGAAGCAGGAAACAAGGTTTATCAGAAAGCTTTCGCAAAGGGGCTGGCATGGATTCCTTCAAAGAACAACTTGAGAATGTCTCCTCCGCTCATTATGGAAGAAGACCTGGCTGCAAAGGCCTTGTTAATTATTGATGAAGCAGTAACTGAAGTTGAAAAAGAATACGGATATTAAAAGTAAATAATTATAATCGTTAATATTTGGTTACCCAATAATTAAATTTTTATTTGCCTATAGCTTTTATCGCATACTAAATTTTTTTAATAAAAATAGTATTTATGGCAAAAATAATAAATAATTGTTATTTTAAAAAGATAAAAGTTATTGGCTTGATTTCTATTATAAAACCCAGTTTGATATATATTGGTATAATAAATTTAAATCTTTAAGGAGGTATGACATATGAAAACTTTAGGCGTGGGGATGGTTGGATACGGATTTATAGGCCGAGTTCATACTGTTTCCTATCTTGATTTGCCTTTTTACTACAAGCCTATGCCCGCAAAAATAAAAATGGTGGGGGTCTGCTCTTCCCCGCTTGAAGACGCAAAAGAAGGAATTGAGCAGGCAGGCTTTGAATTTGCGACCGAAGACTATAAGGAGCTTTTAGCCAGAAAAGATATCGACATAATAGAAATATGCACTCCAAACAACCTGCATAAAGACTTAATAATAGATGCGCTAAAAGCAGGAAAGCATGTATGCTGCGAAAAACCGATGGCAATGAACCTTGCAGAAGCAAAGGAAATGCTGGATGCTGCAAATGCTCATCCTGAACTGATATCACAAGTTTGTTTTAATTACAGATATGCTCCTGTAGTAATGAAAGCAAAACAATTAATCGAAGAAGGATTCCTGGGAAGGCCTTACAGCGCCAGAGTTTGCTACCTTCATGCAGGAAATTCTGATCCAAACAGGCCGACATACTGGAAAATCCAAAAAAAATATTGCGGTGGTGGCTCTTCTTACGATTTGGCATCTCATGTAATTGACATCACCAGATACCTGCTGGGGAATTTTAAAAAAGTATTTTCAAAACTTGAAATTTTTATAAAGGAAAGGTCTGTTGCCGGAAGTCCGGGAGAAAAAGTTCCGGTTGACGTAGATGATCTGGCAATTCTTCTTTTTGAAATGGAAAATGGTTTAATCGGCACTCTGGAAGCTTCAAAAGTTGCAACAGGTGCAAACGATGAGATCCGGGTTGAAATCCATGGAGAAAAAGGCGCCATAAGATTTAACAGCATGCAACCAAACTTCCTTGAAGTTTATGACATGCGTGATTCAGAAGAACCTATCGGCGGAAGAAGAGGATTTAAAGCAATAGAAACTGTTCAAAGATATCCAAAACCTGCAACATCGTTTCCCGGGCCAAAGTTCCCGGTTGCATGGATAAGATATCACATGGGTAATGCTTATGAATTTATAAAAAATATTGCAGAAGGAACAAAGCCTGAAGCAGATATTTATGCAGGATATAAGGTTCAGGAAATAATTGAAGCTTCTTTAATTTCCAATGCTGAAAAAAGATGGGTTGACCTGCCGATAAAAATTTAAAAGTGCATTTAAAATATTTGGAATATATCAAAAATTCAGGGGCATATCATTATTGTCTGGATAATTTTACTTGTCTAGCTTCCGAATTTTATAAATATTAATAAAATAAAACTTATTACTTCAGCCTAATGCCGCAATAAGGGCAAAAGACAAAATCTTCTTTTAAAACCGGCTTGTTGCACTTGATGCATTCGAGCAGTTTGTGTTTTTTTGTTATTTTGGACTCATCAAATTTTACAACTTTGTCGCTTCCGATTTCCTTTTCAGTCAAATTGAAAACCTTTTTAATTTTATTTAAAATTGCACATTCATATTCATTAAAATCACCGTCTTCTTTATAACTGTCAAACAACCCCAAGTAGAGGTCTACAATGTCTGCTTTGTCAAATTTATTGAGTGTTGCAATTTCAGCATCTGAAAGCTCTTTGAAAACAATCAGGTTTGCCTCTATTAAGTCAAATTTTTTATCGAGCAATGCGTCGCATTTAGGACAGTAACTCGATTCAGAGTTTACGGGAAGATCTTTCCCGCAGTCTGCACATTTTTCAGTCATTTTGCCTCCAAATTTAAATCAGGGTTGTTAATATTAAATCAATTACTAAATATAATCTGCCCAGATTAATATACCAATATATTAATCGGATATATTTAGTTGATTAATAATAATAAAAAACATGTAAATATAAAAGAATATTTTTTACTTAAAAAATCAAAATCCCAGTTTAGTTTGTAAACTGGAACTGTCAATTCTGTTACTTTACAATAGCGGTTATTTCTAAGGTTTTGATTTTTTCGAGGAATTTTTCGTCTGCTTCGCTGTCAGTTATAAAAACATCCACTGCAGTAATCGGTGCAACAAAATTCATTGCAATATGTCCTATTTTTGAATGATCACACAATGCAATAATCTTTTTTGCGCAGTTTATTATGTTTTTTTTAGTTTGAGCTTCAGCCAAGTCAACAGAAGTTATCCCCTTTTTAATATCAATCCCTGATATTCCGATAAAGGCTTTATCAACATTAATGTTGTTGAAAGCCCAGTCAGCAATCGGCCCCACCAGTGAATGAGTAAGTGTATTTAAAATTCCGCCGCTTAAAATAATATTATAGTGAGGATTTGTCTTTCCCAGTAAAACCGCAATGTCGCAGCTGTTTGTAATTACCGTCAGATGCTTCTTATTTTTAATATTTATCGCTGTCTGATATCCGGTTGTACCTGCTTCTATTAAAATTACATCTCCGTCTTCTACAAACGAAGCAGCAGCAAGTGCTATTTTCTTCTTTTCTTCTATAAATTTTTCTTTCTGAATCTCAAACTTCAACTCACGGCCTACAGATACTGTGTCAATTGCTCCGCCATAAGTTCTTTTAAGCAGGCCTCTTTGAGCAAGTTTGTTTAAATCCCGTCTGATAGTAGTTTCGGAAATATCAAGAGTCTTTGCAATATCTATTGCGCTGACACTTCCAGTTTTATTTATTAAATTTAATATATACTCTCTTCGCTCTTCACCAAGCAATTTGTTTTGCCGCCTTAAATATTTTTTACCAATGTAAAGTAAAAATATAAATTAATGATAAATTATAAAGAGTTTTTAAAATTTTAGAAGTAACCCGGGGAATTATTTCACCAAAAAAAATCTTTCATTGATGCATTGATAAGCTTTGTTTCCTGATAATTTTTTCATTCTTATTTAACTTAAACTTGTCTTTAATTTTATTTATTCTAAAAATGAAGATTTCATTTTTTTAATCTGACATCACTATAAAAGTACTGGACATGTTTAAATTGTCTGATATTAATATTTTCATTTTAAAAATTCTAATAATAAATTAAAATAGCTAAGTTGTTTGAGTTTATCATAACTTTTAAGTATCATCATTAAAAAATATCGATTTTAATTTATTGACAGGTTTTTTATTAAAAAAATTTGTCTGAAAAAAAAATGAAAAAATTATATGTAGGAACCTCATGGAAAATGAATAAGACAGTTGGTGAAAGCCAGCAGTACATTAAAAGTTTGTCAGATTTTATGAACAATAATCCGGAAATAGTAAATAATCTTGAAGTTTTTGTTTTACCGACATTTTTAGCAATAGATGCAGCACTTCAAATAACCAAGTCTGCAAATTCCAAGTTAAAAATCGGAGCCCAGGATTGCTGCTGGGAAGACTTTGGACCATTTACCGGTGAAGTAAGTCCCCTGCATCTGAAGGATCTGGGTGCAGCTTATGTAGAAATCGGGCATGCAGAAAGAAGAGAAATTTTTATGGAAACCGATGAAATGGTCAGCAAAAAGGTGTCTGCGGTAATTAAAAATAATATGAAGCCTATCTTATGCATCGGTGAAGAAAAAAAACCTGCACAAATAAATATTGCCCTGCATTTTCTTGAACATCAGCTTCTTGACGGGTTGAGCAGGATTAATAATGATGATCTTAAAAATGT
>JAPLCN010000169.1 GCA_026392215.1 Actinomycetota bacterium | reverse complement strand
GGTCAATTGACGGGATATATGAGTCAACTATAGAGGGAAAGTATATTGATGCAAACCTTGCCCTTGTTAAGATGCTAGGTTATGAAAATAAAGAAGAGCTGATGAGCATAGATATTCCAACACAGCTGTATGTTTCTAAAAATGATAGACCGGAGCTTACAAAAAGAGATAGAGTCTTTGAAACAAAATTAAAGAAAAAAGACGGATCTGTAATTTATGTAGGAATAAGTTCCAGGGTAGTCTATAAAAATAATAAACCTGCACTTTATGAAGGTATAGTAAGAGATATAACTGAACAAAAAAAAATAGAGGAAAAATTAAAATTTTTGTCTTTTCATGACAAGCTGAAAGGTTTGTACAACAGAGCTTATTTTGAAGAAGAGTTAAAACGGTTAGACTCTGAGAGGCAGCTTCCTTTAAGCATTATGATGGCCGATATCAATGGTCTTAAACTCACAAATGACACATTTGGACATAAAGAGGGAGACTTATTACTTTGTAAAAGCGCCCGTATTTTTGAAAAGTGTTTTAGAAAGGAAGACATAATCTCAAGACATGGTGGGGATGAATTTGTTATACTTTTGCCGAAAACCACAGCACAAGAGGTTACTAACATTATAAATCGAATAGAGGAAGAGTGTTCAAAAACAGATAGCCAAAAAATTCCCATCAGCATCTCAATGGGTGGTTCAACTAAAACGGTTATGGATAAAGATATTAATGAAGTAATTCAGGATGCTGAAAAAGGGATGTATCAAAAAAAATTAATTGAAAGTAGAAGCTCAATTCGATCCTGATATAGCTGAAAAGTTTTTAAATATAATATGATAAATTTAATAATTCCCATTTTTTTTAAAATGTTAATATTAAAATAGCAGGGAATACTTAGATAAGGTTGTGATGGCTATTCCCCACATTTAAACCAAAATCATTTAGGTCATTTAAACCAAAATCATTTAGGTATTATTTTTCTATATCCCAAAGCTAAAAGCAGAAGAATAAAATTTATCATTACAATTGTTGCTCCAGATGGAATGTTAAGAAGAAATGACATTAATATTCCTATTATCACAGCAATAACAGATGTTAAAGCAGAAATAAAGATAGCTGCTTTAAAACTTCTAGCTATCTGAAGTGCGGTAACAGCTGGTAATATAAGAAAGGCTGATATAAGCATAATACCAACTACTCTAATGGAAAGTACCACAGTAATAGCAGTAATTACCACTAACATTGAATTTATAATTTTAACATTTATTCCAACAACCCTAGCATGCTCCTCATTAAAAGTTACAGAAAATAAGTCGTAGTAGAAAAAGAAGATTATAAAAAGAATTACTATGGAAAGAGCAATTGACATATACATCTCACTTTTACTAATAACCAGGATATTTCCAAATAAATAGCTCATTATATCAATATTGAACCCATGAGAGATACTGATTAATATTACTCCCCCTGCAATACTGACAGCGGAAACAATCCCAATTGCTGCATCACCATATACTTTTGTTTTTCCTGTAAGCGCAAGAATAGCTAAAGCTCCAAGGATAACTATTGGTATGGCTGTATATATTGGTAATAAACCAAAAAAAAGTCCTAATGCGACTGCTCCGAAACTGACGTGTGAGAGCCCATCTCCAATAAGTGAGAGGCGTCGCAGTACTAAGAATAAGCCTAAGACAGAACAAAGCACGGCAACAATCAAACCGGTAATAAAAGCCCGCTGAATAAATTCATATTGAAAAATAGATATGATATTCATGTTAATTATGTTGGTGACAAATAATATGTTGTGTATTAACACCAAAGAGTTTACTTATCTCGGGTGATTTACAAAAATCAACAAAACTTCCATAAAAAATAATTTTTTGATTGATATACAAAAGTTTATTAGCATATTCTCCTATTTGTCCGATATCATGAGTTATCAGGATAATTGTTGTTTTATGATTTTTATTCATATCATCAAGAATAGAAAAGAATCGTTCGTTTGCTGCCGGATCCAGGGAATTGCCAGGTTCATCAAGAATAAGTAGTTCCGGTTTGGTTATTATAGCTTGTGCTAAAAATATCCTTTGTTGTTGTCCGCCTGAAAGATTACCAACTAATTGATATTTTAAATTAGTAATTTCAAGGCGGTCTAAGACTTCGTTTACAGTTTTCTTATCTCTGCCATTTATTCTTTTAGGAAACCTTTTTTTTGACAATATTCCTAAAGAAATAACTTCTTCAACAGTTGCCGGAAAAATAGGGTTGAAAAGTGATAGATTCTGTGGCATATATCCGACTTTATCCCAACCATGAAATTGTTCTGGTACTTGTCCAAAAAGAGAGATACTGCCAGTATATGGTTTTAATAATCCTAAAATAACTTTAACCAGAGTCGTCTTTCCAGATCCATTATTTCCCACTAAACCAATATAATCTCCAGGATATACATCAAAGGAGATATCCTTTAAAACCTCAACTGCATTATATTTGAAATTAAGATTAGAAATACTTAGTATTGAATTCATTATTATTGTTTATATTCTAACCCGATTTTTAAATTATTAAGATTATTTTTCATGATTTCTGTAAATGAAATACCCTTTTCAAGTTGTTCTTTAGAAATATTATGTGCTGCATTAAGAAGCAGAAGATCTGTATTTGTTTCTTTTGACAACATCTCGGCTATCCTGGGACTGGCCAGCTCCTCATAAAAGACATACTTTATATTATCTTTATTGATTTGGTCAATTAAAACTGCCAGATCTCTGGCAGTTGGTTCAGAATCTGGTGATATTCCTTGAGCTGCTATATAATCCAACCCATATCTTTTTGCAAGATAGCCAAATGCATAATGTCCAGCGTATATGATTTTTTTTAATTTGCATGAAATTATGGTTGATTTATAATCCTTATCAAGATCTGCTAATAGCTGATTATAATGTATGGCATTTTTTTCATAGAACGCTTTATTTGAAGTATCTTTATCAATAAAGGCTTTGGCTATTGAATTGACCATCATCTTTGCATTATCAAAATCCAGCCAAATGTGAGGATCCATTGATCCAGCAGGTTCATCCGCATCATGAAAAACAGCAGGTATCAGTTTGATATCTTCACTAGTGTTTACAATAAGTAAATTTTTATTGGTGACCCCTTTAATTATGTCACTAATCCATGGCTCCATGAATTTATTTGTATATATTAAAATATCGGCTTGATTGATTCGAATAACATCACCCGGTGTAAGTTCAAAAGAGTGTGCTTCAACCCCTGGAGGCAGTAAAAGCATTACCTCAATTTTATCCTTCCCTATATTTTTTGCAAAATCATAAATAGGAAACAATGTAGTGACTACTTTTAATTTTTTAATATCAGAAATTGAATTTTGATTACTTGTTGATTGTTTTTTTAATATATAGAATGCCCAGTACCCTATGCCAATACATAATATTAATATCACAACAATTGTAAGCGTCAATTTTTTAGACATTTTTTAATATTCCTTCATTATTGCTGGCATTTGGTACAAATTCCAAAAAATTCTAATGCATGGCTTTTTACTTTAAAATTTGTTTTCTTATTGATTTCATCTATCAGCAATTTATCATCAAGAGGTATATCTTCAACTGCACCACATTTGTCACATACAAGATGATGGTGATGGTTAGCTTCGGAGATAAGCTCATACCTGGAAAAATCATCTTTAAATTTCGTCTTTCCTGCAATTCCTATTTCTACAAAACAGTTCAATGTACGATAAATTGTTACTACATCAACAGGTGTGCCATGAGTTTTAAGAAAAGAAGAAATTTCAAAAACGCTTTGAGGAAAGAAGGTTAGTGAATCAAGTATGCATCTGCGCTGAATCGTCACGCGGAATCCTTTTTGCTTTAACTTATTGATATAACTTTCCATATAGTAATGAATTATTGCAAATGACTTGCAATAAGTCAATAAGGGGAAAATAAATATCAGCTAACTTATCTTTATGCCAGAATCTGACTTCGGCAATAGGCAATATCTATGATATTAAAAGTTATATTTAAACCTTATCAGCAAATCTATTTACTTTAATGTGGTTCAGATAATAAAATAATAATTGTTTTATATAATTGGATAATTAATTTATTGACCCTCAAGTTTAATGGATATAGAAAAAATAAATTTAAATTTTTTTAGTTTTAAGACAAAAATAGGTGAAATATATTATATCTGGCCCAGCTTTGTTCCTGATAATGATATCCAAAACAATAAAGAAGAAATTATTTTAATAAATTTTATTGGTTTAGGAGAAATTGCTTTTAATAATTATATGGATAAAATTGCAAAAAATCTTTATAAGGAAGAACTTGTGATTGGGGAAAGCCAAAATAAATATATTGAAAGCGAGATTTGTAATTATCTTGAAGGAAAATCAAAAAAAATAAACATCAATCCACATTTTTTAACAGGGAGCTATTTTGAAAAATCGGTATGGGAAAAAATGATGGAAGTGCCATATGGAGAAACCAGAAGCTATAGAGAGATTGCATGTTTAGTTGGAAAACCAAAGGCATACAGAGCAACAGGAACTGCAATTGGAAAGAATCCGCTTTTACTCCTGGTTCCCTGTCATAGAGTCATTAAGAGCAGTGGAGAAGTTGGAAATTTTTCAAGCGGGATTGAAGTTAAAAAATTTCTTCTTGATCTGGAAGGCTGATTTTACTCCAGAATATTTTTTTTGCAGAAATAAGCGCATCAAGGTTTAATTGAAAAGATAAAGATATTTCACAATGAGCCAGAAACCCGCAGTTTTCACATGAGATATTTTTAACCCTGTTTTTTAAATAACATCCATAATTTATTTTTCCATCAGGATCCACGCTTGCCACAAGATAATCTTCGCACTTCCAGTTATTTTTTATCATTTTCCTTAAAGCAGTTTTTGAATCCAGTATATTAAAACCCCTGACTTTAAGCCTTACTATTTCATTTATTATTTTTTCTTTTTCCAATAGGCTCAAACTTAAGTTTTCAACGCCTTCATACGGATAAAAGAACTGTATTGTTATTCCATATACAAAGCCCTGAAGGAATTTTATTAAAGAGATAGCATCATCAACATTGATTTTACTTAGGGTGATATTAATTATTATTTTTTTTGATTTATTATTTTTTTTAATGTTTTCTATTATTAAATTAAATACATCCCCTCTTATTTTATTATGAGCATCTTCAAGCCCGTCAAGGCTTATGAAAATAATATCGCTGTCTATGCCTGATAAATCCAATGTTCCATTTGTTGTGACTGATGTTGAAAAAAAATATGTTTTTGAAAGTTTTATTACATCATTTATATTTTTATTTTCTAAAGGATCTCTCCACAGAAGTGGCTCTCCGCCTTCAAATATAGCTATTTTTATTCCATCATCATAAAGTTTCTTTAAAATTATTTTAACTTCTTCCCAGGAAAGGCTTTGTTTTTTTTCACTTCTCCAAAACGGGCAGTGCAGGCATTTTAAATTGCAAATGTTTGTCAGTTTTATTCCTGCAAGCAGCGGTTTTCTGAATTTTTTGCTTGTCATGCTTTTAATCCAAAATAAAAGAAAATAATAAAACTGAAAAAGTTTATTCTTTTTTAGGCTGTTTTCTTCTTTTTTCATATTTTTTTAAAATAATACGCAATTTTTTGTTTTTAATTTGGTATAATTTTTAATATTAAACTATTTAAAAACTTTTATTTTAATTTTATATTTAGTGATTATAAAATTACAGTTTTATTAATTTTTTATCTTTCTTATTTATGTCAAATTTTTTAAAAAATTTTAAACAGTTTTTTTCTACTCCGGCTTCTCCGTCAACTGGAAACTTTTTAAAGTTGAAAATCAAGTGTAAAAGATGTTCCGAAGAAATAAATCTTAACATAAGGAAAACAAGTGATTTTTCAAGGGTATATGAGGAGGATAATCCACCCTCCGGAGCTGTTTTTTTTCTAAGAAAAGAAATTTTAGGAAATAAATGCAATAATATGATATATGTTACGGCATATTTTGATGAAAGCTTTAACCTGATTTCAAAAGAAATAGAAGGCGGACAATTTTTATAAAGTTTTAAAAAAATAAATGCTTTTTAGATTATTTGTTTTTTTTATGTTAAAATTCTTTGGTTTGTTTTTTTGTTTTGATGAAATCCATAGTTTATAAGGATCAGCATGGAGTATGTAAAAAATCTTAATGTTGTTATTCTTGCAGCCGGTAAAGGCAAAAGGATGATGTCATCCACACCCAAAGTCCTCCATAATATAATTGATAAGCCAATGATTTATTATGTATTAAAAGAAGCCGGCAAGTTAAATCCCGAAAATATATATGTTATTACAGGGCATGAACATGACATACTCAAGGGCTATCTTGCTGATAATTTCCCCGATGTAATTCCTGTTTTTCAGGAACACCAATTGGGAACGGGTCACGCGGTAAGCCTTCTTAAGGAGTATGTAAATGAAAATTGGGAAAGTGTTCTGGTTCTTACCGGTGATTGTCCTTTAATAAAAAGCGAAACTTTAAAAAAACTTGTTGCCAGCCGGCAAGCTGGAAATTATGCCGGCTTACTTGTTACTGCACTTTTAGAAAATCCATTTGGCTATGGCAGAATTATTAAAAATCAGCTTGGAGAAATCATTAGAATAGTTGAAGAAGCCGATGCCACGCTGAAAGAAAAATTAATCAGGGAAATAAATCCTTCGGTTTACTGTTTTGACGTACGTGCTTTATTTGACAATATTTCTTCTCTGGATTCAAATAATTACCAAAAGGAATACTACCTAACCGGCATAATTGAAAAATTTACATATAAGAATCTTAAAACCTCAACTTTAATGATTGATGACAGCAGTGAAGTTTTGGGCATAAATGACAGAATCCAGCTTTCGGTTGTAGAAAAATTAATGCGCAAAAGAATTAATGAGAAGTTTATGTCT
>JAPLCN010000026.1 GCA_026392215.1 Actinomycetota bacterium | reverse complement strand
TAAGTAGATAATAAGATCTACACATCAAGATTAGACGCGTTTGATAAAACTCCACTACTTGACATCAAACCCTACATAAAGGATTTGAATATTAATTTTAAAAAGATAATCTTATTAAAGAGTTGATTTAATGGATGGAAAAATCACAAGACGGGAATAGGAGATTTAAACTAAGTTCAGTTATTTTTAAAAATTACTTGATTTTTCGATGTGTATAATAGCTTTTAAGATGACTCTTGTATTAACATCTGTTTGATGATATTTTTTACCATGGGTAGTGTTTTTCTTTAGATAAAAATATAGGGGAATAAAAAATGTTACTATCAGGGAAATATATTGCTATAACGAATAAAGAAAATTATTAATAGAATATGTATAATTCGCAGGAGGTGATTTAGTTGTTGACAACAAAGGAAGCAGTAATTTCATTAGTAAAAAAGTTACCTGAGAATTCCACTTTAGAAGATATTATGGAACATTTATATGTAAAGCAAAAGATATTAAAGGGACAGAAACAGCTGGAAACAGGCCAGTTTTATACTCATGAAGAAGCGAAGGAAATAATGGAAGAATGGTTAAAGTAAAATGGTCCAGAGACTCAATTGAAGACTTAAGTGGAATATGTAAGTTTATTACTTTAGATTCACCATACTATGCCAGGATATTCAACGATAGAGTATTTGAGTTAGTAGAACATTTAGAATTATTTCCTGAAATGGGCCGACGGGTTCCAGAATCAGATAACCCTAAAGTTAGAGAAATAATATATAAGGGTTATAGAATTATTTATCAAACAAAAGAAGATTGTTTAGAAATAATTACAGTTGTCCATGGGAGCAGATTGCTAAAAATATAACTTGAGAAGCAGGGGGACGGTTCTCTTGTTTCCTTTTTATAAGCTCAAATTTTATAATTTTTCAATTTTAGTACATTATTTGCCAGATTCTAATTAAAAAATTTTATGCAGATTTAAAAACTATAGTAACAGTTGTTCCTTTATCAACTTCGCTTTTAACATTGATAAAGCTATTGTGCAATTTTACAATTTCCTGAACGATTGAAAGTCCAAGACCTGTTCCACTCTCATTAACATTTCTGGATTTGTCAGCCTTATAAAATCTCTCAAAAATATGTTTTAATTCTTCTGCAGGTATCCCTATCCCGGAATCTGAAATTTTTAAAAATATATTATTATTTACTTGTTCAATGAATAAAAGTATAAATCCTTCGGTCTTACTGTAATCAATAGAATTTTTCAATAAATTTATTATCATACGGTTAAATAGCTCAGTATTGCCGTTTATATAATAATCTTTATTTACCTCTGTAGAAATGGTTATGTTTTTCTCATGTGCGTACTGCTCAATAAATTTTACCTGATTTAAACATAGTGAGGAAATATTGATTTTTTTAAAGCTCATATTTTGTTTTTTTGCATCAGTATTTGCAAGAAAAAGCAGGTTATTTGATAAATCAATAAGTGTATTAATCTCTGAAAGCAGATCCTTATTTAAATCTTTA
>JAPLCN010000162.1 GCA_026392215.1 Actinomycetota bacterium | reverse complement strand
TAGTAATTTATGGATATCTCTGTAAAATTTTTCAAAAAAAGAAAGCAAATAATGTGAAAAAAGAACAGGCTGTGCTTTTTGCATATGGGTATAAGCAGGAAAAATTACTTCAATATTTTTTTCAGCTACTTTTATTATCGCTAATTCAAGATCTGTTAAAGATCCCAGGATCTGGATTATTGCATCTTTTAAAAAAAGCTTTTCATCAAGAACTATCTGGTCGTTTCTGCTCCTGCCAGTATGAATTTTACCTGCAGCTTCTCCGATTTCATTTTTAAGCTCATATTCAATCAGGCTATGAACGTCCTCATAGCTGTCTTTACTGTATTTATTTTTTTTAATTCTATCTTTAACTTTAACAAGACCTTCAATTATTTTAATTAATTCACTTTTTGAAATTAATTTGATTTTTTTAAGCCCGGCGGAATAAGCAATGCTCCCGATTATGTCATAATTATATAGTCTTATATCAGCATCAAGTGAAAACGTAAAATTATCTGCAAGCTTGTTTGTGCTGCTGTTTATTCTGCCGGACCAGATTTTATCCATTAGTTCTTCCTTTTTTTGCGAGTATTTCATATGGATAACCCCAGATTTTTATAAAGCTTTCTGAAAATTTAGGGTCAAACATATCATTCTTATCGTAGGTTGCAAGGCTATAGTCATACATGGAATATTCAGATTTCCTTCCGACAACATTAAAGCTTTTATATTCAAGTTTTATCCTAACAGTGCCTGAAACATATTTCTGGCTTTCTTCAACAAATTTAATTAAACAACCCATCAAAGGCGTAAACCATAATCCGTAATATATCATTTCAGAAACCTTATCTTCAATCATATACTTGTAATGAAGAAGCTCCCTGTCTGAAACCAGGCTTTCCAGCTCTCTGTGGGATTCAAGGAGGATTTCTGCTGCCGGAGCTTCATAAATTTCTCTGGATTTAATTCCAATAAGCCTGTTTTCCATCATATCCAGCCTCCCTATCCCATAAGAGCCGCCTATTTCATTTAATCTTAAAATCAAATCAACAGGTTTCATTTTTTCGCTGTTTAATGAAACAGGCACACCCTTTTCAAAACCGATTTCAATATATTCATTGTCTTTTTCACTTTTTCTTATTTTTGACCATTTATATATTTCCTCCAGAGGCTCACTCCAGGGGTCTTCAAGATTGCCGCACTCAATGCTTCTCCCCCATAAATTTTCATCAATACTGTAAATGCTTTTTTTTGTAACATTTATTTTAATATTGTTTTTTTGTGCATACTCAATTTCTTCTTCTCTTGAAAGCTTCCAGACCCTCATCGGAGCAATTATTTTTATATCCGGATTCAAACTTCTGATACCAACATCAAACCGAACCTGGTCATTCCCTTTGGCGGTGCATCCATGTGCAATCATTGATGCATTTTCTTTTTGTGCAAAATTAACAAGTTTTTTAGCTATAAGAGGTCTTGCAATTGCGGTAGCAAGAGTATATTTCTTTTCGTATTTTGCATTTGCCTTTAAAGAAGGATAAATATAATCGTTTATAAATTCATCTTTTGCGTCAATAATATAAGCTTTTGAAGCACCTGTATCCAATGCTCTATCATAAGCATCCTGCAGGTTGTCTGGCTGGCCTAAATCAATTAAAACAGCAATAACATCCACATTATAATTTTCCTGAAGCCATTTTATTGCTATAGTTGTGTCAAGTCCTCCGGAATAAGCAAGAATTAATTTTTCAGACATTAAATTCCTTTCTTTCATGTAAATTAAATTTAGTTAAATTAATAATTTTAGTTAAAGATGAAAAATTCTTTTAAAAAAATAACATTAAATATTTTTTAAAATATCAATAAGCTTTAAAGCATTTTCAACAGTGTCAATTATGCATATTATGTTGTCATCACCAGCAACAGTTCCAAGAATTTCAGTATAATTCATACTATCAAGAGACGCTGCAACACCTTGAGCCTCACCGGGATATGTTTTAATGACAATAATATTACCCGCATTTCTTAAAGATATTACGCTTTCCTTCAATTTTGAAACAAGCTTTTCAAAACTTAAGGGTTTTTTATCTAAAAAAACATTGTTGTCAATCACATAATATTCTTCCCCGTTCAGATTTCTTCTTCTGACAAGCCTTAAATCCTTAAGGTCTCTTGAAATTGTCGATTGTGCAACATCAAAACCCATGTCCTGAAGTTCCCTTAAAAGCATTTCCTGGGAAGATATCTTTTTTGTATTTATTATGTTAACAATTTCTTTAAGCCTTTTTGAATTACCCATAATTATTTTAATTGATATTTTAATATTTAAGAATATAAAAATGTTAAAAGAGCTTTTTGGGTATAAAGCCTGTTTTCTGCCTGAACCCATACTATAGAGTTTTGGCTATCTAAAACTTCGGACGTAATTTCTAGCTCCCTGTGAGCCGGAAGGCAATGCATTATCTTAACATCTTTCTTTGCAGATGATATTAGATTTTTATTTATCTGGTATGGTTTCAAGTCATAAGTTTTTTGTGTGCTTTCCTCATCTCCCATGCTTACCCATACATCAGTATAAATTACATCTGCATCTTTGGCTGCAAGAATTGGATCATTTATTATTTTTATTTTATTGCCGCTTTTTTTTGATATGGCTTTTAAGCTATCCATCAATTCTTTATCCGGTTCATACTTTTGGGGACATCCTACTGTTATATCAATCCCTAATTTTGTAAATCCTATAAGCAGGCTGCTTAAAACATTGTTTGAATCACCCATATAAACAAATTTCATACCTTCCTTAAAAAGCAGATCATTTTCATATAATGTAAATAAATCAGATAATATCTGGCATGGATGATATTTGTCGGTTAAAGCATTAATAACAGGAATATCACAATTGGCTGCTATTGTTTCAATGCTTTCCTGCTTGAAAGTCCGGATAATCACCCCGTCAAGATAAGAATTAAAAATCTTTGCAGTGTCTGAATATGTTTCTCCTCTGCCGATTTGCATCGTCTTTGAATCAAGCACAAGACATTTTCCGCCAAGCTGGTTTATTCCAACTTCAAAAGATATCCTTGTCCTGGTTGAAGGTTTGTCAAAAAGCAAGGCAATATTTTTATTTTTTAAAATTTTACAATATTTATCTCCGTTTTTTTTTACATCTTCAGTAAGTTTAATCAGGTAATTTATTTCTTCATTTGAGTAATCCAGTAATGTTAAAAAATCTTTTTTATTTTTTTTCATCTTTTCCATTTTTTTCAAATCCTTTTAATGTTTTGTCTAAAAATAAAGTCAAATTATCTATATCTTTTTTGTTTATTACCAAAGGCGGGAGAAATCTCAATGTAAAATCTGAAACTTTGTTTAAAACCAGGCCATTCTCCAATCCAAGTTTAACTAACTCGCCTGCAACAGGTGAGTTAAACTCAATTGCAAGCATAAGTCCAATTCCCCTGATTTCCTTTACTGATTTTTTATATTTTTCTTCCAGCTGCTTTAAACAGGATAATAAATATCTGCCAGGCTTTTTTGATTTTTCCACCAGGTTATGCTTTTTAAAATAATTCAGAACAGCAACCCCGGCTGCACAAGAAGCAGCATTGCCGCCAAAAGTAGAGCCGTGAGTACCCGGAACAAAAGCTTTGCTTATTTCATCGTTTGAAATTATTGCCCCTATGGGCATCCCTCCGCCAAGGCTTTTTGCAACTACCATGATATCAGGAACAATATCGTAATTTTCATAAGCAAAATATGCGCCAGTTCTTCCGAATCCGGTTTGAATTTCATCAAGAATTAATAATATATCTTTTTTTGTGCATAAATTACGGAGTTCATTCATGAATTTTTTATCAGTAACATTTATTCCGCCTTCACCCTGAATTGGCTCTATCAATATTGCGCATGTTTTTTCATTAATAGTGTTTTCAACTGAACTGATGTCATTTAAAGCTGCATGCCTGAAACCCTGAAGCAGCGGTTCAAATAATGATTGTTTTTTAGTTTGAGCAGTAGCTGAAAGCGCTCCAAAAGTCCTGCCGTGAAATGAATTATAAAAAGAGATAATCTCATATCTTTCCTTATTGTATTTATCAGTGGAATATTTTCTGGCAAGCTTAATAGCACCCTCTATTGCTTCCGCACCGCTGTTTGCAAAAAAGACTTTTTTCCCGAAACCGGTTAAATTGCATAATAATTTTGCAAGCAATACTTGAGATTCGCTGAAATAAATATTTGAGGGCTGTATAATTTTAGAGACCTGATTCTTTATGGCAGCAATGACTTCGCTGTTTGAATGTCCTACATTTAAACAGCCGTAACCTGAAGTAAAATCAGTATATTTATTGCCTTCCACATCCCATAAATACTGCATTTTGGCTTTCTCAAATACAACTGGCTGCCTGGAGTAGGTATTCATCAGAAATTTCATCCCTTCTTCATATATGCCAGTATTTTTTAAATTATTATTAATATTTTTATTTTTGCTATTGCTTTTACCTGAATCAGCCATTTTATTATTTCCTGTCTATTTTAAAATTAATTTTATTTTTTTATTATTTGTCTTTTTATATAAATTAATAGTTATCTGAGTCCTTTACTACCATTGTTCCGATACCTTTATCAGTAAATATTTCTATTAAAATAGAGTGCTCGGAGTTTCCGTTTAATAAATGGGCTCTTTCCACTCCGTTTTTTAAAGCATCAATGCATGCATTAACTTTAGGGACCATTCCTTTGCTTATCTCTTTGGTTTCAATTAATTTGCTGCATCCTGAAACAGAAATTTTTGATACCAGCCTTTCACCTGTATTTTCCGTAACTTTTATTCCATCTACATCGGTAAGCAATATCATTTTTTTTGCCTCAAATTTCGATGCGATCCCACAAGCAAAAGTATCAGCATTAATATTGTAAATATTCCCTTTACTGTCTGATCCTAATGTTGCAATTACGGGAAGGTAGCCGTTATTTAAAATATTTAAGAGAAAATCTTTGTTTATTTCAATAATTTCACCAACATATCCCAAATCAATTTCTTTTCCGTCTTTTTCGTACATTTTCTTTTTGCAGTTAACAAAATTTGCGTCATTGCCTGATAAGCCTACTGCGAGTTTCCCGTGCCTGTTTAAAAATGATACAATTTTTGAATTAATTTCTCCAAGCAGAACCATTTTTACTGTTTTTATTGCTTCTTCGTTTGTCACTCTCATACCATCACAAAACTCTACTTTTATATTTTTTTCTTCCATTAATTTAGTGATCTGTTTGCCTCCCCCATGAATTACTATTACATTTATTCCCACATATTTCATAAGTATAAGATCGTCAAGTACTTTCATGAGGCTTTTATCGTCATCCATTATGGTGCCGCCAAGTTTGACTACAACAATCCTGTTAAAATATTCCTTAATATATGGAAGAGCTTCAAGTAAGACCTGGGCTTTGTTTTTATAAATATCCTCAACTGATTTTTCTTTTCCATTGTAATATTCAATTAATGCTTTGCTCATAATATTTTCCATTCCCGAATAATTTATAATTAGTTGTATATACTGTTCAGCCTCAATCCTTCATCTTCTTTAAATCCGAACATTATATTCATATTCTGGACAGCCTGCCCTGAAGCACCCTTCAGAATATTGTCTATAGCACTGAAAATCTTAATTGTGTTAGTTCTCTTATCAAACATGAAGCCTATCTGGGCTGTATTGGTTCCAACAACATCTTTAAGTTCAGGCATGTTTTCTCCTAAAAACTGAACAAAAATTTCTGCCTTATATAAATCGTTAAAATATTCAAAAATATTGTTTTCAATATTAACAATATTGGAATTCTTCTTTAAATTTATATAAATGGTTGAAAATATCCCTCTATCTACGGGCAAAAGATGCGGAGTAAAACAAATATTGATTTGAAACCCGCTCATATTTTTAATTTCCTGCTCCATTTCCGGGATATGTCTGTGGTTTACAGCAGAATAAGCATAAAAATTATTAATAATATTTAGAAATAAATAATCCTCCTTCAACTTTTTGCCTGCACCGCTTACTCCTGATTTTGAATCAATATTAATTGAATCAATTTTAAAGTTTCCTGTTTTTAATATAGGAGCAAGAGCAAGCAAAACTGATGTAGGATAGCATCCTGGATTTGCAACATAATCTGCTTTTTTAATGGCCTCCCTGTTAATTTCACTTAAACCATATACAAATTTTGGCAGATAATCTTTTAAAATATGGTGATTCCCATACCATTTTTCATATTCTTTTTCATTTTTAATTCTAAAATCTGCACCTAAATCAATAATCTTTCCGTTAAAGGCATCCTTAATTTCTGCAATATATTCCATAGATTTGCCTGGAGGAAGACATAAGAAAATTGCATCTATGCTGTTAAGGTTCTCCTTTTTTATTTCATCAATAAAGCTTCTTTCTGAATTATTTTTTAAGCTTAAAGTCAAAGGGAAAACATCCCCTGCTTTTTTGCCTGAATATGTCCGTGATGTCATATATTTAATTTCAGCTTTTTCATGATTATCCAGAATTTTTATTAACTCTATGCCGGTATAGCCGGAAGCTCCTATAACAGCTACCTTAATTTTTTCGCTCATCTTTAACCTTTTAAGTAAATTGTTTTATAATAATTTTAATATTTTATTTTGCATATTATACATAATTATCACATAATATGCAATTAAATAAAAAAATTTATGAAGCTTTAAACAATGCTTCTAAAAAAATATTTCATAATAGTATTAAAAAATAAAAATTTTTAATACTATTATGTTTATTATCAAATTTATTTTTATTAAAATTAGCTTAAAGAAAAATGCAGGATATATTTTTTCCGGAGTATAATTATTGTAATATTTTTATTGAAAATATAATTATTAAACAATTATTATTAATCGAATCCTTTTAATAATAAAAAAATGGAAAAAATAAAACAGTCCTGCTTAAAACACAAGATATTAATTTTTAGCATTTTAGCTGCTCTTATCCCTTTAATATTTTATCTGCTGACATTGGAAAGAAAACTGGTTGGCGGTGATACTTCCTGGTACATGCTTGAACTCCCTCAAATGGCTTTGCTTCCGCCAACAGGTTATCCTGTTTTTTCCTTAATAGGAAAACTATTTTCAATAATTCCGATAGGACCCCTGGCACTAAGGCTGAATCTGATATCAGCCGTTTTTGGTTCGCTGACAATATTATTTTTATTTATGGCAATAAACAAGTTAATAAAAAATGAATTTTTGAGCTTGATCGCCTCCTTTTCTTTTGCTTTTGCATATCCTTACTGGTTTTTTGCCAACAGGCTTGAATTTGACACATTAAATAGTTTTTATATTGCAATTCTGTTATTTGCAATTTTTAAATATCAGGAAAATTCTGTAAGAAAAAATCTTTATTTTTGCTTTGCCTGCCTGGGATTTTTACTTACAAACCATCCGATTGCTTTTTTCCTGATGCCGGCTTTTTTAATATTGACAATAACCATTAATCCGAAAATATTTAAAAGCACCAAAGCAGTTTCTTTAAGTATCCTGTTTTTTATACTGCCTCTTTTTTCATATTTTTATATTTATATACGTTCCGTACAGGGTTTCGGGAGAGCCGGCACCCTTTTGAAATTTATATATTTTGTCACCGGTCGGGAAGAATCCGGCGCCACTTTTGGCGGAAGCTTCGGAGATAAGCATTTAAGCGGGATTTTAAAAGTAACCCTGGACTATTTAAAGCTAATAAAGAACAATTATGGAATTATTTTAATAATCCTTGCTGTCATCGGCTTAATTTATCTGTTTAAGAAAAACTGGAAAGTTGCGTTATTTTCTTTTCTTGCCATCATTTTTAATTTACTTATCACCACTCAATATCTTACCTGGGCTGTTCTTAACTATACTTTGGATATAATGATATTAATGTCTGTTTATATAAGTTTCGGATTTTTACTTTTTTGGGACCTGTTGAAAGTATTATTTGATAAGATTTCAAAAAACAGGAAAATCTCTTTAAAATTAAATCTTTTAAAATATGCTTCTTTTATAATTCTTGTTTTATTATTTGCCAGCCAGCCTGTCTTACTGATTATAAACAACTACGGAAATTGCAACTTTAAAAAGCCGAGAGGTATTTATGTTTTTTGGGACAATGCTTACAAATCAATGGATAAAAATGCAAGACTCTATGCTTACAGCGCCTCAATAAACATAGCGGTTTTTATTGGAAAATATGAGCAAAATAAAAAAAATATCCAGCTTATCGGAAATACTGAAAGCGAATATAACTTTGATCATATTATAGGCCAGGTATCAAATGGCATTCCGGTTTATTTTGTTGGAAATGACAAAGCAATAAATCAGATTTTTGTAACGGAAAAAATTGGCGAACCATATTTTTGGGACAGATATAATGAAAATCTTCAGTTATACAGGATAACAAAAAGTACACCAAAGGTTGAAATAGAAAATTCCATAAAAAGCCAGGATTTAAAATTCGGCAAGGAAATAATTATAGAATATAAAATTAAAAACAATAATGATAATGAATTAAAAATAAATTCCATTGAATTGAAGTTGCCGCAAGGATTAAAGTATGCAGGTGTGCTTCAGGAAGGATATATTAAACAGGACCCAGGACTAAGCAGAGGGATGTATATGTGGGTTAGTGATAATTATATTATTCCCGCTGAAGGTGAAATAAACTTGATATTTAAAGTTATTCCAACAAAAACCGGAGATTTTGATATAAAATTTAAATTAACAACCGGAGGCATATATTTTGATGCAAAAGATTTGCCAATCCGGATTAATTAAAAATATTAAATATATATATGCAGGAATCATTTAAAACCTACATTATAATACCGGCTTATAATGAAGCCGGATTAATAGCAAAGGTCTTAAAAGATTTATTTAACTATGGCTATAATAATATTGTGGTTGTAGATGATGGCTCAACTGATAATACTGCAGGGATTGTAAAGAAGTTTAATGCAGAACTGGTCAGGCATCCGGTAAACATGGGGCCTGGCGCTGCAATAAAAACAGGTATTGATTATGCTTTGCTAAAAAATGCAGACATAATTGTAACTTTTGATGCTGACGGTCAGCATCTTGCAAAAGATATCCCTGGTCTGATAAAGCCAATAATTAATAATGAAGCAGAAATTACTCTAGGCAATAGATTTTTAAATAATACAAGCAACGTTCCGCTATTTAAGAAAGTAATTTTAAAAACTGGTGCAATACTGATGTTTTTAATGTATGGAATTATATCCAGTGATGCCCATAATGGATTAAAAGCAATGAGCAGAACAACAGCCCAAAGAATTGATATCAAATCAAATGGTTGGGAATATTGTTCAGAAATTATTGAAGAAGTCAGGCTAAAAAAAATAAAGTATCTGGAAATACCTGTGACTGTTAAATATTCAGACTATTCTATAAAAAAAGGCCAGAAAATTTATAATAGTTTTTATATAGTTTCAAAAATGTTTGTAAAATGGATTTTTGGATAACGGAGGAAGAAACTATTGTTAAATATTAACCAAATATTATCATAAATATCTAACTATCCGGGAGTTTAAATGTTAATTAATCATTTAATTGGACGAAGAAAGGCGTCCTTCAAAACTCATGAATTTTGGTGGGTTTTGTAAACCAGGTTTAAATGCATCCTATTTATATAATTACAATAATTCTCGGAATTGCAGTCCTGATTAATCTTTTTATTAAAATCAAGGATAAAAAGTTAATAATTAATGAATTAATTTTTTGGATTTTAATCCTGGCAGCTCTTATCCTAATATCTGTTTTTCCTGATTTTGCGGTTAAAACTGCACATTTTTTTGGATTTAAAACAGGATTTGATTTCTTTATCGCATTATCAATACTTGTAATATTCTTATTTTTATATAATATTTATAAAAAAATCAGACTGCTTGAAGAAAAACTTACTAAATTAAATGAAAATATAGCTATCAGGCAGTCTTTGGAAAATATAAATAAATCTGAACTAAAAAATAGTGAGGAAGGTAAGATAAATAAGTAATTTAATATTAAACTGTTACTCTCTTATTTTTTCTATTTTAAAAAATTAATTTTAGATCGTTTGAATTATAATAATTTTCATATTTAATATAATATAATAGAAACATTATGGAAAAAAATGAAAAATTTGCCGGATTAAGGCACAAAATGGTTTATTTTCAATTAATTGGCAGAGACATAAAAGATACTAACGTGATTGAGGCAATGGAAAAAATTCCAAGGCATTTATTTGTTGAAGAAAATTACCAAAGTGAAGCATATTCAGATTACCCTCTTCCGATCGGCATGGGGCAAACTATTTCACAGCCTTATATTGTTGCTTTAATGACTCAAGCACTTGGCTTAAGAAAAGAAGACAGTGTGCTTGAAATAGGAACAGGTTCGGGCTACCAGACAGCAGTTTTAGCAGAAATAGCAAAAGAAGTTTTCACAGTAGAAAAAATAAATAGTTTAATAATAAAAGCTGAAAAAGTTTTAGCAAGCCTTAATTATGTGAATATACATTTTAAAAATTCTGATGGTTATGACGGATGGTTTGAGAAATCACCTTTTGATAAGATTATTGTAACTGCAGCTCCAAATGATATCCCTGATTCTTTGACCCGGCAATTGAAAAATGAAGGAATTATGTTAATTCCTATTGGCCTGGCTGGACGGACTCAAACATTGTATAAAGTCACAAAGACTGGAAATAAGGTTATCAAAAAAGAAATATGCGGTGTAGCTTTTGTTCCTTTAATAAAAGAAGAGAATTAAGATATTAGCAATGGATATTAAATGTGCTGTATGTCAGTTAAAAATTTCAGGCACTAAAGATGAAAACCTAAAAAAAGCAAGCATTATGATAAAGAATGCTGCCGCTAATAATGCAGATATTGCAATACTTCCTGAAATTTTTAACAGTCCTTATGATATACATTTATTTACCCGATATGCAGAAGAATACCCGGGACCGACTTCTGATTTGCTTTCATCTCTCTCAAAAAAGCTGGGAATCTATATAATTGGGGGTTCAATCTGTGAGAAAGAAAACAATTCTTATTATAATACATCTTATTCTTTTGATAAAAATGGCAGCCTGATAGGAAAACACAGAAAATTACACATGTTTGATGTGGATATTAAAAATAAAATAAGGTTTAAAGAATCAGATGTTATTTCATGTGGAAATAAAACTACAGTTTTTGATACAGAGTTTTGCAGAATTGGAGTTTTAATATGCTACGACATGAGATTTCCTGAACTTATCAGAAAAATGGCATCAGACGGTGCAAAAATAGTTATAGCACCTGCATCGTTTAACATGGTTACAGGACCTGCCCATTGGGAAGTTACGGCAAGAGCTCGTGCGATTGACAATCAGATTTATTTTATTGCTGCTTCTCCGGCTCGGAACATAAGTGCAAGTTATGTTTCTTACGGGCATTCATTGATAGTAAATCCCTGGGGAGAAATAGTTGCAGAGGCAGATGAAAATGAATGTATCCTGTATGGAAATATAGACCTTGATTTAATAGATAAGATAAGGAAAGAGCTCCCTCTCCTTAAACACCTTAAGCCTGATTTATATCGGTAATAACAATTTCATGCATTTTTTAATTATATATGGTATTTTATTGCCTTAGCATTGCACCAAATTTTTTATTAAGGTTCTCAATTATTCTTTTGGAAATAATCTCAACTTCCAGATCTTTTAAAGTCCTGTCACCTGCTCTGAATTCAAGAGAATAAGCAAGGCTTTTTTTGCCTTCCTCTATTTGCTTACCCTTATATAAGTCAAACAGCCTTAAATTTACAAGCGTTATACCGCTATTTTTATAAATCTCGTCCTCAACTTCCCTGTTTGTGACTTTATCATCTATAACAATAGCCAAATCAATGCTGATGGACGGAAATTGTGGAATCCGGGTGAATTTCTTTTGGGACGGGGATTTTTTTATGAAACTGTCTATGTCAATTTCCATATAATAAACATCCTGCCTGATATCTAAAATATCAACAAGCTGGGGATGAATCTTGCCAATCATGCCTATTTTCTCATTTTCAAAATTGATATCTGCACTTATTAAAGGATGAAAAAATTTATATTCATTGTTTGATAATTCCAGTTTGCCCTTTAATCTAAATTTTTCAAAAAGATATTCCAGTATGCCTTTCATATCGTAGAAATCATGCATTCTTTCACTGCAGTTCCAGCTTTTAAGATTTATTTTACCTGACAATAATATGGCAAGCTTGGTTTTTTCAACTGGCAGATTATTATTATTTGAATCATCTTTTAAAAATACTTTTGATATCTCAAAAATTCTTAAATCCTGGATTTTTCTTGAGATATTATCTTTTAAATTTTTAACCAAAGATTGCAGGAGGCATGTCCTTAAAATTTCAAAGTCTTCATTTAACGGATTTAAGATACTGATATAATCCTTAAGACTTTTCTCTTCATCCAATTTAAAAAATTTAAATTCCTTAAGGCCTATAAAGGAATAATTAATAACTTCATTTAACCCAATATCCTCAAGAGTCTGCCTTATTTTCATAAGTGTTTTCTGATTAAAGGTATATCTTCCCTGGCTGGATTTAAAATCTAGTTTCTGTGTGGGAATGTTTTCAAATCCGTAAATGCGGGCAATTTCTTCAACTAAATCTATTTCTCTTTCCAGATCTTCAAACCTGAAAGACGGGACTTGCGCAGAAATATAATCCGGTTCAATTTTATTCTTTATCCCAAGTCTTTCAAGTATTTGCGATACTGTTTTATTTTCTATCTCTATGCCAAGAATCTGCTTTATTTTACTGTATCTTAAATTTACAGTTCTTTCCCTGTTTACAACAAGGTAACTATCGTAAATTACTTTTTCAAATTCCTGCCCGTTAATCTTATTTAACAACTCTTCAAATCTTTTTATCGCAGTTATTGTTAGAAGAGGATCAATTTTCTTTTCAAATCTGTTTGAAGCCTCACTTCGCAGTCCTATTTTTTTTGACGTTTTCATTATTGCGGGCCCATAAAAATTTGCTGATTCAAGAAAAACATTTTTTGTTTTTTCATTTATTTCAGTATTTTTACCACCCATAATGCCTGCAATAGCTACCGGACTGTTTTCATCGGCAATGACGATTGTGCCTTCATCCAGGATTCTGGTGGTTCCGTCAATTGCAAGAATGGATTCCTTTGCTGAAGCTGGTCTTATTATTATCTTATTTGAAGTCAAGAGATCTGCATCAAAAGCATGCAGCGGCTGCCCTACTTCCAGCATTACATAATTCGTTAAGTCTACAATTAAATCTATTGACCTTATATCGCATAAGAAAAGCCTGTTTTTCATCCATAAAGGAGTTTCACACCTAATAACATTTTTAAATATTTTTGCGGAGTATCTTGGGCATAGCGTTAAGTCTTTTATTTCAATATTAAAACTTGTGTCAATATTGATTTCATTTTCAAATCTGTACTGAGGATATTTTAATTTAAGCTCCGTAGCTGCACATACTTCTCTGGCTATCCCCATTACACTTAAACAATCAGGCCTGTTCGGAGTTACTTCAATTTCAAATACCCAATCATCCAACCCAACCTGATTTGCAAAACTTTCTCCAGGCTTATAATCACCATCCAGGATTAAAATCCCTTCTGACTGCTGTGAAAGTCCAAGTTCCTTTTCAGAGCACATCATCCCTTCAGAAAACTCTCCCCTTATCTTACTCTTTTTAATAGTGTAGTCCCCTATTTTTGCACCATCAAGAGCAAGGGCAACTATATCCTTTGCCTTAAAATTATTTGCTCCGCAAACTATATTTAATATTTCTGTACCTGCATTAACTTTACAAATAGACAGCTTATCAGCATTGGGATGCTTTACAAAACTTTCTATTTGAGCAATTATAATATTTTTATATTTATCCCCTATATATTCCAGCTTTTTAATTTCAGTTCCGCTCATAGTGAGCTTATAGGCAATATCCTGCGGAGTGTATTTCTCGAGGCCGTCAACAAATTCTTTCAGCCAGCTATATGTGATCTTCACTTAAAATATGCTCCTTTATATATCAACACATTTAAAATTGTTTTAAGAATCTGATGTCATTTTCAAAGAAAAGCCTTAAATCATCTATTCCATATTTAAGCATTGCTATTCTTTCAATTCCCATTCCAAAGGCAAAACCGTTAATTTCATCCTGATCATAGTTAACAAACTTATATAAGTTGGGGTCAACCATGCCTGCTCCCAAAATTTCAAGCCAACCGGTGCCTGAACAAACCCTGCATCCTTTTCCGACGCAAATATTGCACGACACATCAACTTCTGCGCTGGGTTCCGTGAATGGAAAATAGTGAGGTCTGAACCTGACTTGCCTGTCTTTTCCAAAAACAGAGCGTGCAAGGGTTTCAAGAGTCCACTTAAGATTTCCGAAATTTATATTTTTATCAACTGCAAGGCCTTCAATTTGTGTAAACATTGGTGTGTGGGTTACATCATAATCTTTGCGATATACTTTCCCCGGAGCAATTATATAAACTGGAGGCTTATGCTTCTCCATATATCTGATTTGAACAGGAGAAGTATGAGTTCTAAGCAAAATTCTGTCATCTATAAAAAAAGTATCTTGAAGAGATCTGGCTGGATGATCAGGCGGATGATTTAAAGCTTCAAAATTATAATAGTCTGTCTCCACTTCCGGACCTTCTGCAATTTCATATCCAAGGCCGATAAAAATTTCCTGTATTTCTTCAATAACCTTATAGAGAATATTCTTGCTTCCTGCAAGTAAAGCCCTGCCGGGAAGCGTTAAATCAAACTTTTCTTCCCGAAGTTTTTTATCAAATTCAAGAAGATTTAATTCATTTCTTAAATTTTTAAGTTCATCTTCAATTTTTCTCCTGATCTCATTTACTGTTTTGCCTACCAATGGTTTTATTTCCTGAGGGAAATCGTTTATATTTTTTAATGTTTGAGCAATCAGACTTTTTTTCCCAAGATACTTATTCTCAAGCAAATCCAGATCGGATGAGGATTTTACCGCATTTTGATCTCTGGTAAAAACTTCAAACGTTATGCCCAGTTCTTTTTTTAATATATTAATTTTTTCTTTCATCAGATAAGAATCAAATAAAATTTAATAATTCTAAAATCTTTTGAATCTAAAAAAATAAAACTAACGCATATTAGTTTTATTTTTTAATTTTTAATTAACTGCCTGCTAAGCCGAAAGCTGAACTTTGGCAGTCTCAACTAATTTTTTGAAGGATTCAACATCATTTACGGCTATATCTGACAGCATTTTCCTGTTTATCTCAATGCTTGCCTTTTTAAGCCCGTTTATAAATTCATTATAAGATAATCCATTTGACCTTGCAGCAATGTTTATTCTTGTAATCCAAAGCCTTCTGAAATTTCTTTTTCTGTTTTTTCTATCAATATAATTATAGCTAAGTGATTTCATTAACTGCTCTTTGGCGATTCTGTAAGCTCCGCCTCTCAATCCATAATAACCCTTAGTTTGTTCTAAAACTTTTTTATGTCTTTGTTTCTTTACTGTTCCTCTTTTTATTCTTGCCATTCATAACACCTCTCTCTAAGTTAAAACTAAAATTGAAAAGAAATATAAAACTTTAAATAAAATTTTTTAAATTTAAGCTTTATATTCCCAGAAGTTTTTTTACTGTTTTTAAATTTGTCTTGTCAACCACTTCAGGTTGTCCAAGCTGTCTTTTTCTATCAGCATTTTTTTTTGTCAATATGTGGCTTTTATAAGCTTTCTGCCTCATAACTTTGCCGGTTCCGGTTACCCTGAATCTTTTGGCAGCAGCTTTATTAGTCTTCAGTTTAGGCATTTCTGTTCTCCTCCATCTACCTTAAAATGTCATCATTAGTTTTAGAATAATTTTCAAACATCAAATAAAGCACAATATACAACTTAAAATAAATTATTCAAGTAAAATAATTTCTAAAAGAAAATTAATATATTTTTAAAAATATATTCTAAATTAATCAAGCAGGGCTTAATACCATTGTAATATTGAAACCTTCCAACTTTGGCGGTTGATCTAAAATATACTTGCCATTCAGATCTTCCATAAGTTTTTTGGCAAGATTTTCACCAATTTCTTTATGGACAATTTCTCTTCCTTTAAAAATTATAGATATTTTAACCTTATGCCCTTCTTTAAGAAATTTTTCAACATACTTCTCTTTTATGGTAAAATCATTTCCACCAATTTTAGGCCTGATTTTAACCTCTTTTATTGTTACTTGAGATTGTTTTTTCTTTCTTTCTTTGTCGCTAAGCTCAAGTTTGTACTTATACTTGCCAAAATCCATTATTCTGCAAACGGGCGGATCAGAATCCGGTGATACTTCCACCAGATCAAGGTCAGCCTCATTAGCCAAAATAATTGCTTTTTCAATAGGGACTATACCGAGTTGGCTGCTATCTTCAGCTATTAATCTTACTTTTGGAACTCGTATTTGTTCATTTATACGAATTTTCTTAATTATGTAACTTACACCTCCACTATTTTTTTACATAAAAAAATAGGTAGCGTTAATCATCTACTACCTATTTTTAATTTATTTTAAACCAGATATGCTTGCCATATAGCCGCAACCTGGTGAGAAATAGATGATTTCTACTTTAAATTTTCTACATTTAGCTTTAAAAATCCAAATACTACTCTAAAGCTAAAGTTTCAAATAAAAATTATACAAATTTTATTTTCTTTTGTCCACTATAAAATTATCTTGCTACTCTTTGCCCGGAGTCAGTATAATGATCGTATTCTGTTTCCCATGCTTTATCAGCATAGCATTTCCACGCTTCTGCATATTCATCAAGTGGTTTTGCCAGAGTAGTAATAATAGTCTCTGCACCTTCGTGCGTAGGATGAGCTCCGGTTTCTGCAATTACATCTCTTAATATTTGAGGGCTATCAATGATTGAGCATGGCCTTAAAAGGTTTTCCGAATATGGCTGTCTTTTTCTGAAAGCCATAAAGAACGGTGAAGTTATTATTTCTACCAGGCTTTTTTCCTTAATGTTATCAGCAGCAAAGTGTACAAAAACACATGGCTCAACATCACCATCTACATTTATATGCAAATAATTTTTACCGCCGGCCATGCACCCTTGAACAAGATTGCCGTCATTCCAGAAATCAGCTATTGTAATATTTTTAGTTTTTCTTATTTCAAGTATTCTTTTTCTTCTATAGTCACGCTGCTGGGGAGTCGGCATAAGATTCATATCAGGTTCTCTCCCGATTGGAATATAATTAAAATACCAACCCACAAATACTCCCTTTTTAATCATAATATCTATAAATTCATCACTTACCACAATATCATTATTTTTTCTTGTTGCTGTTACAGAAAATCCATAAATAACTCCATGCCTTTTTAAAGTATCAAATGTATTCATTATCTTATCCCAGCTTCCGATACCTCTTCTTGCCTCTGTTTCTTCCTTAAAACCTTCAACGCTGACACAAGGGATTGCGTTTCCTAATTGAGCTAATTTTTCAGCTACTTTATCATCTATTAAAAGACCGTTGGTATAAATCTGGAAAAAAGAATCGTTGTGCCTTTCCAGAAAATCAAAAAGATTATCCCAGTAAAATGGTTCTCCACCTGTAATTACAAAGAAATAAATGCCTATTGCATTTGCTTCGTCAATAATCCTGTTGCAAACATCATATGGAAGGTCATTCTTTTTGCTGTATTCCCAAGCGTAGCATCCGAAGCATTTAAGATTGCATGCCATTGTCGGAGAGATAACCAGGTGGTTTGGAGGATTAATGCCATGTTTTTTTACAAATTCCTGCCTTCTCGGCTGGCCCTGAATCATAGCGTTGTTGATAAGATTCATGACAATTTTTTCTCTAACATTGGGAGCTACATCTACAATTTTTCTTTTAAGATTAATAAGGAAATTTTCCATAAAATCTCTTTCTTCTTTTTTCTTTGATTTGTAGATCTTGCCTCTTATAACTTTCAACCATTGTTCATCAGAAAGTTTAGGTAAAATTTTCATGGCGCCTTTAATTGCCACGGTTGTGGATTTTAACCTTATTTTCTCCTTTAATGTCATTTTTTCACCTCAAAGTTTTAGATATAATTAAAAATTATGAATCAGTATAAATTCTTTATAACAAAGTATAATTAAAAAATTGTAATACCTTTTTAAAAAAATTATCTTTCAATATTTATAGACGTATTTTTAAGCAGAAGTTTTCTTATTTTCAACATTTTCCTTTAAAATTTTAATAAATTCTTCAATGCTGATATTTTTTATATCACCTCCGGTTTTTTTTCTTATTGTAATAGTGCAGGACTCCTGCTCCTTTTCTCCTATTACAACCATAAACGGAATCTTACTTAGCTCCGCTTGTCTGATTTTTTTATTTAAAGACTCAACCCTGCCATCAAACTCTACTCTATAACCCTCCTCCTTTAACGTTTTATAAACTTTTTCAGAATACTGATGGAATTTGTCTGAAATCGGCAGTATTGCTACCTGAACCGGAGCAATCCATAAAGGCAAATTACCTGAATAGTTTTCAATTAATATCCCGATAAATCTTTCAACGCTTCCTAAAATAACTCTATGAAGCATTACCGGCCTGTGTTTTAAATTGTCTTCACCCATATAGGTAATATCAAATTTTTCGGGCATTGCAAAATCCAGCTGGATTGTTGCGCACTGCCATATTCTTTCAAGAGAATCTTTAACATGAAAATCTATCTTAGGCCCATAAAATGCCCCGTCTCCCGGGTTTATTTTATATTCAAGATGATTTTGCTTAATTGCTTCTTCAAGTTTTTGTTCTGCCCTGTCCCACATTTCATCTGAACCAATCCTGTCATCAGGCCTTGTGGAAAGTTCCACGTGATAGCTTTTAAAACCGAATACTTTATACATCTTTTCTATCATTTTAATTATAGCTGCACTTTCTGACTCAAGATTTTCCTCAAGAGCAAAGATATGAGCATCATCCTGTGTAAAACTTCTAACCCTGAAAAGGCCGTGAAGCACGCCTGATTTTTCGTGCCTGTGAACCAGGCCAAGTTCGGCATATCTTATTGGAAATTCTTTATATGAATGCTGTTTTGATTTATATACAAGAATTGCACCCGGGCAGTTCATTGGCTTTACTGCATAATCACAGTCATCAATTTTAACAAAATACATGTTTTCCTTGTAATGATCCCAATGTCCGGAAGTACGCCATAGCCCGTTGCTTAATATAATCGGGGTTTGGATTTCCTGATAGCCGTTTTCTATGTGAACCTTTCTCCAATAATCAAGAATTAAATTTCTGATAGTTATGCCTTTCGGATGCCAGAAAGGAAACCCGGGAGCTTCATCGTGAAAACTGAACAGTTCAAGGTCCTTGCCTATTTTCCTGTGGTCGCTTAATTTTGCTCTTTCAATCCTGTCAAGGTAATCTTTTAAATCTTCTTTTTTAAAGAAAGCTGTTCCATATATGCGGATAAGCATCTTGTTTTTTTCATCGCCGCGCCAGTAAGCTCCTGCAATGCTAAGCAGCTTGAATGCTCCAACCCTTCCGGTTGAAAGTATGTGGGGGCCGCTGCATAAATCAATAAAATCACCTGTCTGGTAAATGCTTAAATTTTCATCATCAATGCCGTCTATTAACTCCAGCTTATATGGGTTATCCTTAAATATCTTCCTTGCTTCATCTTTGGTTATTTCCTTCCTGTCATAAGAGTAATTTGATGAAACAATCTTTTTCATTTCATATTCAATGAGTTTCAAATCTTCTGGTGAAATGACTTTATCTATTTCAAAATCATAATAAAAACCGTTTTTTATTGAAGGTCCTATGGCAAATTTTGCTTCAGGATAAATTTTCCTTATTGCACAAGCCATTACATGAGAAGTGCTATGATTTAATGTATCAAGGGATTTTTCATCTTCAGGAAACAATAATTTGATTTTTAAGTCAGTGTTAACTTTAGAACTCATGTCCGCAAACTTTTTAGAACCATCTTTTAAGGTCATCTCTGCTAAAATTGCTTTTCTGGCAAGTACCTTATCTTTGCCGGATACCAAATCAAAAATGCTTGAACCTGCTTCATAATCAATTTCGCCTAAATTTTCAATATCTAACTTTAGCATAATTTTTTCCGGATATTTTATTTATATTAATTAATTATGAATTTTAACGCCTATAAATAATTTTTCAATATTATTTATACTAATTATTTTTTTTTATTTCAAATACCAGTGCTTTTAAAATTAAAACTATGTTTTAGTATAAAGCAGGAATATAAAAAAATTAAAAATAAGAATTACATCAAGTGAAGATGCTAATAAATTAAACCAATTTTATAAAATTTGGAGCGGAAGACGGGACTCGAACCCGCGACTTCCACCTTGGCAAGGTGGTGCTCTACCAGCTGAGCCACTTCCGCTTAAGGAAAGCATAAGGATTAAAAAAACAATTTATAATATTACCCAGTAATTTTTTAAAAGTCAACGAATCTATTTCCTTTAGATTTTTATATGGGTAACAAGTAAAAGAATTAATATGATCTATTTTCCATAAGCTTTATCATGCGGACTCTAGGTGATGAATTTAACAGTATCATCCGGGCAATCTTTACAATCAGAACATAGCACTATCTTGTAATCCCCTTTTCTTCTGCATGGAAGACAATAAAGTGCTTA
>JAPLCN010000159.1 GCA_026392215.1 Actinomycetota bacterium | reverse complement strand
TTATTTTATTTTTTGCTGTTATCTGCCTTGCCATAATTTTTATTTTCAACAGAAGAAATGCGCATTTTGTTAAGATAATAATGATTTTTCTGTTTTCGCTGATCTCTGTCCTTGTTTTAGTTATTTCAAAAAATTTTATGTCATTTTTTATCAGTATCGGATGTTTTTTAATTGCTTTTTTTGCGTTGGCTACAATATCAAACGACAGCAGAATGACTGTTAATGGTGAAAACATAAAGGAGAACAAAGCCATATTATTACAGTCAGGAATTTCAAGGAGCATGTCCAGGTTTTTTATCGCTTCCTTATTTTTCATGGTTCTTCTGTTTTTCGGTTTTTCAATTTTATATGGTGTGTCTGATGTTAAAAATTTTCTGCAGTTATATCAGGATATTGAGTCAAGCGGGATTAATATTATTTTAAGTCTTATAATTGTTTCAATTGCTTTTTATTTCTACCTTGGTATTTTTCCTTTTCAGGCTCCATATATTAATTTTTCAAATAAGGCTGAACCTTCTTCCCTTTACCTTTTATGGTTGTTTTATTTCCCGGCCGGCATTATAGCATTGCTGAAATTTACACCTATAATTTCAATTTTAAATAAAAACTTAAAAGCTGGTTCATATATTTTATATATTCTTTTAATAGCTGTATTTTTAGGTTCAACAGGTTCAGGAATTGCAGGGCTTAAAACAAAAAGTTTAAGGAAGATTGCTTCATATATTTTTACCTTGATATTTATAGGATATTTTATCAATATGGCTATGCTTATTACCGGGTTTATAAAAGATGACAATTTAAGCTGGCTTAATATTTATTATTTAGCATTTATTGCTTTAAATTTTTTGCCACTGGCTTTTATCTTTTCCTTTATTGAAAATGCTTCAAAAAAAGATTCAGTTGATAGTTTAAGATCTTTAGTCTATAAAGATAAATTTATCGGAATTGCTTTTTTGATTTCGATGTTTTCCTTAATCGGTATTCCGGGGCTTTTCGGGTATCCTGGAAAGAAATATTATATTGATTTAATAATTAATATTTTTAAAGCTGATACAAATGGCTTAACTTCAATTCAAGGCTGGTTAATCATGATAATTGTAATTATTTATATTGCTGCTTTTACCGCAGTAAGTTTAAGGCTGATTATTTTATTGTTTATGAAAGAAAATAAAGATACTGATACAATCAGCCAATATAATTTTTCAAAAGCTTTTTATGTTTTAATTGGAATCTTTATGGTGCTCATTTTGTTTTTTGGAATAATTGGTTTACTGGAAACATTAAACCCCGGCATTAACCTCCTTGGAAGCAGAATAACAAATTCGGCTATTTTTACTAAAAATTTGAAATAACCAATTTTACTGTTTAATCTTATATTATGGGAAAATCATTTAGGGGAGTATTCCTTATTATAGTATTGGTAATATTGCTGATAGTATTTGGAGTAATACTAAGCACAGGTAAGTTTAATTTTAAAAAAACTTATGCGCCTTCAACTGCCGTTTCAAAAATCCTTCCAAGGTTCAGGCTTATTGATTTGGACAAGTTGCCTGTAAAGACAGATGCGAACAATAATGGCAATAATGATTCCAGGGATATATTGATTGGTGCTAAAAAACAACTTGAAATAAAAGCCCAAAACATCTTCATAGAGGGATCAGGGCAGTCAAATTATTATAAGGGAGGAGATCCTCCAGAGCAGTGGGCGCTCAATACGGACATAATCGCCAGGGCTTTTAAGGAAGCCGGATTTGATTTAAGAACTCTTATAAATGAAGATATTACAAAAAATATAAAAAAATACCCGCTGAAAGCAATATGGAATCAGAATGTTCCGGATATAGACATAGATTACAGAAGAATACAGAACATGGAAGTGTTCTTTAAAAGAAAGGCGGACAGCCTCAATATAAGATTTGACCCGGCAAATGAAGAAAATTTAAATACCTGGTTTCCGGGAGATGTTGTCTTTTTTGATATGGACAGAGATGGTTATGCAGATAATGTCGGCATAATTTCTGATTTGACAACCAGAAATGGCACCCCGAAAGTGATTTATAATTATATTGATCCAGGTTATACGGCAGAAGCAAATATTCTTGGAAATAAAATAATAACAGGACATTACAGATTTCCTAAAAATACACCAAATTAATTTTAATGAATACCAAGTTAAAAAATAAAATTTTTTATATTAAATATCTCATTGTATTTTTTATAATTATTACTGTACTCCCAATATCTTTTTTTTCAAAACCCAATAATATTGAAGCAATTACGCTTCAGGAACTGGCGGGCAACATATCCAAATTAAGCGCAGATGAACAGAACCTTCTGGAAGAAGTTGTTGCTGCAGAGACACAAATTGAACAAAAAACCTGGGAGATTGATAATTATCAGGAGCAGCTTAATACCTTGGAAGTGGCGCTTAAGGATCTATATGTAAAGACATCGGAAATTCAGAATAATATGGAGGACATTAAAGCAAAAATACAAAAAAATGCCGTTAAATCGTATAAGTATGGCAATGACAGTGTTGCGAGGCTTATCATAGGAGCAAGAAATTTAAATGAAATTGCTACAGTAATTTTTATATTCCGGCATATGATAAGGGAAAATAATTCTTTGATTGAGGATTTAAAAAGTGATAAAAAAAGATACGAAATGACTTACAGGCAGTCTGAAGATACCAAAAGTAAAATTTCTATCTTAAGGGAAAACATTATTAAAGAAAAGGATACTCTTGTTGCTTATTTAAAAGAAAAACAGGAGATGCTTGCCAAGGTAAAAAGCGATAAGTCCCAGTTTGCAACTGTGCTTGCCCAAATTAGGGAAAGGATAAGGCAGATACAACCCCCCGGTTTGGTGCTGGCGGGTGAGTGGGATATGGTTGCAACTGCATATTTTAGCGGAGGAGGAGGTTTAAGCGGGAATGGAATAACGGCGATAGGGCTTCGTGCTAAAAAAGGAATTGTTGCTGTTGATCCGAAAGTCATTCCGTTAGGAACAAAACTTTACATACCCGGATATGGAGAAGCACTGGCTGCAGATACCGGAGGATGGGTTAAGGGCAACAGGATTGATCTTGTTTTTGATAGTCTTGAAGACTGCTATCGTTATGGCAGAAGAAAAATAAAGGTATACCTTGTGCAATAGAAACAAGAAACAAGGAAAAGCAAGAGTCTGTCCCCTTGTTTCCTTCGTCAGATAACTTTTAAGAGTTTTGAAAGTGCTTCGAAATCACTGATATATTTTTCCATGGTGATTTTCTTAAGGACTGTAACATCGTCAGGCTGATAAAAAGAAACCAGTTTAAATGAAGGGTTTTTAAAAACTTTCATATGGAGTTCATCCATATCATTAAATTTTTTATTTATTGAGAAGAAATATTTTAAAATAAATCTTGTTGTATCAAGGCCAAGTGAAATTAATAAATGAGGTGTTGAAATAGTTATTTCTTTTGTGAGATAAGGAACGCAGTTTTCTTTATGAACCTTTGTTGGTGCAAACTCGCTTATTTTTTCGCCTGTATGTGCTGACACCTTCTTTTTGGGAGTGCATTTAACTAAATAAGTCAGGTAAATATCATTTTCCAGTGATAAAGAGGAATCTTCTATAATTTTTCTGATCAGCAAACCGGACTTATCGTTTGTGAAAGGTATTCCTGTAGATTCAGCGCCATCTTTTCTTGGATAATCGCTGACAATTATTATTCTTGCATTTAAAGCTCCAACCCCAGGAACTGGATTTTTCCTTAACTCAACCAAATCCCCGCATTTCCTGCATTCAAGGACTTTTTTGTTTAATTCATCAAAATTTTCTCTACAGCTATTTTGCATCGTAAAAAAAGTATACAATACAAAAATAATAGAGTCCATATTTTTTTTATTTAAATTGATATGAAAATAAAAGAAAACAAATAAAATAGTCAAATTTTTTTTGTTTTTAATTTATTTTTGCTATTATAAATCAAGTTATATTAATCATCAGAAAAGAAAAGGAGTAAACATGGCAAAGTATCAGGAACTTGCAGACGCAATCATTAGGGGCGACAACATCAAAAGTAAAGAAGTCACCCAGGATTTAGTCGACAAAAAGATACCGGCTGGCGATATTTTAGGTGAAGGCTTAATTGCCGGTATGGACGTTGTTGGGAAAAAATTTAAGGCAAATGAAATGTATATCCCTGAAGTTTTAATTGCAGCAAGGGCTATGCATGCAGCTATGGATATCCTTAAACCTCTTCTGGCAGAAACAGGCGCACCAACAAAAGGCATTGCAGTCATTGGAACAGTTCAGGGGGATTTGCATGATATAGGCAAAAACCTTGTATCAATGATGCTTGAAGGTGCCGGATTTACAGTAGTGGATGCTGGTGTTGATGTCCCATCTGAAAAATTTGTAGAAGCTGCAAAAGAAAACAAGGCTGATATTGTTGGTCTGTCAGCTTTACTTACAACTACCATGACATCAATGAAAGAAATAATTGTCGCTCTTAGAAAAGATCCGGCTACCAAAGATATCAAAGTAATCATTGGCGGTGCTCCATTAACTCAAGAATATGCCGACAGTATTGGTGCTGACGGTTTTGCTCCTGATGCATCATCAGCAGTAGATATTTCAGAAGAACTTCTAAAAAAATAGTTTAGTCTTAAAGGATTAACTACATTCTTTAATAGGAATATTAAATTAGAAGTGCTTAATTTGCTTAGGCACTTCTAATTTTTTAT
>JAPLCN010000039.1 GCA_026392215.1 Actinomycetota bacterium | reverse complement strand
TTTATTAAGCAATTAATTAAATATTAATAGGATATCCAAAAATATTTTTGATAGTCTTTTTAGCCTAAACTTTTCTTACCCATGATTCACTTATATTATTTAAAAAATTAATTTAACATTTTTTAATATTTCTAATTTCAAGGCAAATAGTCCATTCAAAAGAACCTTCAGCGGGGATGGTGTCATAGACATTTCTTTTTATGGAATTTTCAAGTTTATCGGTAACGCAATTACAGGGTTCTATCGCAATGGTTTTGTATGAATTTGTGTCAGGCCACCCATTTTTATTAATCCACAATCCGCAATATTTTATTTTTTCATTATCAAATATAAAATCTATTTGCTCTTTCTGGCTGCAATAAATAAGAGACACTTTACCATTACTAAAATTTGAAATAAATAATTTTTCAGCATCACCATTAATTTTTTCAATGCTTGAAAAGTCCAGCTTCTTACCGTTTTTTGTAAAAGCATAAGGCCAGATATGTTTTTCTTCCTGTGAAAGAAATATATTATTTTTTGAATAATCTATATACATATCAGGATTATCTTTTATTTTTATAATTGTATCTTCGTATAAGTTAAAATGGGGATGAAAACTCCAGATAAATTTTAAATCCATTGCAGAAAGATTTTCAGCTTTATAGAAAAAAAAGACCTTGTTTTGCTCAAGTTTTATTTTTCTGTTAAAAATATAGGGGAACCTTACGCCAATGACTTTCTGACAAATATCTTCATCTATAATTTCTGTTTTAAATTTTAAAGACCAAATTTCACCATGATCGGGAATATAAGTATTTTTCCAGGGGTATTCAGTGTAGATGCTTGGTGAAATCGACATAAAGCATTCGTCTATCCCGGCTGAACTTGATTTTGAATAATCACTGTCATATGCTTCTCTGCTAAGCTCTACTGTTTTATTTTTAAACGCAAAATCAAAATCAGATTTTATATTTTTCAGGGAGACAATCTTTCCCCCAAGTTCCGGTATAGTGATAAGAGATAAAAATTTATTTTTAATCTCAATAGCACTGAAGCTGTCGTATTTTAATTCTTTAATTTCGCTTTCCATTTATTATCCTTCAAACTTCTATATAATCTGCTTTCCAGCACCATTTCCCAAAATCTTTTATTCTTTTTTTAACTTCTTCTCAAACTTCATCAGGAGTGCCATATAAACTATCTTATTTTTTAATCTTCTTAAACAGCGATTTTATAGACCTGATTAATTTTTCACTCAGACGCATTCTTTTATTCATATAAGCATAAATGGTAAGAGATAGAACTATAACTAAACCATAGATAAACTGGGTCCAAAACCCTGAAATTCCTGTGGAAACAATCCCAGCTTCCATGGATCCCATAATGATAGCTCCAATAAAAGTTCCAAAAATAGTTCCCATTCCACCAAATACTGAAGTCCCTCCTATAAAAACAGAAGCTAGTGACTTCATAAGATATCCTTCTCCTGTCGATGGCCAGAAATACAGCACTTCCAGTGTAGCCAGTACACCAACAAACGCAGCACAGACTCCCAACTGCACAAAGGCAATTGTTTTTACTCTCTCCACATTTACTCCCATCATTCTTGCACTTACTGCATCATCACCAGCATAAAGTAAATGGGCACCATATCTATGGCGATTTAAAATTAATCCAAGTATTATGGCGATGACCAAAGCCCATATTGCCTGTGCCGGAACCACGCCTCCAATTCTTCCCACCAAAACTTTATACAAAACTGTGCCTTGAGTTTTTACCATTGACAATCCCAGTCCTCCACATGCTATCATAACAAGTCCCCGCCATAGATACTGCATTCCTATAGTTACTATTAGTGAAGGAATCCCAATTCTTACTACAAAAACACTGTTTATGAATCCAGCAAACATACCAACAGCCAAACTGCAAACAAAGGCCAGATAAATGTTATTGGTTTTATTAAATAAAGCTGCAAATACCCAGGCACAAAATCCCACTACTGATGGAAAAGAAAGATCAATCTCTCCCAAAATAACGACCAGCGTCACCGACAAAGCTAAAATGGCTGCAAAAGGAATGGTTGACATAAAAGCATAATAAATATTATAACTAAGAAAAGTTTTGGGATTTCCAATAATAAATATCGTAAATACAATTATCAATATACCTAATATGCTTAATTGTAATTTAGATTCAATTATTTTTTGTTTTATTCTTTCCAGCATCTCTATTGTTCCTCCTTAGCCTTAGTTTTTTAAGCTTCTTATCGCTTTAAATTCATCTCACACCAATTACAGCCGGTTATTAATAAACCAGAAACACAAATTTTAAAGCATATATTACATTATAAAATTACCCTGGTTTTAAAAAATTCACCAAGGTAATTTTATAATATGTTGCAATCAGCTTACTCTTTACATACGGCTTAAACCAATGCTCCATGTTTAGCCACATACTTTAACTTTTCAATAAGCTCATCCAAAGATATGTCTTTTTTTAAAAATTCTCCTATAGAATTACCGCGGTCTAAAATAATGAATCTATCTGCCACTGAATAGACATGATAAATACTATGAGTTATAAAAATACAAGATTTACCGTTCTCTTTTATCCACCTGGTAAAATCCAAGACTTTACCTGTTTCAGAAAGTGAAAGATTATTAGTAGGTTCATCTAAAATAATTAAATCTGCATCAAAATAAAGAGCCCTGGCTATCGCTATCCCTTGCTTTTCTCCTCCAGACAGGCCCATAACCCCTGAATTAGGAGTAAGGCCTGATTGGGTAAACCCGATCATATTCGTTAATAAATTAATTGCTTCTTTTTTTAATTTTTCTACTTTAATGAACCCTGTTCGCCCATAAGTTATTTCCCTTCCCATAAAGAGATTTCGCCAAATGTTTTGCTTTTCAGCTAAAGCTC
>JAPLCN010000202.1 GCA_026392215.1 Actinomycetota bacterium | reverse complement strand
AAAGAAACAGAAACCACTGCAAAAAATAACTTTTCAGATCAGATTAAGGTTACAAAACCTACACCAAACCAGGTGGTAGAAAGCCCTCTTACAATTGAAGGAGAGGCACGGGGAACATGGTTTTTTGAGGCTAGTTTTCCTGTTAGATTTTGTTCCGTTCAAAGCTCAAATTAAATTTGAAAAACCTGCCACAGATACAGGAGTATTAATACTGGAAAAAGATAACCCTTCAGGACTTTCTGAAAATGATGCTAAGATTGAAATACCTGTTCGCTTTGATAATCAGTCAGCAAAAATAATAGAAGATACTGACCCGCAAAAAGGAGAATATTTTGTAAATGCTATTTTAAAGAGTATTGATGTAAAAAATAATATGATAATTGTAGAACAGCTGATAAATGAACCTAACGAGAAAGAGATTTCTCCTGAAGTTACACTGTCAGAAGACTGTAAAATAGTAAAAGTTATTCTTGAAAGACCGGATGAAAAAGAGACTGTAATAGAAATAACTCTTGACAGTATTAATCTAGGTAGTGAAATTGGAATAATATTTAAATCTGATAATACAGCAAGAGCAATAATTTATCAGGAGATAATTGAAAAATAGTTGCATTAATAATTTTTAGATTTATGTGACATAGATGTCTGAAAGTGGCTGGGGAGGGAGTGGCTGGGGAGGGAGGACTCGAACCCCCGCGCCATGATCCAGAGTCATGTGTCCTACCACTAGACTACTCCCCAACGAAGAAATGCAAGTTATTATTATAATTGAAGTTGAGAAAATTACAAATAACTTTTAATATTCGTTCTGGAATTTCACCATAAGGAATTAAAAATCAGCTATCTTTCAATATATGGTAATGTTTTTAAGAAAAATATCTTAAGATTTCAAATTAGAATTGTTTCAAGCAGAATATTAAATATCAAATTAAAAACAAGGCCAGTTTCGACAATTGTTTTATCCGTAAGCTTTAAAAGAAGTCAATCTTTTAAACCAAGTCTTTTTTTAGCTATAGTTGGATTAATTCTAAAGAATTCTTTTGGGGGTGAGCGCACAATTAAGCTGTATTCTTCAATATCAAATATAGCAAAATAGCTACCGGCAAATACAATAACTTTATGGATACTTGATAAATCGGCATCACGCAGTTTTCTTATCCCTTTTTCTGCAAGCTTTTTGCCTTCTTCAGTTTGATAGCATGCATTAAGAGAGTACATTACAAGGGTTAAAATAGTGTGGGAAATAACTGCAGATTTTTTCTTCATTGGTATTTTAGTTATGTTCCAGCCCTGCTTTAATTCCCTAAAGAGGCAGTTTTCTATTAAGCTTCTATTGTCATAGTAGTCAGCTACGGTGCAGGGATTTTTAACATCAAGACTTGTTAAAAATACGGTTTGTTTTTCATTTGCTATTTTTCTGCCTTTGTATTCTGTTACAACAACCGCATTTAAGTTAAAGGACTTAAAATCCTTTTTATATATGTTTCTTAACGCTTCCACGCAGTTATACTGGGAATATGAGGAAAGATTTTCTATCCCAATACAGCTATATTCTTTACTTTGGCCTTTAAAACATCCTGGTGTTTGTGCAAGAGATCTTGCATCCATGGCTACATGCATATTCTTTCTGGCTCTAACAATAAAGTCTGTTTTAAGCTTATGCTTTAATTTAAAAAGAAAAACTCCATCAACAAAGCCCGCATCAATTAAAAGAAGTGATATTTTACTTTCCCCGAGATTTTGCCTGGCTGTTTCTACAAGACTTAATGCATGCTTTGACTCATGCTCTGATATCTTTACTACTTTTGCAGCAACCACTACTTTTGATTTTATTTCCCATATTACAATTAACTTAAACCCGTAAGTTGTTTTTTCTGTCTCAATAAATTCTTTAGTAAGCTTGTCATATTTCTTAATCTTTACCGTCTTTACTCCCCGTCCCTCACACTTATCTGTTGTGGGTATATCTGTTGCGTCTAAAACAAAGACAGAGCCTTTAATAAATTTCTTTTTAGCAAGAGTTTTTACGGTAGATGCAAGTATTTCATTTACTTCAAGCGTGCTTAACCTTTCAAGCATTCTGGATAATGTATTTTTATTTATGGGAATTGAGCCGCCTTTTCCCCTTCTGCAGGAGCCTTCTTTTATCTGGGCTGCAGTAAAGCCGATTAACTTAAGTAAAGATACTTCCCTAAAAAGAAGATCCGGGATTTTGTTCATTGAAGAAATACCAAGTAAAATCTTAACAGAGTATGTTGTAATTAATCTTGCAACAGGAATTAATATTCTTGTATAACCCCGGCCAGGGGTATCAATTATTTTAAAGAACCCTATTTCATAGAGAAAACTAAAGAACCTGTCAAGAAAGCCCCAGCCTGTTCCTGTTATTGTCTCAAGAGAGCCCTCTCTTACAAGGCGTGCTACCTTTTTGTCGTTTCTTTCATAAAATTTCCAGTTTATTTTTTCATCCATCTTCTTTAATACCGGATAGACTTACCGTATTAATCTTTTCAATTTCATCCATTAAAGCCAGTATCTGCCTGTTTATCATGCTTACTTTTGCCCTTAATTTTCTGAAGCTTTTGTAGCTATCATTTAATACTTTTGCTCTTTTGCTAATAGCTGTCTTTAAAAATATCATTTTTGTCTTTTTGTTTTCTTTATACGTTAAGTAGTAAAACGGCCCGTGAAGGGAACCTTTTTTGCACTTGCAGCCTTCTTTCCCGCATATTATATATTTTTCCACCACCGAGCCGGGCAGCATACTTTTTCTTGAAAGAGAATTTATCATTTCCATTTCAAGTTTAAAGCGCTCAAGGTTTAAGTCTTTTATCTTTTTCCTTAGCTGAGATAAATCCATTATCTTAATTGTATATATTATTATTACAGATAAGATTTTAAATTAAAAAAAGATAATTGTCAAAATAATTTAAAAATTTGCTTTAAATACCAGGAAATTTCAATATTTTAAGCTAAGTTTTTTAGGGCAGATTCTTATAGTGAAATTTCAGTAATATTCGTTATGCCAACAATAAGAATGTCCTAGGAGCTTGTCCGAGAATAAGTAATATTCGTTATGCCAACAATAAGAATGTCCTAGGAGCTTGTCCGAGAATAAGAATCTAAGTTTTTTCATACCACATACAGTATAGCAGTCTGCTGTTAGGCACGGTATATTGTGGTTCTAACTTAAAAATATTTGTCCTCGGACAGTCTCCTATTCCTACCAAATAAATATATCAAGTCTATTAGCCGTACTATAATTATTAACTTCAGGTAAATAATTATTTGCAATTTATTATTTTTATCAAACTTTACGTTTTATAATTTTTTTTAAGGCATTCAGATAGAGAATTAATTTTATCCTAAAGATGATGTGTGAAAAGTAAAGAAAAAGCATTGAATTTAGGACATAAAAAAACTACCTCCACTTTTTAGAATTATTATATTTAAAAAATATATTAATAATAATTATTTGGAGGTAGTTATGGCTAATTAATCTAAGGATTAATTGCCCTTTATATATAAGATTTTCAAGTTATCAAAATAAATATATAAATTAAATTATTAAAAATTATAACACATTTTTTTAAAAAGTAAAATCTTATTTAGAACCACATTGTTCCATCAGCTTCCAGGACTAAATCATTTAAGGTTGCTGCGCCAACAATTTTAGCATAATCTACAAAATCTTCCGGTTTTAGGTTCTGACCGAATACTTGCATACTTTGCTGGCAGATCATCATCTTAATTCCCATTTCAGCGGTTTTATCCATGACTTCTCTAAGGGAAGGGAAGCTGCCCATTTTAATTTTTTCAGCATTTCCCTTAATAACTACAGTTATACCTTCACCTAAAAAATATAGTATAGGTTCAATATCCATGGCGACTGCAGTTTGAGCTAAAATAAAAGGTGAATATAATCTTTGGGGTGTGTTTGTTCCGCTTGTTTGAACATATAAAATTTTTTTCATAGACATCGGGTCCTCCTTAATGCTTAATTAGTTATTGGTTATTAACTTAAGTTTTTTTGTAAATTTTCCAGTTTTATAAGCTCAAAATTTCATAATTTTTTAAACTTTAGTGAATTGTTCACCAGAAACTAATTATTAAAAAAAAATAATAAGAATATCTTTTACCAATAAAAAACAGAAAAAATTATCACGTAAAAAAATCAGGATGTTTTTTTAATCAGGAATTTAAAGGTGTCTTTATCTTTTTCCATGCTGATTAGTTCATTGCCTGTCCTTTTTGCCCAGGCTTTCATATCTTCTTCTGAAGCAGGGTCGTCTGCGATCATTAAAAGTATCTGATTTTTCTTTAAGCCGTCAATTTTCTTTCTAGTTTCAAAAATCGGTGCAGGACAGTAAAGACCAGTGCAGTCAAGAATTTCATCAGGCTTGATTTTAGGCTCTACGCTGCAGGGAGAACACAAATCTCCCAGATTTTCTTTTACTTCCGGTTCGCAATATGGGCACTTGCACTGCTTTTCATTCATTTAAATCTCCTTATGTTGTTGCCTGTAATTTTCTATTGCTTTATGAAGCGCATCTGCACCAAGGTTTGAGCAATGCAGCTTGTTTTCAGGAAGGCCTCCAAGCTGTTTTGCTACATCCTTGTTGGATATCTGCATTGCCTGTTCAAGGGTCTTTCCTTTAGCCATTTCGCTTACCATGCTTGATACAGCTATGGCCGCTCCGCATCCGAATGTTTTAAATTTCACATCATCTAATTTGCCATCTTTAACTTTTATGTAAAAAGTCATCATGTCTCCACAAACAGGGTTACCAACTTCGCCAACACCGTCTGCATTTACTATCTCGCCCACATTTCTCGGGTTTGCAAAATGGTCCATTACTTTTTCGTTATATTGAAACATTATTTCCTCGCTGTTTCTAAATTATTGTAATTTCAACTTGCTTGTAACTTTTACAGCTTATATAATACAACAATTTTTAAATTTTGGAATTTATTTTATAACCTCCAGCTGCCAATTAAAATATTTACTCCATAAATCAAGAATTTTCAAATCCTGTTATGGCTTAATTATACCAGACTATGAAAGCATTATAAAAAATTAATACTTTTAGCCTTTATATAGTGGTGACATCTTCCTTAATTTATCAATAATTGGCGGTAAAACTTCAATTACTTTTTCGATATCAGCTTCGGTGTTGTATTTACCTATTGAAAACAGGATTGAACCCTGGGCAGTTGCCTGGCTAAGCCCGATTGACGTGCATACATGCGAAACTTTCAGTGCCTGTGAAGCGCATGATGAACCTGTGGCAACAGTTATTCCCTGCATGTTCAAAAAGAGAACAATTGATTCACCTTCAATATATTCAAAGCTTACATGAACGTTTCCCGGAAGCCTGCTTTCCATCGATCCGTTTAAAGTAACCTCTTTTATATTGTCCATGATACCTTTTATAAGCTTATCCCTCAGTATGACTAAACGTTCATTGATTGATTTCATTTCAAGTTTAGCTATTTCACATGCCTTGCCAAATCCGGCTATCCCCGGAGCATTTTCTGTTCCTGCTCTTCTTCCTTTTTCCTGAACCCCTCCTAAAATAAATGGTTTTATTCTAACACCTTTCCTTACATAAAGTGCCGCCGAGCCTTTAGGTCCATACATTTGCTGGGATGAAAAGCTTAAAGCATCCATGCCAAGCTCATTTACATCCAGTTCAATAATGCCTGCAGTTGCAACACCATCGCTATGGAATATAACACCTGCACTTTTGGCAATTTCTGAAATTTCCTTAATTTTTTGAATAGTGCCTATTTCATTATTTGCATGCATGATTGATATCAGGATTGTATCCGGTCTGATAGCTTTTTTAATGTCTTGGGGATTTACAAATCCATCCTTATCAACAGTAAGAATGGACGCCTCATATCCTTTCTTTTGGAGATCCTTAAGTGGATTTAAGATTGAAAGATGTTCTATAGCCGAAGTAATTATGTGCCTGCCTTTGCTTTGGTTTGCTTCTGCAATTCCGATAAGGGCAAAATTGTTTGATTCAGATCCGCAAGAAGTAAAATAAATTTCTTCAGGGTTTGCCCCAATCAGTTCTGATACTTTTACTCTTGCATTTTCAATACCTTCCCTTACATCTGCTCCTGCCTGATGAACACTTGATGGATTGCCATAATGTTCTTTAATAAAAGGAAGCATTTCTTCTATTACTCTGTCATCTGCTTTTGTAGAAGAAGCGTTATCTAAATATATAAAATTTTTATTTTCCATTTTCCCTCTTTTGTTATAATTATTTCATAAATAAATTTACTAATTATATTTGTGAATTTATAATGCTTAATTAATTTCATTAGATAAAAGTTACAGTTTTTAAATTAGATGTAATTTTTCTTAAAAAGTTTTAATATAAAAATAATTTAAATTAATTATACCAATTTATTATTTATATGATTTAATTATTTTTTCATGATTTATTATAGAACATGCCGAGAAAAAATAAATGAGCCTTGAAATTTGTGAAACAATTACTCCCGACAAGCTGCAATTAAAAAATTCAAGATTTTTTAAAGACAGGGTTCAGCTCACTATAGAACCTGATGCACAATGCAAGTTTACAAAAATAAACGATGAGCTTTATTACAAGCAGCAAAAAGTTTACTTTCCATTATTTGAAAATATTATTTTTCTAAAAATCTCAAAGAATAACCAGCCCAAAAATTTACCCCTTCTATTTAAAGGCAATTTTATTGAAGAAAATGAAATAGGAATGATTAAAGCGGTAATACTGGAAAATAATGAAAAGGAAAGCCTGAAATATGAGGAATATAAGAAGATTTTAGATAAGGATATATCTTTTATAATAGAGAATATGAATACCGAGATCACAAATCAGAAAAATTTCCTGAAAAAAGATTATCTAACGAAACACCAGTACAACGAAAACATTAATACGCTTGTAAGAGCATATGCTGATATTTTATCAATAAAACTTGGCAATGATATGAATTTAAGAATCGAGGACAGAAGTTTAATAAATAAATTTTACAGCAATATGATTGAAGGGTTAAGAAACAATAATATAAATAAGTATATTTTAATTGACATTAAAGATTCAGAAATCAAAGATATTGTAATTGAAGAATCAGTGCAAAGAAAAAGCACAGATGAGACTATAAATAAAAAAGATACTGAAGAGGAAACAGAGTTAAAATGAGGCTTTTCCAGGAAATAAAAACAAACTGCAATAATTTTATATATAAGGTTAGGGAAGAAAACTCCATATATATGCCCAAGCTTTCGCTGTATGAAAATATAGCTTCTTCATATAACCTGGTATTAAATGAGAAACAGAAAGCCATAAGCACCAATTACAATAATGCTTCGTCCAATTTTAATGCCATAAAGACAAAAATTGAAGAAAAGGAAAGAATAGTTTTTGAACTTAACCACATTATCAGAAATTTTGAGGAACTTTACTCAAAAAAAGACAGTGAAAATCAGTTAAAGGTTTTAGAAAAAAAAGCTTTTATAAGAATAAAAGAAAAGGAACTTGAAGATACCATAAGAATATGCAAAGCAAGAGAAATTGAGAAGAAGGAGTTAATTAAGAAAAAAGATGAACTTGTAAATGAATCTGAAAAAGCAAATCTTGAAATGCAAAACAGATTTGATGCGTATATATCAAAAGCATGCGGCAGAAATATTGAAGAATTTAAAAATAGAATAAGCAGTTTCAGTGAACAATATCCAAAAATTGAAATGGATCAGCATTCTCCTGAATTTGAATATTTAACGACAGAAGAATATTTAAATTCTACAACTGAATACAAGACTCAAGTTAAAAAACTTTATCATTTTGCTGATTTCTTATTAAGAGAAGCTAAGAATTACATTGAAAAATTAAATTTTTCAGAAGTTCAAAAAGAGTTTTTTAAAATTCAGGAAAGAATTAAAACCAATAATATGAAGATAGTTGAGTTGGAAGATAAAATTGAAAAATCTGACAGTATTTTAATCCGGAGAGCAGAAATTCAGAAAGAATTAGAATCCCAAAAAAATGATCTGGAAGAATTAATTAATTTAACTGATTATGACGAAGAAATTATTTCAATTAGCAATGAAATTAAAGATTTTTTAAATAAACATCAAAGCGCAAATATTCAAACCTCTTAAACCCAATAACCCAAGGTCAATTTAATATTTTCAATATTAGATTGCAATTCTTTGGCTTATATTTTAAATTATTCTAATTTAACTTTGTTTTAAAATTAAAGTTTTATTTTTAAAGTGAATTGTCAATATATATAAATTGTATATAAATTATTAAAATAGCATAAGAACAGTTAAAGTTTTTTTTTAAGATTAGGGGTTAAAAATTGATAAAGCTCATAGCTATTGATCTTGATGGAACTCTTTTTGATTCAAAATCAGAAATCAGCAGGGAAAACAAAAAAGCAATAGCAAAATGCAGAGAAAATGGAATAAAATCAGTAATAACCAGCGCCAAACCTTCCCTGATAGTGGGCAAGCTGGCAAAAATGTTAAATCTTGATACTCCGCAGATTTCATATTCCGGAGCACTGATTATTGAAAATTACACTAAAATAATGTTTGAGCTTAAAGTTCCACCTGAAGAATGCAAAGAAATAATAAGCCTCTGCAGGGAGTGGGGGAAGGGACTTACCCTCGGGGCAAATGATGGGCTTTTATACTATGATGAAAAGCACCCGTATCTTAAAATAGTAACTGATACCGGTGATAAGATAGTAAAAACAAAAAATGTTGCATCAGAAGAATTAATAAGCAAGGCAATAATGTTTTCAATTTCAGCCTATGAAAATGACGGGTTTGAAGAATTCATAAAAAGCAAAATTAAATCCAAATCAATAAAAATCGTAAGGGGAAGCCCAACATCATTTTTGATATTTAACAGCAAAGCAGATAAATTTCTGGCAGTCCGCAAAGTAATGGAAATGTATGATATAGAAAAAGATGAATTAATGGCAATTGGAGACAGCAATAATGATTTAGAAATTGTTAAATTTGCCGGGATAGGCATCGCAATGGGTAATTCGGTTGAAGATTTAAAAAAAATTGCGGATTATATTGTTCCTGATAATGACAGTAATGGTGTTGCTTTTGCCATAAATAACTACGTTTTAAATCAAAAGGTACTGTAAAGAATCCTGATATCGGTGTGCTTGTAAACATAATTTATATTCCTGACGCTGACATACAAATAAAATATGAATTTTCCACAATAGGAATTGGATTTTAATTGTTTTTTCAAGAATGTTGCTTTTTCAAATTGAAGAAACTGTTAAACTATAGTAAAATTTAAGTTTTATAAAGCTATAAAAAATTTTTTTATTGTTTTTGATTTTTACTTTTTTGGAGGCAGAAATAAAATAAAAAAATAAATTTTTCTTTTATTTTTTTCTATTTGCCTTAATTTTATAATAGGTATTAATTTATTTATTTTATTTAGTTTAATGACTGTTAATTTATTATTTAAAATCTTACTTGTGGTTTTTGCCTATTTGTTTGGCTCTTTTCCAACTGCTTTTATAATTTTTAAAGCCCGTAGGGGAGATGACATCAGAAACCATGGAAGTGGGAATGTTGGCGGAACAAATGTTTTAAGATCTGCCGGGCCCGGACTTGGCACCCTGACAATAATAGTTGATATATTAAAGGGATTTATTCCGGTTCTTCTTGTTTATTTATTTTTCCCGGCAAGTTATATTTTATATATTATTACTTCAGTTTCAGTATTAATCGGGCATGTTTTCCCTGTTTTTTTAAAATTTAAGGGAGGGAAAGGGGTTTCAGCTGTTGGCGGGGTGATTATTGCAACATGCGTTCTACCTTTTTCAGGAGCAAATCTGATTTTAAGGTTGGTTCCGGCATTTGTAATTGTGCTGACTGTCCTTATAATTTTTTTTATTACCAGGATAATGTCGCTGGGCTCCATTTTTGCAGCAATAGTCAGCCCTATGATGTTTTTTATCTCCAGGTATGATAAATATGTAATTATAGCAGCAGTTATATGGTCAATTATTGTTTTAATTGCGCATAGAGAAAATATTAAAAGATTATTTAAGGGTGAAGAAAAAAAAATTTTAAGAAAAAAGAAAGAGGAATAAATGGAAGTAGAAATTGGAAAGGGTAAGATGGGCCGCAGAGCTTATGGCTTTGATGAAATTACAATTGTTCCCAGCAGAAGGACACGAGATCCTGAAGATATAGATATATCTGTTCAAATAGATAAATTTAAATTTGAAGTCCCATGCCTTGCATCAGCCATGGATGGCGTAGTAGATGTAAAACTGGCAATTGAAATGGGCAAAATTGGCGGGCTGGCTGTATTAAATCTTGAAGGTTTGCAGACCAGATATGATAATCCTGATGAAATACTGGAAAGAATTGCAGGTTTCTCAAAAGAAGAAGCAACCAGAAAAATGCAGAAAATTTATGAAGAACCAATCAAAGATGAATTAATTGCAAAAAGAATTAAAGAAATTAAAGCAGGCGGAGTTATTACCTGTGCCTCGCTTACACCTCAAAGAGTAGAAAAATATTATAAAATAGCTATAGATGCAGGTCTTGACATACTTGTAATCCAGGGCACTGTTGTAAGCGCAGAGCATGTAAGCAAAACAATCGTTCCGCTGGACTTAAAGAAATTTATTCCTGAATGTCCTATTCCTGTAATAGTCGGAGGAGTAGCTTCTTATTCTACAGCTCTACATTTAATGAGAACAGGCGCAATTGGAGTTCTTGTTGGAGTTGGCCCAGGAGCAGCTTGCACAACAAGGCAGGTTCTGGGAATTGGTGTCCCAATGGCTACAGCAATTTCTGATGCTGCAGCAGCAAGAAGCAGGCATCTTGAAGAAACCGGCAAGTATTGTTTTGTAATTGCTGATGGCGGCATGAGAACAGGCGGAGATATTGCCAAGGCTGTTGCATGCGGAGCGGATCTTGTAATGATTGGAAGCCCGATTTCAAAAGCAAAAGAAGCACCGGGAAGAGGTTATCACTGGGGCATGGCTACATTCCATCCTGAACTTCCAAGAGGAACAAGGATAAAAACCGAAGCGGTTGGAACTTTAAGGGAAATTCTTGTAGGGCCTGCTCATGAAAATAATGGAACACTGAATCTTTTCGGCGCTTTAAGGACGTCAATGGCAACATGCGGTTATGAAAATATCAAGGAATTTCAAAAAGCGGAAGTAATGATAGCACCTGCAATTAAAACTGAAGGAAAAGTTGAACAGCGTGCTCAAAAAGTTGGAATGGGTTAAAATATTAAAATTTTATAAAACTAAAAAAAAAGAATAAATCAATATGAAAAACAGCAACATAGAAAATATTATTGTTCTTGATTTTGGCGGCCAGTATAGCCAGTTGATTGCCAGGCGGGTCAGGGAGCTTAGAGTATTCAGTGAGCTTGTTCCTTACGATACGCCGTTTGAGAAAATAAAGGCAAAAAATCCTAAAGGGATAATCCTTTCAGGCTCCCCATATAGTATCAGTGCAAATGAGAAAAAATATGTTGTTGATAAGGAACTTTTTAAACTTGGAATACCTGTACTTGGCATTTGTTACGGCATGCAGTTGATTGCATATCTTATGGATGGAGATGTAGCAAGCAGCAGGACTAATGAATATGGAAAAACAAAAGTTAACATTGACACAAACTCTTTTTTATTTGACGGGCTTCAATCTGTAGAAACCTGCTGGATGAGCCACCGGGACAGCGTTTCTTCACTTCCTCCTTTTTTTAAGATAATTGCATCTACAGCAAATCTCCCGATTGCAGGAATTGAAGAACCTTTTAAAAAAATTTACGGAATCCAGTTTCATCCGGAAGTAATTCATACTCCATCAGGCATGGATATCCTGAAAAATTTTCTGTTTAAGATATGCGAGTGTTCCCCTGCCTGGACCACGGTATCCATCATAGAAAAAGAAGTAAATGAGATAAGGGAAAAATCAAAAGGCGGGAAGGTAATAGGTGCATTAAGCGGTGGCGTTGATTCATCAGTCGCAGCAATACTTGTAAATAAGGCAGTCGGAGAGAGGCTAACCTGTATTTTTGTTGACCATGGCATGTTAAGAAGCGGTGAAGCTATGCAGGTTGAAAAAACATTTAAGGAAAACTTTAAAATCAATCTTGTTGTGATTAAAGCGCAGGAAAGGTTTTTATCTAAGCTTAAAGGTGTTACCGAACCTGAACAAAAAAGAAAAATAATTGGCACCGAATTTATAAGGATATTTGAAGAAGAGGCAAAAAAAATAAAGGGTGCTGATTTTCTTGTTCAGGGCACTTTATATTCTGATGTTATTGAAAGCGGTACGAAAAATGCAGCAAAAATCAAGTCTCATCATAATGTCGGCGGGCTTCCCGATGATATGGCGCTTAAACTGATTGAGCCTTTAAGGATGCTTTTTAAGGATGAAGTAAGGGTGCTGGGAATTGAACTTGGCCTTCCTGAAGAAATTGTTTTAAGGCAGCCCTTTCCCGGACCTGGCCTTGCAATAAGGATAATCGGAGAAGTTACAGAAAGAAGGCTGGAAATATTGCAAAGAGCAGATTTTATTGTTATTGAAGAAATAAAAAGGGCCGGCCTTTATAATAAGATATGGCAGTCATTTGCAGTACTGCCGGCAATAAAGAGTGTCGGAGTAATGGGCGATGAAAGGACCTATGACTATCCTATTGTTGTAAGGGCGGTTACGAGCGAAGATGCTATGACAGCAGACTGGGTAAGGCTGCCTTATAAAGTCCTTGAAAAGCTTTCATGCAGAATAATAAATGAAGTTGAAGGAGTCAATAGAGTAGTATATGATATAAGCTCCAAACCGCCAAGTACGATAGAGTGGGAATAAATAAAGATTATTTAATATATCTGGACTTAAGTAATTAGTTCTAAAAATGAAATTTATTATTTTAGGTAAATTATAAAAATTGTTTAGATCAGGTTTATTTAAATAAATACAAAACAGGCAGTCAAATATTAAGAATATATAAAAGGGGAGCAAGTGTGATGGATACGGACTTTAAAGAAAAGATAATAAAATATAGAGATGAAATTAACAGAATAGATAAAGAAATTGTTGATAACTTAAATGAGAGGGCAAGAATTGTCCTTGAAATAAAGAGGCTGAAAAAAAAGAATGACTTGCCATTATATGATGCAAGAAGAGAAGAGGAGCTTTTAGACAACATTGCAAAGTATAATAAAGGCCCTTTATATAACGATAATATAATTCAGATTTTTGAAAGCATTTTAAGAAACGTCCAGATTCTTGAAAGAGGAGAAGACCTTTGAGTTCAAATTGTAAAAAATAATATTGTTGGGATTTTTATTAATTATGGATGATAAAATTAAAAATTCAGGAATTAAATTAGGCTGCGAAGTTTCTCCGGATAGCGTTCATCAAACAGCTGGAGTAAAAGCCTCCGGGAAAGATAATTCAGAAATAAGCTTACGTGAAGTCAAAGCCGTAAAAAGCGCAAAAAATAAAGATATAAGGTTGATTGAAGACGGTTATGTGACAGTTATTGCAGGCCCATGTGCAATCGAGAGCAGGGAACAGCTTGACACTATTGCTAAGATTGTAAAAGAGTCAGGTCTGAATTTTTTAAGAGCCGGAGCTTACAAACCAAGAACTTCCCCTTACAGTTTTCAGGGACTTGAACATCAGGGCCTTGAAATTCTGAAGGAAATTGGAGATAAATACGGGCTTTACACGACAACCGAGGTAACTGATGCCGAAACAGTAGAAGAAGTTGCAAAATATGCTGATATTTTACAAATCGGAACGAGAAACATGTCTAATTTTGCATTACTTAAAAAAGTGGGTATTGTTGCAAACAAATATAATAAAAAAGTCATATTAAAAAGGGGCTGGGCTGCAACCATTAAGGAATGGCTGCTGGCAGCAGAATATATAACTTCAAAAGGCGACGTGGAGTTAATTCTTTGCGAAAGAGGCATAAGGACCTTTGAGACATATACCAGATTTACTTTAGATTTGTCTGCAGTTCCTGTAATAAAGAAATTAAGCAGGCTTCCCATAATTATCGACCCCTCTCATGCTGTGGGGCAAAGCGATCTTGTTATCCCCATGAGCAGGGCTGCTATTGCTGTTGGTGCTGACGGCCTTATTGTTGAAATTCATAATCAGCCGGAGCAAGCATTATGCGATGGCCAGCAGGCATTGGACACAAAGCAAACGCATGAAATGCTTCATCAGGTTTCCGGCATTGCCTCGTTGCTTGGGAAAAAAATCAGATAGACAATACTTAAAAAATTTTTTTTAAGTAAAACTCAAAAAATAACTTGATAGGTAAAGGCATGGTTTATATTGGAACTGGAAAAAGAATTAAATCCTCAGCAGCTAAAGGCTGTATTAAATAGCGAGAACTCACTTTTGATTTTTGCGGGGGCCGGCAGCGGGAAAACCCGTGTTCTCACCTATAAAATTGCATATCTTATAAAAGAAAAAGGTACAGACCCTTTTAAAATCCTGGCAATAACATTTACAAATAAAGCTGCTAACGAAATGAAAAAAAGGGTCATAAGTCTCGTTGGTAAAGTCGGGCAGTACATGTGGGTTTCAACTTTCCATTCTTTTTGCGCCCGCCTTCTAAGAAGAGAGATTTCAAGACTTGGTTACAGTGAAAAATTCGTAATATATGATAGTGATGATTCCTTGAAGCTAATTTCCAGGTGTGTTGCTGATGCAGGTTATGATGTGAAAATGGTTTCTCCGAAATCTGTCCAGGAAACTATAAGTTCAGCAAAAAACAAATTAAAGGATTGTGATATTTTTTCAAAAAAAGCTTTTGATCCGTTTGAGAAAATTGTTGCAAATATTTTCCCCATTTATCAAAATGAGCTGCATAAGGCAAATGCGCTTGATTTTGATGATCTGCTGCTTTTAACCGTTAACCTGCTTAAGCTTTACCCCGATGCAAGGGAGAAATACCAGAATCAGTTTCAATATATACTTGTTGATGAATTTCAGGATACCAATCTTGTACAAAATGAAATAATCCTTCTTTTATATAGCGGGGGAAACAAGATATTTGTAGTAGGAGATGATGACCAGAGCATTTATAGCTGGAGAGGTGCAGAAGTATCAAACATTATAAATTTTGATAAGAATTTTTCTGATACAATGATAATAAAACTTGAGCAGAACTACCGCTCAACGGAGCATATTTTAGATGCTGCCAACGCACTTATTAAAAATAATTACTCAAGAAGCAAAAAGAGATTATGGACAGAAAACAAGACGGGAGAATTAATTTCAAAATTCAGGGCTAAAAACGAACAGGAAGAATCTAAATTCATAGCCAGAAAAATAAGGGATTTTATTGCTGCTGATGGTAAAAAGAGCTTTAAGGATTTTGCTGTTTTCTACAGGACAAATGCTCAGTCAAGAGCGATTGAGGAAATTTTTATCAGAGAAAGTGTCCCATATCGTATTTTTGGCGGACTGAAGTTTTATGATAGAAAAGAAATAAAAGATATGCTGGCATATTTAAAGCTGACTTCAAATCCTAAAGATGTCGTAAGCCTGATGAGAGTTGTCAATGTTCCGGCAAGGGGTATAGGCAGTACAACTATTTCGCATATTGAAAAATATTCTCAAGCCGCCAGTATCACTTTTTGCGAAGCATTTTATGATATTGAAAAAATAAATACGGTAAACCCTTCAACAAGACAAAAAATAAAGGATTTTATCAGCACAATGGATCATTTAAGGGATTATCTGAACGACCATAGCATTTATGAGTCAATAGAGGAGCTTTGGGAGCAGACTTCTTATCTGAAAGAACTTGCTCTTGAAAACACAATTGAATCCTTAAACAGGATTGATAACTTAAAAGAATTCCTGACAGTTGTAAAAGAATTCGAGGAAAGCCATAACCTGGCAGAGGATAATGCCAAATTAAGCCTTCATGGTTTTCTGCAGGAAATATCTCTTGTTTCTGAAATAGATAATTATGATGAAAATGCAGATACCGTAACATTAATGACTCTTCATAACGCTAAAGGGCTGGAATTTCCAGTGGTATTTATTGTAGGTCTGGAAGAAGGAATTTTTCCTCACGTTAGAAGCATTACCGGAGATTATGATGAGATAGAAGAAGAAAGAAGGCTTTGCTATGTCGGCATAACAAGAGCAAAAGAAAAAGTATTTTTAACTTCTTCTATCCTGCATTATATTTATGGCGACCAGCGTGAGAGGCTGATTTCAAGATTTATTGGCGAGATTCCAGATGAGCTTTTTATTGATGAAAATAAAAGCCAGTCTCTTTTATATTCTTCAGGCAACTTAGCTTCAAATAATTATTTAGATTTTCAGTCCCGTAAAAATCAGGCTGAAGGCAGCTCCGGATTAACAAAAAGAAGCATTGATATCTTTTCCGGAAAACAAAAAGGATATGATAAATCCGCTGGCTCCGGTTTTGAAAAAGAAAAAGATTTCTTAAGTTTTAAGGTAGGAGGCCTGATAGAACACAAGCTATGGGGGAGCGGTGAAATTTTGAGGATAAAAAAATCATCTGATGACCTTGAGCTTGATGTTGTATTCAAGTCTGTTGGGCTAAAAAAAATTCTCGCAAGCATAGCTCCTATAAAAAAAATTATTTAAAACAGGCAGCTAAAAGAAGAAATTTAAATATTAGAAAAAATTTGCAAAAAAGCAAAATTCTTATAATATAATTTAATTGCTTAGTTTCAGGAAATATACAAGATTTTAGGTTTGTATTTTTATTTTCATTTTAAGAAAATAAACAAAATAAACATTTTATAAAAATAAAACCTCATAAAATAAATAACCATAATAAAGGAGTTGATATGGCGAAGTTAAAAATAGGTTTTGTGGCTGGTTTTATGGTTGGATTTTCTACTGAAGGCCTTAAATCTTTTGAAAAATATCAGGGCGAGCTGGCTAAGATGGCTTCTGAAATGGATTTTGAGCTTATAAATATTAATACAGTTATTTCTTCGATGGGACAGGCTGAAGCAGTTAGGAAAGAACTTGATGATAAAAATGTTGATTTTTGTTTGTTATTTCATCCTTCATATATAATAGGAGATTTTATCTTTGAAATAATGAAGGCAAGAGCGCATTTTGGACTGTGGGCAATTGAAGAGCTTCGTGAAGAAGGTCCCATGCCGCTAGCTTCTCTTGTAAATTTATCTCAAAATGCAGGCATCGCTAAAAATAACTTCAGAGGAAATCCTAAAAAAATTAAATGGTTTTTTGGCGGGATAGATTCAAAATATTTTAAACCAAGATTTGAAATTACCGTTAAAGCCCTGAAAGCAATCAAAGCTCTTGAAAATGCGAGGGTAGCTCAAATCGGAAAACTTGCTGACGGCCATATTAATCATACTGTAGACCCCAGAGATATATATAAAAACCTGAAGGTGAATGTATCAAGGGATTATGAGGTTGAAGATATCATAGCTCTCGGAGAGAAAATCCCTTCAGCTGAAGTCGAAGCGGAGTTTAAAAAATTAATGGATGTTGTAAAGGTCGGGAAAGCTTCTATAGATAAGATCAAGTATTCTGTCCAGATGTTTCTTGCAATAAAGAAAATAGCCGCAGAAAATAATTACTCTGCCATTGCATTTTCCTGCTGGCCGAAACTCATGCCCAATAAGGAAATGGTAGGCTGCCTTGTTAATTCGATGCTTAACTCCATTGGGCTTCCAGGGGGCTGCGAAGCAGATGTTTTAAGCACAATTTCAATGATAATTTTAAGGTCATTAACAAATAAACCAGTTGCAGTAATGGATCTCCCGAAATTCGATGAAAAAGACGAATCCCTTTTATTATGGCATTGCGGTTCTGCTCCTAAAGAAATGGCAAACGGCAGAGGCTGTGTTTGTGACAGGCATTATTTTGCAGAATATGATGAAACACTTAAAAACTGTGCTCCGATAACAGATATTATTTTTAAGAAGTCAGCTGTAACAGTATTCAGGTTTTTTGATGAAGGCCAGGGATTTTATTACTTTACAGGCAGGTTCTTTGATGAAGATAAAAAAGCATTTAATGGCAGCCGGGGCTGGGTAAATGATTTAAAATTATATAATGAGCCTATTAAAGTGATGGACCTTGCAAACACAATGATTCTTAACGGGCTTCCTCACCATTATCCAATGGTTATGGAAAATGTAGGCATATATCTGGAAGAAATGGCATACTGGCTTGGGCTTAACAAAGTTAGAAAAATGCCATACGCAGATTATCTTTATGTTTAAAAAAATAAAAAATGAAAATTTATGGATAATAACGAAGAAATATTAAATCAGACTATTGAACTTATAAAAATTGATTCAAGAAATGGCCCCCATGCTGAAGATAAAATTACTGATTATATTTTAAAAACTTTCAGCAGTTCAAAATTAAGCTTTGATGTAATTGAGCATGAAAATTACAGGAAAAGCCTGATAGCAGTATTTTCTGGAGAAAATTCTTCCAGAAACCTGCTTGCATGCGGACATCTTGATACAATTGATATTTCAACTGTAAAGATTAATAAAGATAAGAGCATTAACACTGAAATTAAAGACGGCAGAATTTTCGGCCTGGGCTCTTCAGATATGAAAAGCGGCATAATAAGCATATTATTTGCATTAAAATATCTTGCTGATAATAATATAAAGCCTAAATATGATATTGCGGTAGCATTGACTGGTGACGAAGAAAATAATAAAACCGGAGCTCAGTACCTCTTAAAAAGTGATTTAGTTAAGAAAACAAAATTAATGCTTATTGCAGAGCCGACCAATCTGAATTTAGGGTTAGGGCAGAAAGGTCAGATATGGCTTGAGGTAAGGTTTAAGGGAAAACAGGCCCATGGCTCTGTTCCTGACAAGGGTAAAAATGCCATTCTTATGGAGATGAACTTTATTCAAAGGGTGCTTAACCCGGAGCTTTTTACAAAAAACAACAGATTTTTTCTAAAAAGCACAATCAATATAGGCTTTATTCATGCTTCCGGCCCTTTCAATGTTGTGCAGGATGATTGCGTGGCTGGCTTTGATATCAGAATTTCCCCACCTGAAACAATACAGGATGTTATGAGAAAAATCAGTTCCATACTTTCGGATGATTATAAAAAAAGTGAATATGAAATCAGGGTAATTGACAGCCTTAATGCATCGTTTATTAATCCTGAAAGCAAGGTATCAGTACAGCTTAAAAGTATAGTTGATAAAAATGTTTCCGGGAAAAGAAAAATAGCACTTTCATATGCAACTGACGGTTCTGTATTAAATACACATTTAAACATTCCCGTAGTAATTCTTGGGCCGGGTACTCCCGAAGTTATACATACCAAAGATGAATATGTGTTTATAGATAATATAATTAAAAGCGTTGATATCTATAAGGACATATTCTTGAATCTTGATAAAATAATATAATAGTTATTGGTGATTAATTTAAGTTTTTTTGTAAATTTTTCAGTTTTATAAGTTCAAAATTTTATAATTTTTTAAACTTTAGTGAATTGTTCACCAGAAACTAATTAGTCTTATCAGTTCTTTCACCTTAAGAATCAGTGAACTTTTTGTAAAGCTTAAGGCATAATTTAAAACCTTTCTCTTCTTTTATTATTGGTTCTAAATTATAGCCGCGCAACAGTTCACTTTTAAATTTTAAATCTTAAAAAAACTGTGCACTTTTAAATTTTAAATGACATTTAATTATTATTTGACAAATGGTTTCCGTTGTAATAAATTATATGAACATAAAAAAATCGTTTTTTATCCAAACTTCAATATTAAATTGCTTTACAGAATAGGTTCAATATATTAAATAAAATATAAAAAAACGTTTTTTCAAATCTGATAATAAATCTTTTTTTAATTCTTATATTTGTTATGCCTTGCGCATACGAAAGGAGGAAAAAAGAAAGTTATATAGATTTTAAAAAAATATTTAGCATGGAAAGTATACTGTGAAAACAGTAATTAACAAAAGAAGGAAGGATGTAAGACAATGTCAAAGACAAAAGTACTTTTAGTTTTGGTTTTGGCTGTAGCTTTAGTTGTAACCTTCACTATTTTACCGGGTTGCAAAACTACTACTACAACCACAGCAGCAGCAGAAACAACTGCAGCAGCAGAAACAACTGCAGCAGCTGAAACTACAGCAGCAGCAGCAGAAACAACTGCAGCACCAACAGAAACTACAGCAGCAGGCGGCTATCCTGCTTATGAAGCATTGAGAGAAGCTGCTAAAGCTAATAAAGAATACCCTGGCGCTCCGGCCAAGGATTTTTCTCTTGCATTTACAAACATCATGGGCGGCATTCCATTCTGTGAAAGCGTTTGGAAAAATGTTCAGGATCAATGGAAACTAGCTGGTGGGGATCCTAACAAATTGTATTATGCTGACAACCAGTATGATGCAACAATAGGTCTTAAGAATGCGGACATCATGTTAGCTAAAAAGCCCAGTGTATTAATAAACTTTCAGTTTGATTCAAAAGTTAACAGTATCATCGGTGTTAAATTTGGCGCTGCCAATATACCTATCATAGCTGTTGACGTTCCCACACCAGGAGCTCCATTTATGGGTGTAAACAACTTTAAAGTTGCTTACATGGCTGGTACGGAAGCTATAGCAAGAGTTGAAGCAATGGGTGGAATTGATAAAATTGACAAGATTATTTTAATGCAAATGCCATCTGGTGGAGAAGTAACAATGCTTCGTTCAGAAGGTTTCTATCAGGCATTCGTAGATAAATATGGTGCTGACGTAATTGATCCTAAAACTGTTAGAGCAGACGGCGGCGCAGGTGAAGCTGAACAAGCTAACAAGGCTATGACAGACGTTCTTGCTAAAAACCCTGATGCTAAAACAGTTGTTTTGACCTCAATTAATGAACAAACCATGAGTGGAGTTATTGCAGCTGTTCAAACTGCCGGAAGATGGGATCCTGAGAAATTTATCGTTATTACACAAGGCTGCGATGCTACCGGTCAGCAACAGCTTCGTGATGGTTTAACCGATGCCTCTATTGCTTACTTCCCTGAAAAATATGGCGAGTATCTAATTCCAGGTTCAGTAGCATTAATGCAAGGCCAGCCGGTTCCTGCATTCATGTATGTTGAAAACCAGGTTATTACTAAGGATAACATTGACCAATTTTATCCAAAATCATAATAATCCGATAAAGTGGTAAAATGATTTCGAATTATTAAATAAAATTGAGGAGACTAGCTTAAGTAGTTAGTCTCCTCAATTAAATATATACAGGTGGTGATAAAGTGACCGACAATAACGGCATAGTTCTAAAAATGGAAAATATTACTAAAATCTTTCCTGGTGTAATTGCATTGGAAGATGTTTCCATTGAACTTTACAAAGGAGAAGTTTTAGGTATATTAGGCGAAAACGGTGCTGGTAAATCAACTTTAATTAAAATACTGGCAGGTAATTATATTAAGGATTCAGGTTCTATTTATGTAGACGGGCAGAAATTTGAAATCAAGAGCCCTTCTGAAGCAATGGCTTCTGGAATAAGAGTAATTTATCAGGAATTAAATACCTTAAACAATCTAAGTGTTGCAGAAAACATTTTTATTGGAGAGCAGCTTGTTAAAGGCCCATTTAAAATTGTTGACTGGAAAGCAATGACTAAAAAAGCAGGAGAGATTCTTGGCAGCCTTAATGTTGCGCTTGATCCTAATTCTGTTATCGGTGATTTATCTATTTCCGAAAAACAGATAGTTGAAATTGCAAAGGCAATTTCAAAAGATGCAAAGATTCTCGTAATGGATGAGCCGACTGCTGCCTTAAGTGAAGAAGAAACCCAATCTTTGTTTAAGATAATTGCTACTTTGAAATCAAGAGGCGTTTCCATTATATATATTTCCCATAGGCTAAAAGAAATTTTCCAAATAACTGACAGAGTCGTTGTGCTTAGGGATGGGAAAAAAGTTGAGTCCATTAAAACCAAAGATACCAATGCCAATGAGCTTGTTACTTTGATGGTTGGCCGTGACATTAAGGAAATGTATCCTAAAAGAGAAGTGCCAATTGGTAATACAGTTATGGAAGTTAAAAATCTTACTGCTGACGGATTTAAAGACATCAGTTTTAAATTAAAAAAAGGTGAAATACTTGGTATATTCGGGCTTCTAGGCTCCGGAAGAACTTCACTTGTTAAGGCATTATTTGGAGCAAACAAGGTAAAAAGCGGAGAAATATTAATTAATGGAAAAAAAGTAGATATTAAAAGTCCAAAGATGGCAAGAGATGAAAAAATAGGATTGGTTCCGCTTGATAGAAAAGTTGAAGGCCTTGCACTTCATTTGGGAGTTAAAGAAAATATTACACTGGCTAATATAGAAGATCTCGGAAAGGGTTTTTTAATAAAGAAACAGCTTGAAAATAAAAAGGCGCAAATGTGGATAGAAGAAATGGGAATAAAAACCCCAACCATGGATCAGGAAGTTAATAGCCTTTCAGGAGGAAATCAGCAGAAAGTTGTTCTTGCAAAATGGCTTGAAAGCGGTTCAAAAATAATAATATTAAATGAGCCAACCAGAGGTATAGATGTTGGCGCAAAAATTGAAATATATAAACTGATGCAGAATTTGTGTGAAAAGGGTTCAGCGGTCATAATGATCAGTTCAGAGCTTCCGGAGATTCTCTCTATTGCTGATAGAATTTTAGTAATGAGCAAAGGGAAGATGACTGCCGAATATTCAAGAAAAGAAGCTTCAGAAGAAAATTTACTGCAATCTGCATGTATTTAATTATTTTAAGAGGAGGAACTAATGCCCGAAATTAAAGCTTCTTCAGTGGAGCCGGGGAAAAAGGCTAAAATCAGCAATACCGGAATTTTATTTATAGTTCTCGTGGTCTTATTTGCCTTATTTTCATATGTAGGCAGGCCTTTTTTCTTTTCTACTTTAAACTTAGTGCCCATGCTTAACAATCTTTCATTTATAGGTATAATTGCAGCGGTACTGACAATGGTTATGGTATCTGGTGATATTGATTTTTCAATAGGTGGAAATATCGGTTTGACAGCTTGTCTTGTTGCGCTTTTATTATCAAAAGGGCTTCCAGGCTGGCTTGTTGTAATAATAGCTTTATGCGGTGGTGCTATTATGGGTGCGTTTAATGGCTTTTTAGCAACAGTAATTGGCGTAAACTCAATAATTGCCACAATAGGAACCATGTTTATATGGAGAGGTATTGGCTATACATTGTCTAATGGAGAGTCAATGCTTGCAATGAACCCTGTTATTGACTATATAGGAAGAGGATTTCTGTTTAAAGTGATACCATTTCCAATTGTGATATTTATTGTTGTTTTTGTTATAACTTATGTAATTATGAATTTATCCAAATGGGGCAGGAGAATATATGCTATTGGAACAAACCCAATGGCTTCATATCTTTCCGGAATAAATGTTAAAAAAGTCAAATTTGTCGGTTTTCTGCTTTGTGGAATTACCGCATCTTTAGGTGGACTGATTCTGACTTCTCTTTCTGCAGTTGGTATGCCGCAGCACGGACAAGGGCTTGAACTTGTTATTATTTCAGGAATTGTATTAGGCGGAACAGCACTTGGGGGAGGCAAAGGACAAATTCTTGGCACCCTTGCAGGAATTTTAATATTAAGTGTTTTATATAACTTTTTAACAATCATGAATGTTTATTATTTTTATATTCAGATTGTGCAGGGGTCTGTTTTAGTATTGGTGGTTGCTACTTACGAAATAAGGCAGTCAAGAGCATTGAAAAGAGTATAACCAGTATTATGGTTTTAAAGTTTTTTTAAAATAATTTTTTTATAGTTTTGGAGGTTACATGGCAAAACCAGAAAAACAATATTCAGGGTTTAAGAATTTTTTAAGAACCCCTACGCCGACATTGATAGGTCTTTATATTGTAATGATAATAATATTTACAATTGCTGATAAAAATTTCTTAACTGTACAAAATTTCAGAGGAATTTTTAACAATTTTGCAGTTTTTGGAGTTTTAGCGTCAGGGATTATGGTTGTTATGCTAGCCGGAGGATTTGACCTTTCTATCGGTTCAATTTCCGGACTCGTAGGCATAGTGAGTGCAGTTTTAATGATGGATAAATTTGGTGTACCAACTCCACTAATTTTTGTAATTGCAATAGTAATTGGCTGCAGCGTTGGATTAATTAACGGCCTTATAATCACCAAGATAGGAATAAATCCGATTATCACTACTTTAGGCACGCTTGCTATCATAAGGGGAGTGTGTTATTTTTGGGCCAATCAAAACCCGAGAATTTATAATGTCTTCATTCAGGGTTTTGGAAGGAAGTTTATAGCTGATATTGTTCCCTATACTACTATTTATATTATAGTTTTCTTTATTATCCTTGCACTTATTCTGAAATTTACAAGATTTGGAAGAAATTTATTTACCATTGGCGGCAATGAAACTCTTGCAAGGCTTGCAGGTATACCGGTTGACAGAATTAAGATAATAACCTATGTAATATCCGGATTTTTCTGTTCAATTGCAGGGCTTCTTTTAATTTCGCAATTAGGTTCAGGAAGACCTGAATACGGTACAGGTGCTGAGCTTGAAGTATTAACTATTGTAGTTCTTGGCGGGGTTGCAGTCGGCGGTGGCAAGGGCAATTTCTTTGGAGTATTTATAGCACTTCTTATTATAGGCTCTATTGCAAACGGCATGGTTATGCTTGATGTTCCTATTTATTTAAGACAGGTAGTTAAAGGCGTACTGCTGGTTCTTGTAATTTCAATTGATGCATTAAGAAACAGGCGTAATTTACAGCTTTATTAATAATAAGGATAAATAAATTAATAGAAATAAGGTAATGAGGTTACAACTTTTTTAAAGGTTACAACTTTTTTAATTATTGATTAAATTTTAATAATTTTGTTTAAAAATTGATTCTTTTTGAATTAAAATTTATCAAAGTGGATATTTATTTTAGCAGGAAATTAATTTTTAAATTATAAATAAAACCGTTTAAAGGAGAATTAATGGCTTTGAAAAATTATCTTATTTTTGATTTTGGAGCAAGCAGCGGAAGAGCCATTGTTGCACAATTTGACGGCAGTAAATTTAAATTGGAAGAAACACACAGATTTGAAAACAAACCTGTGTATGCTGCAGGGACCTTGTATTGGGATATTTTAAGGCTTTATTTTGAATTAAAAGAAGGAATTTCTGCTTCAGTAAAACTCTTTAAAAAAATTGAGGCACTTGGTGTCGACACGTGGGGGGTTGATTTTGGATTTCTGGATAAAAACGGCAAAATGCTTTCAAATCCCCATCATTACAGGGATGAAGACCGAACTAAAGCAGCAGAAGCTGTCCATAAAGATTTCCCTCCGGAAAAGTTATTCGAATTAACCGGGGGTCTTATAATGAGCATAATGTCCATTTACCACTTCTATAATTTAAAAATCAATAAAGCTATCGAGCTCCCAAATGCAAATAAATTTTTAATGATGCCGGACTTATTTAATTATTTCCTTACAGGAAATACCTTTAATGAATTTACAGATGCTACAACTACCATAATGTATGACCAGAAAAACAAAAAATGGTCAGATCTTATTTTAAGTAAGCTTGGAGTTTCAAAAGATATCTTTCCTGAAATTATCCAGCCTGGAAGCAAAGTCGGAGGCCTTCAGAAATCCGTGCTTGACGAGCTTGAAATATCAAATATTGCTGTAATTGCACCGGCAACTCATGATTCTGCTTCTGCTGAAACAGGGATTCCTTTAATAGATTCAAGGAAAAACTGGGCGTTTGTAAGCATGGGAACATGGCTTGTTCAAGGTGTCGAAACTTCAGAGCCGATAATAAACCTTGAAGCTTTTAAGGCCGGCTACGGTAATGAAGGCGGCTGTGAAGGCAGAAATTTGTTTGTTAAAAATATAAATGGTCTTTGGATAATACAACAATGCATGGGGAAATGGCGAAAAGATAAGGGTGAAAACATTGCATGGACGGAAATAGACAAAGTGTATCCTTTGGCAAAACCTTTTGATGCATTAATAGATGTAGACGATCCTGTTTTTCTCCCCCCCTCAACCGACATGTCCAAAGTGATTGCTAAATACTGCAAGGAAAAAGGAGAGAATATTCCAGAAGGAATAGGACCGGTTGCAAGGTGCTTTTATGAAAGTCTTGTCCTTAAGATCAGATTTAATGTTGAACAAACTGAAAAATTAACCGGAAAGAAAATTGAACTAATGCAGTTAGTAGGCGGAGGTACAAACAACAAGCTTATCTGCCAATGGATTGCCGACGCTCTCGGTGTTATTGTTGCTGCCGGACCTGCTGAAACTACTGCTGTGGGTAACCTGCTGATGCAGCTAAAGGGGACCGGAGAAATCAAGGATGTAAATGAGGGGAGGCTTATATGCTGCAACTCATCAAATGTTATTGTTTACGAACCAAAAGAAAAGGCAGTATGGGATGCTGCTTATGAAAAATATTTAAAGATTCTATAATAAATTTTTATATTTATAAAAGGTATAAATTAAAAGCCCAAGTTTAAGTTTTTAAAAAAATAGAACTATTTATTTTGTAAAAGTTAAATACCTTAAATTTTTTTTAAATAATTATGATATTTAAAATTAACGGCTATTTAAAAATCTTAGTTCAGGTGTAAGTTATGGCAGTAAAAGTTAAAAAAACGATTTTACTTAAAATTTTATTAACTCGAAAGGAGATATTAAGTGAAACTTAACATTGATGCGCATCTTTGGTGTCTTGGAACTTACGGAGAAAGATATGTGCCCGGCGGTTATTATGAAGAACTTACTGCAGAACAACAATTGGAGATAATGTCAAAAATAAAAGGTCTTACAGGACTCTTTACATTTTATCCGACTGCTCCACTTCCAAATGATCCGGATAAGCTTGTAAAAAAAGTTGAAAGTTATGGTTTAAAAGTTTCTAATATTGCGGTTGAATGCTGGGGAGACAGAAAGTGGAAACACGGCTCATTTTGCACCAATGATGCCAAAATCAGAAAAGAAACAGTGAAACTTTTTAAAGACGCTATAGATTTTGCCAAAGAAGTAAAAGCCGACAGTGTTTTGCTGTGGCCGGCTCATGATGGTTATGATTATACTTTCCAGGTTAATTATGTGGAAGGCTGGAAATACCTTATTGAAACTGTCAGAGAAATTGGTGAATATGCAAAAGATATGAAAATTGCTATTGAAGCAAAAAGCAAGGATCCAAGGCAAAAACAATATATAAGCGATACCGGTAAGGCAATGGCTTTTGTGCGGGACGTGAATTTAAAGAATGTCGGCTGTGCTTTGGATATAGGCCATGCACTAATGGCAGGAGAAGGTATTGCAGAATCAGCAGCGCTTCTTGATTATTGGGGAAAATTAAATCAGATCCATATTAATGAAAATTATAAGGATGCTGACCCGGATATGATTTTCGGAACAATTAATTTCTGGGAAATTCTTGAATTTTATTATTATTTAAATAAAACAAATTATGAGGGCTGGTGTGCAATTGATATAATTGCTCCTCGTGATGATAGAGCAAAATCCCTTGCTTTGGGTGTTAAGCTAATGTGGAAATACCAGGAAATGGTTGAAAAGCTGCTAAAGCATGAAAAAGAAATTGATGAGAACCTGAAGGGATATCACTTTGTTGATAACATGGATTTGATTTCTGATTTATTATTTTAAACTTCAGCTATAATATATATTAATAAATCAGGTAAATCTTAAGGAGGGTAATTTTGATAGAATCAACAAAAATAATGCCTTATGATGGCGAAATAGACAAGGAAAGGCTTCTTTCTGCTTTTAGAAGACAAAAAGTAGACAGGGTTCCTAATTTTGAAATACTTATAGAAGACAAGCATGTAGAAAAGATACTCGGCAGATATGCAGGAAATACTCTTTCTTATGGCGGTGATCCCGCAAAAGGCGCTAATGCCGAAGCGGGCAGGCCCATGTATCCGGCTGATTATATTGAATTATGTAAAATAATAGGCCAGGATGCAATGATGTTTGACGGTGGCCTGTGGACCCCATTTAAAAAGCAGGACAAAGACGGAAACTGGATTAATGCATTTGACAAGTCAATCAAGACAAGAAAAGACTTTGAAGCATTAAAACTTGATTCGGAAGCCGCAATAGCAAATACAGTAAAATATGTCCGTGAGTATAAAGAAGAAATAAAAAAACAAAAAGTAAATCTTGGAGTAACAGGGCTTTATGGCTGCCTTATCCAGACCCTTTATGAGTTTGTTGTAGGAATGAATGATTTCATGATGATGGTTTATGAGGACAGGGATCTGGTTGAAGAAATGCTGGAGGTATCAACTGTTCATTTTGTGAATTTAACAAAAGCTCTTGTTGCAGAAAAAGTAGACTTCTTATTCCCTGCCGATGACGTTGCATTTAAAACAGGGTTATTTATCCCTCCAAAGATATTTAGGGAAATATGGGTTCCAAGGATGGCAAGAATATTTGAACCTGCTGTAAATGCGGGCATTCCTGTAATGTTTCATAGTGACGGTAGAATTGATGATATTGTAGAGGACCTTATCAATATGGGGCTTAACTGCCTTAACCCCATGGATCCTTACGGAATTGATTACCATGACTTTAAGAAAAGATACGGCAATAGATTATGTCTTTCCGGTAATATTGACGTGGAATTTCCTCTCGGGAACGGCATACCGGAAGAGGTGGATGCAGATGTTAAAGCTCATATGGATGTTTTAAAACCAGGTTACGGTTATGTTGCAACATGTTCACATTCAATAGTTAATTACATTCCCCATGCAAACTATATTGCATATATCAATGCGATACATAAATACGGAAAGTATTAATTAGTTTCTGGTGAACAATTCACTAAAGTTTAAAAAATTATAAAATTTTGAGCTTATAAAACTTAAAAAATTTACAAAAAAACTTAAGTTAACCAACAAAAACTAATTAATTGCTACAACTTATGTTGCCTTATGTATTTTTGTTTTTAAATTATATTTTATAAAAATTTTAATTAAAAGGAGTCTTTAATGGCAATACTGGATGACATCTACAGCACCACTGTAAAGGGAGCTTACAAGGAAATAGATCCCCTTGTAGAAAAAGCTTTATCAGAGGGGGTAAAGATAGACGACATAATAAATAACGCATTATCTAAAGCAATGATATATGTTGGAGACAAATTCTCAACAGGCGAGCTTTACATGCCTGATATGCTGCTGTCAGCTAAAACAATGAAAACTGCAATGGAAGTATTAAAACCCCACATGAGTGCATCAAACCACACATCAGAAAAGGGCACCCTTTTAATTGGTACAGTTAAGGGAGATCTTCACGACATAGGCAAAAACCTTGTAATTACCATGGCGGAAGGCCAGGGTCTTAAGGTAATAGATCTTGGAATAGATGTAGATTATCCTAAATTTGTAGAAGCAATAAAAGAAAACAGACCTGACATAGTAGCATTTTCAGGTCTTTTAACTACAACACTTGGTAATATGCCTGCCCATATAAAAGCAATAGTTGATGCAGGTCTTAGAGACAAAGTTATTCTTGCTGTTGGAGGTGCTCCCGTTACACGTGAATTTGCAGACAGGTACGGCATAGAGCTTTATGCACCGGATGCATCTACTGCTGCAAAGGAATTTATAAAAGCCCTGGAAAACAAAAAAATAACTGGAGGAAAATAATATGGCAAGACACGCAATGATATGGAAAATAAAACCTGAATTAAAAGAGCAATATAAAAAAGACCATGCTAACATCTGGCCGGATATGGCAAAAGCTATAACAGATGCAGGTTATAAGAATTATTCCATTTATTTCAGAAAAGACGGAACAATGTTTGCTTATCTTGAACACGACAACCTTGAAGAAGGCGGTAAAATTCTGGGAGCAACAGAGGTAAATGGAAGGTGGCAGAAGGCAATGGCAAAATACTTTGTAAATAGCGACCCGACAATTATCGGCCCGGAAATGGAAATGCTGGAAGAAGTTTTCCACATTGATTAAGCATTTACAAACCAATTATTGATATCAATGCTGTATTTTTAAAGAGTTAAATCAATAATTTTAAAAAAGAAACAAAAATATATTTCCTGTAAATTTTATAAGCCTGAAATAGAAATTGATTAATTATGGAAAAAGAAGTTTATTTTTATAGCAATGGCGTAAAGCTTTACGGAACATTTGCGATTCCACAGTATTTGAATAAAAATAAGGAAGCACCTATAGTAATAATGTCTCACGGGTATGGCGCCAGCCAGAATGAATTCGGCGATTTTGTTTACCTTGCACAAAAACTTCAGGAAACGGGTATTGCAAGTTTCAGGTTTGATAACAGAGGCTGCGGGAAATCTGAGTATCCTTTGGGCAGGATGCTTTGCTGCACTGAATGGAGAGAAGATTTAATTTCTGCTGTTTATTATGTTTCTTCATTTCCAGGTATTGATGCAGGCAGAATTGGACTTTTCGGCGAAGGCATGGGTGGTGCAAACGTTATCCAGGCCGGTGGTTCAGAAAACATTTCAAAATGCATTGTAGCCCTTTCTGTTGTTTCTGATGGTTTTAAATGGATAAAAGGAAACTGGCTAAGAAATAAAAGCGAGAAGGAATTTAATGAATTCTTAAAAATTGTTAATGAAGATAGTATCAGGAAGTCAATTTACGGAAAATCCAATTTAATAAAGATGTCAGATGCACTTTCATATCCTCAAAAATATTTAGACTTAATTGAAACGCTAAATAAGAATTTTGAAGATAAAGAATTTACTTATTATGTTGAAATTGCTTCAATTGCTTCAATTTTTCAGTTAAGGCCGATAGATTTTGCAGATAAAATTTCTCCAAAACCTTTACTGCTCATGGCAGGCAGAAAAGATGGAATTGTTCCATGGGAAGAAAATTCGAAACTTCTTTTTGAAAGAGCAAAAGAAATTAAAGAATTTAAATTATTTGAAAATGGGGATCACGGACTGCTTGCAGAACCAACAAAAAGCGGAGCAACAAGAATGATTCTTGATTGGTTTAAAAAATATTTATAAATGTTATATTTATATTCACATTTTGTGCCCTATAAAAGCAGTAAAGCAAATAGATACCAATCACCGAAACTATTAACCCGCTCTAACGTCTTTTCTTACAACTCTATTTAAGAGAAACTGGAGGTTTTATGAGATATTTACTAACTGAAGAACAAAAAATGATTGTAGAGATCTGCAGGAAGATTGTTGAAGATAGAATTATTCCTGTAAGAGCAGAATTTGATGAAAAAAGAATTTTCCCGACAGACATAATAAAAGAGATCGGGAAAAGCGATCTTTTCAGATTATTTGTTCCGGAAAAATATGGCGGGATGGGAACAGGTATTTTTGAGGTATGCCTTGCAACTGAAGAATTAAGCCGTGGAGATTTAAGCGTGGCAACTTCTTATGCTGCAAGCGGCCTTGGCTTCATACCTATCATTTTAATGGGGAGTGAAGAACAAAAGGAGAAATATCTTCCTCAACTTGCAAGCGGTGAAAAATTGGCAGCATTCGGGCTTACAGAAGCTGATGCCGGAAGCGATGTAAGCGCAATCAGGACAACTGCGGTTAAAGATGGCGACTTTTATATTTTAAACGGAACTAAACAATGGATAACAAATGGCGGTGAAGCAGATATTTATACAATTTTTGCTAAAACCGATCCTGAAAAGGGGGCAAGAGGAGTCAGCGCTTTAATTGTTGAAAAAGGAACCAACGGTTTTGAATTTGGCAAGAAAGAAGACAAGCTTGGAATCAGGGCTTCAACAACAAGAGAGTTAATATTTAATAACTGCAAAATCCCAAAAGAAAATCTGATTTCAAGGGAAGGTATGGGATTTGTAATAGTAATGAGGACCTTTGATCAGTCAAGGCCTGCAGTAGGTGCACAGGGAGTCGGTGTAGCACAAGCTGCGCTGGAGGAGGCATTAAATTATTCCAAGATAAGAACACAATTTGGCACTTCCATATCCTCTTTCCAGGCAATACAACATATGCTTGCCGATATGGCAACCAGTGTTGAAGCTGCAAGATCGCTTGTATATTATACTGCAAAGGTTATAGACAGCGGTGAAAAAGATGTTTCAAGATTATCTGCTATGTCTAAATTGTTTGCTTCAGACATGGCAATGAAAGTTACGGTTGATGCGGTACAGATACTGGGTGGTTATGGTTTTATGAAAGACTATCCGGTAGAAAAAATGATGAGAGATGCAAAGATAACTCAGATTTATGAAGGAACTAATCAGATTCAGCGAAACATCATTGCCCTTGATTTAATAAAAAAAGGTTTTAATTAGCTTATGGTGAACAATTCACTAAAGTTTAAAAAATTATGAAATTTTGAGCTTATAAAACTGAAAAATTTACAAAAAAACTTAAGTTAATCACCAAGAACTAATTAAAATTATTAAAGATATTTTAAAAAAATATCAATTGGCACACTTAAAATAATGATTGAAAAAATAAGAATTATAGTATGCATTAAACAAGTCCCAGCCGTAATGGAAATAAAAATAAATCCGGAAACCAACACATTAATAAGAGAAGGTATTGAGAATATAATAAATCCCTTTGATACATATGCAATAGAAGAAGGAGTCAGGCTTAAGGCAAGACTTATTGCTTTAAAAGATAATAGCTTTGATGTTGAAGTAATTGCGATCAGCATGGGTCCACCCCAATCAGTAGAAATATTAAGGGAAGCAATTTCCCTTGGTATTGACAGCGGAGTTCTGGTATCTGACAGGGCATTTGCCGGTTCGGATACCTGGGCAACTGCTTATACGCTTTCAAAAGCAATAAAAAAGATAGAAGGCTGGAAAATAATAATTCTGGGTAAACAGACTTTGGATGGTGATACAGGCCAGGTTGGTCCTGAACTTGCACATATTTTAAATATACCCTTTATTGGTTATGCAAGCAAAATCACTGAAATTAGCAGAAATAAAATGGTAATAAAGAGGCTGATGGAAGACAGGTATGAAACATTTGAAGTCAGATTGCCTGCTGCAATTTCTGTAGGTAAAGACATAAATATCCCCGGAATTCCTTCACTTAGGGGAAAAATGAAATCCAGAAGTGCAGAAATACCGGTATGGGGCAATGAATATCTGGGCATGGAAGCTAAAGAATGCGGACTTAATGGTTCATACACACAGGTTATAAAGATTTTTACTCCTGAACATAAGCACGAGACTCTTATGTTATCCGGAACACCGGATGAGCAGGTAAGTGAAATCTACTCAAAACTAAAAGAATTAAATCTTATTTGACTAAGAAATTAAGAGAAATTAACTGATATGGAAATAAAAGTAGATATTCAAAAGTGTACAGGATGCAGAATCTGCAAAAATGTCTGCATGTATGATGCTATTGAAATTGTTGGCAAAAAAGCTGTAATAAATGAAAATTGTGTTTTTTGCAGTGCCTGCATAGAATCGTGCAATTATGATGCTATTGAAATTTCAGGTTTAATTGCATCTGAAAAAGATTTTTCTGATTACAGCGGGGTATGTGTTTATCTTGAGACCTATGCTGATAAAATTATTGATGTCGGGTTTGAACTTTTAAGCTCCGGGAGACTGCTTGCAGATAACCTTGGCGTTTATTTATCAGCTGTTCTTATTTGCAGAGAAGAGCCAAAAAATTTAAATAAGGTTTTTAATTACGGATTAGACAAATTGTATCTTGTAAAAAGCCATATTTTTGAAAATAACCTGGATGATATTTTTGCAAAGGCTTTAGTTCAGGTAATAAACAAATATAAACCGGAGATTTTTTTGGCGGGAGCTACAATGTTCGGGAGAACATTAATTCCTAAAGTAGCTGCAATAATTAAAACTGGTCTGACTGCTGATTGCACTGCATTATCAATTGACACAGGTAAAAAAATTCTGCTTCAAACACGCCCGACATTCGGAGGCAATATATTAGCTACAATTATTACAAAAAATTCCAGGCCTCAGATGGCGACAGTTAGGCCGCACGTAATGGAGATAAAAATTAGTAACAATATTGATGATAAAAACGGTGGAAAAAATTATTCATCTGAAGATTATAAAAGTAAAATTGAGTATATAAAACTTGATGAATCAAAATTTAAAACAAAGTATAAATTAATAAATATTGAAAAAGAAACAGAAGAAAAGATAAATTTAAATGATTATGATGCTGTTGTTTCAGGGGGGAGAGGTTTGGGAAGCGGTGAAAAATTTGCAATGGTTAAAGAACTTGCAGGGCTGCTTGGCGGAGTTGTTGGAGCATCAAGGGCGGCAGTTGATTCAAACTGGATATCATATCCTCATCAGGTTGGCCAGACAGGGAAAACCGTCAACCCCAAACTATATATTGCCATTGGAATTTCAGGTGCAATCCAGCATCTTGCAGGAATGCAAACCGCAGACATAATAATTGCCATTAACAAAGATCCGAATGCGCCAATATTTAAAGTTGCAAATTATGGGATAGTCGGAGATATTTTTGATATTGTACCAAAACTCATTAACAGGATTAAAAGCGGAAAAACGCTGATCTAAAAAAACAGCCTCAAGTTTTTTTACTTAAACAATAGGCCTTAAGAATCCATACTTTGGCTCACATTTTTCCTCATAAACCCTTTCAAAGGATTCATAATTATCTTAAATGCACAGGTAATGGGGGCTATATTGAGGTTTTCGACACCTGTATTGTTTTGTATGTTTACCCATTGGTCTATAATGGGATTTACACTATCTTATATCTCACTTTCCGCACCTTTCGGTCTAAAACTCTTTGATTTACTAATTGTAGCAAAAAATATGACAACAATCAGTTTAAATTAATTTCAGATACTTTTTTTAAATGAGGCAACGATACTATTTGGAATACTTTTTAAATAAAGCAATTCGGGTTATTGACATTATGGAAAATCTTTTTATAATTATAAAAAGAATGTTTGCTTTTCAAACAAATTAATTGTTTTTACTAATTGAAATTAAGAGGAAAATATTTATCGATGATTGAAAAAATTGCTGACTGGATTAAGAAAAACGAAGAGTTGATTTTAAATACTATATCAGAACTAATTCAGATCAAGACCGAAAATACTCCTCCGACAGGTAATGAAAAACCAGGTCAGGAATATCTTTATAATTTTATATCCAAATTCATCCCTAAAAAAAACATTGATGTGTTTGAGATTGACGATGTCAAGGGTATCAGAGAGCATCCGATGTTTTTTCCGACTGTGGACGGGACAGAAAGAATATATAAGGGAAGACCTAACGTTGTTGCAAAGATAAAAGGATCGGACAGCATAAGATCATTATTATTTTCCGGTCATATGGATGTGATGCCTGTTAAGGAAAAAGAATGGAAAGTTTTCCCTGACCCCTTTAGCGGCAAAGTCAAAGACGGGAAGCTTTACGGAAGAGGGTCCATGGATATGAAAGCAGGCGCACTGGCAGGTTTTTTTGCAATAAAATGTTTAAATGACCTTGGTATTAATTTAAAGGGAGACATTCTTGCCGAGAGTGTAATAGATGAGGAAAACGGCGGAGTTAATGGGACTGTTGCGGCAAGACTTAGATATCCTGGTATTGATTTTGCTATTTTGCCGGAAACAAGCGATATGTCGGCCGGCGTTGAAACCATAGGGGGAAGTGACTGGAAAGCAACATTGGATGTTCAGGGGCCAGGGGGATTTGGTTTTGGCCTTGAACTTCCAAATCCGATATATAAATTAAGCAAAATTGCTTTAGCACTTGAAAAATACAACAAAATTCTAAAAGGAATAAAAGCATCAAAAAATTATAAGACCGAACAATTTATAAGACTTCTGACTTTTCAGTTATACTCCGGAGGTTCAAATTATCTGGAATCAGGTTCTGTTCCGACAAAGGGACACATATACTTCTGGCTGGAAACTTTTGCAGACACAAGCGAGAACGAAGCAAAGGATAAATTCATGGATTTTATGAAAAAGGAATTAAACTCATATAAGGAGTTTGAGGATGATTTTCCGAAGTTTGAAACCGTTACAAGATTTATTGAAGGGCACAGGACAGATATTAACCATGAAGCCATGAAATCAATCAGGAAATCCTTTTCAAATATAAACCTTGATTATAATGAATGCGGTCTTGGTATTGCCTGTGATGCTTTTGCATTTAAAAAAGCCGGAAATACAGAAGTGGTAGTAATAGGTCCCAAAGGTGAAAATCCGCATGGGATAGACGAGAATGTAGAAGTTAAAGATATTCTGGATTTAATCAAAATAATGGTCTTAACAGCTGTTGATTATTGCGGCTAAATAAAATTGAACTTTTTATAGTTTTTTAAAGGAGAATTTAGTGTCAGATCATATTGATAATGTAAAAAGAGCCGTTGAGTTTAAAAAGCCAACTTATTTACCGATGGAAACAGAGCAGGTTCCTCATATTTACAATGCATATCACACATTGAACCCCGGTGAAGTCCAATTCATTCCGGGAACAGAAAATTTCGATTCTTTTTGGCCTCAAGCTTATTCATGGTTCTTTGAAGAAATAGGAAAAAATGAACAGAAAGAGACAATCTATTCAGATCAGTTTGGTACAAAGTTAAAAATACCGAATAATATGAATTCAACTTATGTTTTACTTGAACACCCGCTGGAAAAAAATCCGAATTTTAAAGAATATGAATTTCCTGACCCGAAAAAGATTGAAAAAAAATATATTGAGTTAAAAAAGGTAATTGACAGATACTACTCAGATAGATTTGTTAACGGATTTATAGATCCGGGCTTCTTTCTTACCACAAATTTTATACTTGGCATTCAGAATTTTTTCATGAAGGTAGCAACAGATTTAAATCTTGTAGTGGATATTTATGAAAAGGTTATTGATTACTATAAACAGATAACTGTCTATTTTAAGAATGCCGGTGCACATATGATAACGGTAATTGAAGACTGGGGACAAAATTCCGGCATGGTCATAAATCCTATAGTATGGAGGAAGGAATTTAAACCAAGACTTAAGAAGTTCTATAATTATGTCCATGATCTTGGCCTGTATACTTCAATATGTATGGATGGAAATACTGAAGCGGTTCACAAGGACCTGCTTGATATGGACATAGACTTGTTTTTCATACCTGACATAAAGACTACGGGAATAAAAAAGGTTAAGGAAAATCTTGCCGGCAAAATATGTCTTAAAGCTCCTGTTGATATGAAGGATACGCTTGCAGTCGGAACACCCGGGGAAGTAAAGAAGGAAGCAGATGAGCTTGTCAGAGAATTATCTACACCTGATGGCGGTTTCATCTGTGAGATAGTTAAGTGGCATAGGCCTGCATATAGCGATGAAAATGTAATGGCATCTGTGGAAGCTTTTAACAGGTATAGGAAAAAGTAATTTGTTTTTTTATGTTAATGGCATTTTATAAGTATTTATTATTATTATTTTTTAAAGGGGAGGTTATGTTGTCTAAAGATTTTAATCCTGATATTGACTTAATAAATTTTGCTCCTGCCAGATTCCTTGCCTTCAGAGACATGGAAGCATGCAAGAAAGCAGCAAAGGTAAAGAAAGAAGATATTTGTAATGTTCCTGATGATTCCCATACTGAGTTTAAGGTAAGGATTGCGCCTGTAAAAGATTTCCACTTTCAGATGGCACTCGACATGTTAATAAGAATAAAAGAAGCTCTTGATGAAGGAAAACAATTTGTAGGAGTCTTTCCGACTGGCCCTATCTTTCAATATCAGCTTCTGGCTGACATGGTTAATGCATTAAATATTCCGTTAAAACACGTGCATTATTTTGCAATGGATGAATATTGTGATGAAAATGGCAATGACGTTAACCACAACTGGCCCGGATCATTTCATTGGACAATCGAGACAAATTTTTTCTCGAGGGTAAAGCCTGAACTCAAAATTCCTGAAAAAAACATTCATTTTCCTAATAAGAATAATATAAATGATTTTGACGATATGATTATTGATGCACGTAAGAAACCTGGAGCAAAAGGTGCCAATATTGTTTATGGAGGAACTGGTTTTTCAGGACATTATGCTTTTTGGGATCCACACCTGGCCAAAGAACGTGGTCTATCTTTTGAAGAATGGAAAAAAGCTAAGCCAAGCTGTGTGGAGTTTCACCCTCTTTCAACATGTCAGATGGCTATGACCGATATGAATGGCGCGTGGGCATTTATTCCACCCAAAGCGCACACTATAGGATCATCAACTACACTAAATGCCGACTACAGATCATGGTGGAATGACGGATGCGGACTTACCGATCAGGGAGGCTATTTCCCGGGCGGTATAACATGGCAGAAATTTATTGTAAGGCTTGCGCTTCATGGCCCAATAGTTCCTGAAATTCCAGGTTCAATTTTAAGATTGTCATCCTGTGATTTTGTAATAATTGACCCTGTGGCTGATGATTTAAAAATTGCTCTTACATCTTAATATAAATGAATATTTTTTAAGTAAGGATAATTTTATGAAAATAATAGATGCATCAGGCCCGATCTATGATGGCATGTGGTCATACGGGGATCCTTTTCCTGATTTTAAACTTGTTGACCTGAAAGAGCCTGCTTGGGTTGAAGGGTTTCACCCTAAAAGCAATGCTTTTGAAGGTTTCAGCATGCTTACTGGAACATATATTGACGGACCTGCACATTCCATTGGTATAGAAAAATCATATCCGATGAGCGATATTCCTATTGAAAAATTATTTGGAGTAGACGCTTTTGTTTATAAATTTGACTTGAATGAATTAAAAAAAGAAGGTAAAAGACCGGTTGTAACACTTGAAGCTGTAAAAAAAGCAGAAAAAAACATTACCGGAAATATTCCCGAACGTTCAGTACTTGTTCTTGCAACAGGCTGGGGTTCTCACTGGAATGAAAAAGATTTTTTGACAGATGCCTGGTTTTGCGAAAGAGATGCTGTTAAGTATCTTGTTAACAAAAAGCCATTTATATTAGCACTTGATTCTGCATATATCGATTGTCTTGAAAATGAAAGAGGAAGCTGGGAAATTATTTACGACAATGATGTTTCTCTTGTTGCGCCTCTTGTAAATCTGGACAAGCTGACAAAAACAGTTGTTAAGATATATATATGCCCTTTAAAGATCATGAATACAACAGGATTACCCTGCAGAGTTATATTCAGCGAATAATAAAATAAATAATTTAAAAAGATGAATCGATATTAGCACAAGTTTCCGGTAGAAATATTTGAATATAAAATAGCGTTTTTTACGGAGTAAAGCAGATGGCTGATAAAAAATATAACCAGAAATATATAAAGTCAAGGAATCAGGGGCTGATTTTAAAATTACTAAAAAATGACGGCCCGATGTCCAGAGCTTCTATTTCAAAGGAAATAGGGATTGTGAGATCAACTGTTTCAGAAATATGCAATGATATGGTTGCAAATAATATTATACTGGAAGGTAAAAAAGTCGAAGGCAATTTAGGCAAGAGGCCCACTTTAATATATTTTAACAAAGATTATTATTATTTTGTTTCCATTGTTATTACTATAAGAGAAGCAAATATTGTTGTCTGCAATTTAATCGGAGAAATAATAGAAGAAGAAACAATACAGTATTCCGTCGAAGAAGTAAGTGCAAAAAAAATAACGGAAACGGTTTTTAAAAAAACAGACAGGATAATTTCAAAAATAGGGATAGAAAAAATTTGCCTGATTAGTCTGGGATCTCCCGAGACATTTAATACAAGGACAGGCAAGATAAAATGGGCACCTTATATCAGCGACTGGATTGGGATGGATTTAAGGGAGTTGTTTTTTGAAAGATATAAAATAGATGTGATATTAAAAGACCATGTTAAGCTGGAGACTATCGGGGAGCAATGGAAAAGCTTCAGCAATTTTTCAAATATTATTTATATAGTCGTTACTTACGGTATTGGTTCGGGAATAATTATTGACGGACAGATAAGAGAGGGCAAGAGCGGTTATCTGGGAGAAATTGCATTTTTGCCTGTGGCGGAAAATTTTGATTATAATGAATTATTAAACGGCAATAAGAATCTGGGATATTTTGAATCAAAGTGCGATATCAGAGTGATTACCGAAATCGTTAAAGAATATATTAAAGCAAATAATCTCCAATATAATATCAGCAATTTTAGTGACATAGCTTCTTTATATAATTTAAAAACCGAAATTAGAGATTTAATAAATAACAGTATAATAAGGACTCTGGCTCTGGGAATTGCTTCCCTGGTCATAACACTTGACCCGGAACTTGTTGTAATAAATGGTGAAATAGTAGAGCTTGGACAGGATTTTTTAAATCTGCTTAAAAATGAGGTGGAAAAAATAATTCCTTACAAAAGAGATGTGGTATTTTCAAGTCTAAGGAACAGATCCAAAATATATGGGGCAATAAAAAATGGTCTAGACTATATAGATTTTATTATTTTCAGGGAGCCGCAGTCTTTTTACGGTTCCAATATGAAACAGGGATAAGAACGGGAATAAAAAGTTTTATCCGGCTTATATTTAAGTGTTTTAATACCAATCTTAAAAATTATTGAAAAGAAAATGAGAAACAAAACATCTGTTATCGGTTTTTATAGTTATGCCCATCCAAAAGAAAAAATGGGTGCAATTATTCTTAATGCTTACGAAAAATTAAAAAATAACGCCCCTGAAGATTTTGAAATTAATTTTATTGGCTGTGTTAATGATCACGATAAGGACGAATTGCTTAAAATAAAAGAAGTCGTGTCGGCTACAATAAAAGATTCCTCTTCTTTGCTCGTAATTTATGCAGGCTGGGGAGAATCGCCAAAATTGCTGAAAGTTATTGAAGAATTCCTTTATATTCCATTAATTGTCTGGAGTCTTTCCGGTTACTATGTTGAAAAAGGTTTAATTGCGCCGGCGGCAGCTGCCGGAGTAAGTCTTTTAAAATACTCCCTGGATTTGATGAATATAAAAAATTTTATTGTTTTTGATAATCTGGACGAAGAACCAGCAGTAGAAAAAGTAATAAAATATATAAAAATTGCAGCATCTTATAGAAATATAAAAAATACCAGCATCGTATCCATCGGATATGCCTGCTCAAATCTTTTTCCTTTCATGTATGACGGTAACATAATTAAAAAGATTACAGGTATTCAGGTGGACAATATTGAACTTCTGGCTCTTAAAAATATTGCCGACTCCGTAAGCCAAGATGAAATTAAGCATTATGAAAATGATTTAAGAAAATATATATACAAAACTGATATCAATAATCTGGAGATGGAATTATTTGCAAGATATTCTGCAGCAATGGAGAGTATTATTAAAGACGGTGGTTATAAGGCTATCACATTAAAATGCGGCAGCGACCCTGGCGTACTTCTTGGCTTCACTCCTTGTATGGTACTTTCGTATATCAGCAATAAGGTTGACGCAATTTGCGAATGTGATGTTTATAATCTTGTTTTACAGGTAATTATTTCAGAAATAACTTCCCAAAAATCTTTCTTCCTAGAGATTTTTGAATTTTACAGTGACGGGTTTCTGATGGCTTCATGCGGGTTTGCCCCGTTTAAAGCTTGCAGAGGGGATTGCATTGAGATCAGGGAACATGACTGGGGCGGTGCAAAAGGCATCATGAATATTTCGAAACTAAAAACAGGCGAAATAACACTAATGAATTTAAGTGCAAGAGATGGGAAATTAAGTTTGCAGTTGTTAAAGGGAAATTCTGAAACTCCGGAAATTTTTCAGGAGGAGGGATGGAAAAATTCTTGCGGTCCGATGATTCCCGGATTAAAAATAAAAACCAATTACAGTATAGAGAAATTCAAGGAAAATATAGCAGGTCCGCATTATATAGTTTATTATGGAGACCTTCAGCAGGAAATGACTGCTTATTGCAGGCTGGCAGGAATTAATTTAACAATTCTTGAATAATTGCCGTACTTTATTTTAAAGGATAATAATTGTTCTTTCGGAAGCTAAAGGTTTTTAGCTGTAATGTCTGAATTGATAATAAAGCAATTCGGATTATTGACATTGTGGAAAATCTTTTTATAATCATAAAGAGAATGTTTGATTTACAAACAAATTAATTGTTTTTACTAATCAAAATTAAAGGAGGAAATAAGATGTCCGGTCGCAGATTTGCCAAACTGATAGTTGTATTTCTTATCGTGGCCATGCTTTCCGCTTTTGCTTTCACAGGGTGTAAAGCCACGGAGGGTAAGACCGAATTTACTTTTGTAGCCTCGCAGTATAGTAATGCTACAGAGCCCTATTTTACAGACCTGATTGCAAACTTTGAGAAGGAAAACCCCAACATTAAAGTGAACCTGCAGGTCGTTGGGTGGGATGTCCTGGTACAAAAGGTTAATACATTGATTTCCACAAAGCAGGCTCCTGATCTTCTAAATATCGATCTATTCTCTGCCTATGTGAATGATGATCTGTTATTGGACGCCTCCAAAGTCATTTCACCTGAATTGAAAGCCAAATTCTATGATTCTATGTACAAAGGTGATGAGATTAACGGGATCAATTATGCCATACCACTGATATCATCGGTACGAAGCCTTTATTATAACAAGGATATTTTTGCACAAGCAGGAATTGCCAATCCTCCCAAAACATGGTCTGAACTGAGACAGGATGCTAAAACAATCAAGGAGAAAACAGGTATTGATGCATTCGGTATCGAGATGACAGATTTTGAAGGAGAAGCATTCTTCTCATATTTTGCATTTGGAAATGGCGGCGGATGGAAAAAGGATGGCAAATGGGCACTAAACAGCCCTGAGAATATTGAGGCATTCACTTTTATGAATGACCTGATCAACACAGACAAGGTTACCAACCCCAAACCCACAGCAATCAATAGGGATGAACTCCAGAAAGTATTCAGTGCTGGGAAACTTGCTATGTTGATGACAGCTAATTTCTTCCCGACCCTTCTTAAAACAGATGCTCCCGAACTTAATTATGGTATCGCACCTATGCCTGTAAACGATGGGAAACCTCAGACCGCATTGTTTGTAGAGGATTCTTTGATGGTGTTCAAATCAGCAAAAAATCCACAGGCTGTAGGGAAATTTTTGGATTATTTCTACAGTGATAAAAACTACCAGGACTTTGTGACAAAGGAAGGGTTCCTGCCTGTTACAAAATCTGTCGGAGATGCAATGTCTGCACAAGACCCGATGACTGCGGAATTTATCAAAGAGCTGTCTGCTGCGCAGACTTATCCTGTAACAGATACCAAATACCCGGAAGTAAAAGTTGAGGCAATCAAATCGTTGCAAAAGGTTATTCTGAGTGAAAGCACTGTTGAAAGTGCCTTGAATGATTTGCAGAAAATGGCTGAAGGATTAAAATAAAACGCACGTGAGTTACGGCGTGTCCTAATAGTTATCTGGCGGGCAGGTATTGTAGTAATCCTGCCCGCTTGCATTAAACAAAGTTGCTTGCACTTACGGAATGGAATAGATAGGAAAAATGGCTAAGCAAATAGATTATTCAGTTTCATCCGGTAAAAATTTAAAAAGGCCCAGTTCAAAGCGAAAATTCTCCATGGCCGGATTGTCTGTTTACTTATGGATCTTACCTAGTGTTATTTTAGTCATGGTCATTGTTTTTATACCTATTCTGGAACTGTTTCGCACTTCCTTTTCAGAGGTCAGCAAATCCGGGATAATAAAAGGGCTTAATGGTTTTCGGAATTATGCCAGCCTCTTTGAAGATGGCACATTCCTGATGGTCTTGAAGAATACGCTTATATGGACTGTTGTTGTTGTTGGAGTAAGTACCGTTCTGTCTATGGGGATTGCCCACCTATTAAATCAGAATTTTTTTGGACGGAGTACTGTAAGGGCTGCAATCATTTTTCCGTGGGCTACATCACTTATTATCACTGCTTCCATGTGGAAGTGGATTTTCGACTACAATTATGGGACTCTGAACCTGCTTCTAATGAACATGCATATAATCGACAAGAACTATTACTGGCTCGCTGCACCTTCAAGTGCTTTTCCAGTGGTGATGTGGGCAGGTATATTTGATACCATGCCTTTTACAACTATTGTTATCCTGGCAGGCTTACAGGCAATCCCAGGCATTTTGTATGAAGCAGCGAACATTGATGGAGCTAATGGTTTTGGAAAATTTGTACACATTACCCTGCCAATGTTGAAGCAGCCTTTAACCGTGAGTACAGTACGGAACATTATCTATGTTTTTAATTCATTCCCAATCATATGGACCATCACTCGTGGCGGCCCTCTGAATCAGACAGATACTGCTGTGACGTATCTTTACAAGCTTGCGTTCCAGGTAAATAAAATTGGTCCTTCGGCTGCTGTATCCGTCATCATCTTTCTAATATTGCTGGCATTCTCAATTTTATATGTTTCGATCGCGCTAAGGAGGGAAGACTGATGGGTGGCAAAAGCACTGTGATTTCCAGAATACTGAAATATTTCGCTGCATGTTTGATCCTGTTTGTCTTTCTTTTTCCATATTTGATCATGGTGCTGACTTCACTTAAAAGCAACGATGAAGTTTTCGCAATACCTCAGACCTTTTTTCCAAAAACACTCACGTTTCACAACTTCATCGATATATGGACGAAAATACCGCTGGCTCATTATCTGACTAATACGGTTATCGTCGCATTGTCAGCGACAATAATAACGCTTGTATGTGCCATTCCTGCAGCATATGCACTCTCCAGGATGAAATTCAAAGGCCGCCAGGCTTATTTATATTTGATCCTGGTAACTCAGATGTTTTCTCCCATTGTTCTTCTTGTGGGTCTATACCGTGTAATAGGCTGGCTTGGCCTTGTAGACTCCATTTGGGGCCTTGTGCTTGTCAACGCTGCTTTTAACCAGGCTTTTGCCGTTTGGATTTTGAGGGGATATTTTGCAACAATTCCCTATGAGCTGGAGCAGGCGGCATGGATCGACGGATGTTCAAGATTCCAGGCACTTTTTAGAGTATTGCTGCCCTTGTCGGCTCCTGGAATTATTACTGCGTTAATTTTTGTGTTTATCGCCGCATGGAATGAATTCACATTCGCTTTGACCATTATATCCTCCGAAGCTAATAAACCACTGACAGTTGGAATATATGCGTTTTTTGGAAAGCATGATATCCAATGGCAGTATTTGTTCGCCACATCTCTCATCGCAACCGTGCCGGTTCTCATCCTGTTCATGATCATCGAAAAACATCTTGCCAGCGGTCTGACAGCCGGGGGTATTAAAGAATA
>JAPLCN010000084.1 GCA_026392215.1 Actinomycetota bacterium | reverse complement strand
GTGAGATTATTTACTATGTTGTTATTTAAGCAACTGGATTAATTATAACTATTAAAAAGTTAAAATTAAATAAACATTGAACTTAACTTCATTAAATCAAATTGAGTCAAACAGGAGAGTGGCGGGTATTTGTAGTGGCCGATGCCATAATGCCTCGGACCATATACGCTTAAGCAATACTGATTTATATAATTTGGATAATATTACCCAATATTATTAATACCTGACTATTATAATTATCGGGTTTAAATGATAATTAACATAAATTAAACTTAAAACATAAAATTTATATCAGTATTAATTTTTTAAGTCAAAGGGATTTCTGAGAATGATTAAAAGAGATTTGTACCAAAATTTAAAAGAGCATATAATAACAACGAGATATCGCATCTTCTAAATAATTATTTTTAGCAAGAATTTTTGCAGAATTTAATGATTTCTCAGCTCTGCTGATTTCTTTTTTTATTTCTTCTAAATTCATATTGCTATAGCATCACGGTCTACATTTTGGATAAACTGAGTTGGTAAAGCTCTAAGGTAATTAATGTAATCTTCTGATAATACTTGAATAGAAAGTATTATATTAAATTCAATTTCCAGGTCATAACCAATAAACCTTATTTCCCTGGTTAAATTTCTTCCAGCTGACTTCGTTATGACAATTAAATCAATATCAGAATCTTCAGATGCATCTCCTCTTGCCTTGGAGCCAAATATCAATATCTTTATTTTCTCTTCAGGAAATTTCTCTTCAATTTTATTTTTAAAAATATTAATTATTCTATTTTCTCTTAAAGATAACTTCATTATATTTTTCGCAATCAAACACTCTATACTAAAACTACTATAAAAACTTTTCAATTTCTTATAAGTATTATAAGTTAAGAAAGGATATAATAAAAGAATGACAATCATTTCCCCTTCTATTTCTAAAATCAAATATGCAAGCTCATAATTCACACCATTATTATGCACATCGTAGCCGTAAAAGGTTGCGAGGTCGCCGCTCTTTTGTGCATCTATATAAATATTTTCGCTGATTTTTTGTAATGCTTATAAAAGGCGTTTTTTAACTTTTTATCATGCAGTTGCTTAAAATATTTTTATGCACATGCTTTTGATAAAAATATAAATAGGTAAGGAGCGTCCCCGATGACACCCGATGACATGTCTAAAAATTATTTTAATTTATAAAGAGACTTTATGCTGTCAAGCTTATCTATTGCGTCCTGATATTTAGGATATATTTTTAAAGCTTCTTCGAGCTCTTTGATCGTTTCATCTATCCTTTTTTCATATTCAAGCTGCATTGCGTTGCCATAATGCATTCTTGCTGTCTCTGTTATAGTCTTTGAGTCTTCAAAATTTATTGAATAGCTTTTGATTATTTCTTGTTTTAGGCTGTCGCTAATGGTTGCATTTTTTTCAACGGCTGGCTTAATGCTTCTGTAAGCACTTACAGATTCTGCGAACTGACCGTTATTATAATATTTATCAGCTTCCGCAATCATCAGCTGGATATCAGATGGAACCTGCTCTGATGTTGTAGTCTCCTCAACTGTTGTTGAAGTAGGTGAGTTTGAACTGCCGGAAGTGCTTTGTGAATCTTTTCCTGATTGGCTTGTTTGCGCGTCAGCTGCCATTGTTGTGTCTGTCTTAACATTATTTTTGTTTGAGCAGCTTACTGAAAATAAGGCAGTAGCGGTTATTAAAACGATAGTTAACGCTGCAAATAGAATAAATCCTGATTTTTTTAAATAATTATTTTTTCTCATTTTATATTTTTCTTAATTAATGGTTTTTAAAATAATAATGTTCTAAATTCTAATCACATTAAAAGTATTTTTGGTTTTTAAAATAAAAAATTTATTCAAACTTAAATTATGTGATTATTTTCATATAAAAATGATTTTATAAAATAATTTTCAAAAATACTATCAAATTATTTTGATCTGCTTATGATATGCCTTCTATTTTGTAAATTTTTACAACAATAGATAAGCAGAAGCATCTAATTTATTGTTAAATTTTAAATCTGTTAAAAACAGTTTATTTTTAATTTGCAGGCGGTATTAATTTTAAAATTTAAAAAATTATACCTCTTTTATCGTAGTAATAATTGCTTCAGGGTCGCAATAAACCCTGAACCTTGAAAACCTTCCCTCACCAAGACCTTTTGAAACCTGGAGTACAAAGTTCTTAAAATAAAAAAGGCCTGCTGCGTATCTTGTCTTTAAATTGCAGCCGGATATTAATGCTCCAATCCCTGGTGCTCTTACCTGTCCTCCGTGGGTATGCCCTGCAAAAACAATATCTATTCCATTTAATGCAAGGTTGACAAGTGCATAGCTATCAGGTGTGTGAACAAGTGCTATTTTTAATTTATTATTTTCTTCAAGTTCATGATATTTTTTATCAGATGGGCTAAACTCTTCCCCGTACTCCCTGGTTTTTACTATTGCCTCAGTATCAGCCAAATAATTGTCTTTCTGTATTTTTAATTCATTTTTTATAGAAATGCTGTCTTCACTATAGCTATCTGAACTATTTAAATCTGCTAAAGACAGGTTTTTACGCGAAACGTCCAGTATTTTTATACTGCTTAAGTCCTTAAAAACACCTGAAAGGGATTTTTTTAAATCCATTTTATTTATTAGAGGGTCATCTACCCCAATAATATCAATTTCATCATATCCCGCTACATCTTTAAGAATGAGGCTTTCATTTTGAAAGACATGTATCCCTATTGACTCAAGTTTCTTTCTTAAACCTGACACGTCATTCTCCCTTGAGTAGGATTCTTTCTTTTTAAACATGTTCTTAATAAATTCTTGTGGTTTTTTATTGTAATAGTCGTGTGCTCCAAAAACAGCATAAACTCCGTATTTGGCTTTTAAGAGTTTTAGTGTCTCTATAAGCTCATTCTGAAGCTCATTTTTTTCAATCATATCGCCGGTTATAAAAATAAAGTCATAGCTGTCAAAGGAAAGGCTCTTGATAAAGTTTGCCAGTTTCCGGCCTTTAAAATCGTCTCTTAAATGAAAATCTGACAGGTGAAGTATTTTAAGTGGTGCTTTGGAACCGGCAATATTCTCTGCTTTTATGCTCCTTATTTTATCTGGATTTCCACTGTCTCTTTCGGATTTCAAATAGATATTGTTATTACTTAGCTGGAAATTTGCTACTTCGAATCTGAACGCATACCAGACCAAAGAGCCAAAACCCGAAAAAACAACTACAATAACTACCACAATTATTAATGCCATACCTGCTGTCATTTTCTTTTTAGTCTTATTTTTTTTAATATTTTTATTGATAATTTTTCGTAATTAATTATTCCTTTACTTACATTATTAATTTAATATTATAATAATATATTACGTTATTCTAACAACTATTATAAAAAATAATATCACATAGGAGATTATTATGGAAACCACAAAAGATAAGATTTTAAAAACTTATCAACTCTAATAAAATGCCTACTAGCAGAGGTGCGAGAAGCTTGCAATCGCTTTACTGGTTTACTAAAATTATAAATAATTATTTGGTTTAAGATTTTATTAATCCATTTACAGGCTTAATTTTAAAAGTACTGGTTAAAATCCAGTAATATGCAAGAGGGAAAGCCGGCAGAATATAGCGCTCAATTGAACCTTCAAATTGAGGGACAAAAACAATACAAGCAAATGAAGTCAGAAAAACAAGCAGTACAAATAAAAAAAATACCAGACCGCCGTTTGTAAAAGCTTTTTTAATTGTAACAAAAAATAAAATCAAAAGTATTATTAAAACAGGGCCATAAAATGAACTAAAAAATGCTTTGGTAGAGTCAAATGATGAATAAACAAATTCTGTTAAAAAACCTGTTAGAGCCCTTTTTAATCCGGTTAAAATAAATTCAGGGTTAATGGGCAAGGCAAGGGCTTTTTGCCATTCCTGACTTACAAAAGGGAGGCCAAGTTTTATTTTAAGCAAAAGCCAGGGCATATAAATAGCCGCGAGTAGCGCAATAGGGGAAAATATCTTTTTAAAAAGTAATTTTAGGTGTATCAGCGGGGGATCTCCATTTCTTATGAATTTCCCGTTTATATTTTTCCACCAATCACTGTTTTTATCAGTATAGAAAGAATCACCTATGCTTATTAAGACTCTTTTAAAACTGCTTTTAAGTATTGATTTTTTTGAAAGCCCATAAAAATAAACAGCCAGATTAATTATCAAAAACAAGGCGCAATAAAAGATACCTTCGCTTCTGGTTAGTGCAAGTATTCCGAAAAAGATGGTGCTTAAATACAGGTGGGAATATTTTCTAAGCTTGTCTATTTTAAGTGAGCCTGTAGTTTTATCATTTTGCATACCGTGCTGGCTTGAACTGCCCTGACTTATGGTGCTTTTATTTAAATTATTATTAAGTTTTTCATTTAAATTTGAAGTATCGACGTGACCGTTTTTAAAAACTGATTCAATGCTGTCATGAATCTTAAAATCAAGGGTCATGAAATTCTGGCGCTCATATACATACATTTTTACCTTCTCAATAATACTTTTTTTCTTATCCGAACATGCATTTATATCAACTATTTCATTTGATATAAAACTTGAAAAGAAATAAACAGCAATAAATAATATTATTGAAAACAGCAGGTTTGAATATTCAATATATCCGTGATCAACAATTATTGGTATTGCTGCAAAAATAAATGCAAGTATAAGCGATAATGTTTCATTAAATTTTTTCTTAAAGAAGTTAAAAACAAGAAAAATTCCTGAAGTGTAAATTGCCGGAAATATTATCTTTACCAGGTTCTCATCTATTTTTCCTAACCATAAATAAACCCAGGTCTCTATCAAGGATAAAAAAGGAGGATATGAGGGAGCGGAAAATAAGTAATCATGTTTTACATAAAAATCAATCATGCTTTTATCAATAAAAAATGCTTTTGCTTTTAAACTCCAGCTGGAGATTGCATCCCAGAACCTTATCGGAAACAGCAGCGCAAAAAACACAACTATCAAGATATTTATAATTATTAAAATTATAAAAACAGAGTTTAATATACTGCCTATTTTTTTATTACCTTTAAAATTATTTTTAAAAGATAAAATCCTTGATGACAGGGGTGGTTTATTTAAGATAAGTTGCTCATAACTTTGACTTCTGTGCTTTCTTCTTCCTGGTATGTTTAGAAAATTTACATTTTCAATATTTGCACTAGAAAAACCGGAAACGCTTGAAAGCCTTCTTTTATATCTGATCATTAAAATTATTGAATAAATGAAAAATAAGGAGCTGAAAACAATAATCTGAAGCAGGGCGAAAGGTATTCCCATAAGTGAAATAACAATCAGGAAAAGACTTGTAACTAATGCCCCGATATAAAAACTGATTATCACCATCAGGCTACGGCCGTAAATTATCCTGTATCTTATGTAGGCTTCAGACTCACTTGCGGCGTTTTTGGACTTAACCAAAAGCAAATAGGAAAAAGGATACCCTATAAAAAAGAGTGATGCCAGAGCCGGTATTAATCTTAGTATGCTTAAAATCATTTAGGAAACTTTCGTATTTACATATTTTTATTTATTTAAAACTTCTTAACCATTTAACTGTTAATCTTTATAGCCAACACTTTATCTTTAAAATAAATCGGTCTTGAATATTTAATTTTATTAGTTTATTATGTTTATATTAATGTTAATATTAATGTTAATATTAACTTATTTTAAAGTAATTTGCAAAAGATAATAAAAAAACAGGAGAAAAAGTTTTGGATAAGGACAGAACCAACGTATTACTTGATAAGGATGTGATGATTTCCCTGAAAAATATGGCAAGGCTTGAGGGAAAATCCATCACTATGATTGTAAGGGAGGCAATAACACAGTACTTGTCCAGAAATGCATCAAAGAATGAATGGAAAATAATCGGTATTGGAGAAAGCAATATTAATAATCTTTCCATTAACAAAAAAAGATATGTTAAAGATTTGAAAAAAACCTGATTTTTATTTTTAACTTTTTAGTCTTATGTTTGTAAGAATTTAAAACCGGCAGAAAGGACGTAAACTGATAGTTTTAACTGATACAAGTTTTCTAATTGCAACTGTTGATAAAAGCGATAAAAATCACCACAGGGCAGCTGATTATCTTAACAAAAACAGCAGCTTAACTTATGTCATAGCCTTCACAACAGTTCAGGAAGTTTGCAATCTGATTAATTTAAATATTTCAAGAGAAGTTGAAATCCTGTTTTTAAATGAGGTTATAAAAAATTTTAATATTGAACTTATTGAAAATGCAGATATTGAAAGAGCAGCAGATATTCTGGACAGATATATAAATCTTGAGATTGGTTTTGCTGATGCAGTTTTTACTGCTATTGCTGAAAGGCTTAAAACCAACAATATCCTGACTTTTGATAAAGGAAATTTCAGCAGAATGGTGCCGGCCGGATTTAAAAAATTTAATATTTTAATTTGAACTATCAAATTAATTTTAAAGAAGCACGTAATTAAAAAAAATAATTAAATATGAAAATATAAGCTATAAAAATGTTATATAACTGGGAATACTTTTAAGAATTTATTATTGTCTTTTAAATAATTTTCTTAAATTAAAATATTACCTTAGCAAGATGGTGACTAAAAATGATTTATCTGGCAGGCGGAACAAGTTTTTTAGGAAAAAGGGTCGTTGAAAAATTACTTAGCAGCGGAAAAGATATAAAGTGTCTGTTTCGAAGCGAGGCAGCAAAACATAAGCTGGTGCTGCTTAGGGAAAAAAATAAAGAAAAACTGGATATGGCTGGAGGAAACTTGTATAGTGCTGATTCCTTAATTTACGGCCTTAAAGGCATCGACATGGCAATATATATGGTAAGGCTGGAATATGTTGACTTTGTTAAAAACTTTTTGGATGCGGCCGGAAAATGCGGTTTAAAAAGAGTTGTGTTTATCAGTTCAACTACAGCGCTTCTTCCAACAGAAAATAAATTTAAAAAACTAAAGCTTGAGGCAGAAGATCTAATAAAAAGATCCGGGCTTATTTACACAATCTTAAGGCCGACAATGATTTATGGCGGTTGCGGGGATAACAACTTTTATAAAATGCTTAATTTTATTAAAAATAAAGGATTTTTTGTAATTTTTGGAAGCGGGAAAAACTTGATTCAGCCGGTTCATGTTGATGATGTTGCAGGTGCAATATTGAGTGTTCTTGATAATCCTGCTGCTTTTAATAAAACTTATGAAATTTGCGGTGAGGGTGCTCTTGAATATGATGAAATGTTAAAAATAGTAAGAAAAAAGCTAAAAAGAAATTTCAGGATAATAAAGCTTCCCATCGGCGCATCAAAATTTGCAGTAAATATTTATAAAAAAATAGTGAAAAAGTCTGACTTTAATTCTGACCAGATTGAGCGCATGAAGATTGATAAGGCTTATTCTTACAGCGAAGCTCAAAAAGATTTTGGCTTTAATCCGATTGCCTTTGAAGATGGTATAGAAAAAGAAATAAGAGAAGCCGGATTTTAAAAGTTATATGATTTTAAAAAAAAATAAATCAATTAGTTTCTGGCGAACAATTCATTAAAGTTTAAAAAATTATGAAATTTTGAGCTTATAAAACTTAAAAAATTTACAAAAAACTAAAAGTTAATCACCAATAACAAGTTATATTTGAAAATGGCTGGCAGTAATAATATAAACAAGGAAAAATATTTGAAAAATAATCAGAAAAACCTGCTTGTTAAAGAAATAATTGTGCTGGTCTTGTTTGCTGTTTTAATTACAATTTCAATCTTATTCTTATTTCCTGTTGCATTTAAAAATATCTTTTTTATCAATATGACTGGAAGCGCTGATATGTCAAATTTTCCATCCGGTAACAATACTGAAGTAACTATCAGTAAATCAAAGCTGACAGCTATAAATAATAATGCAGAGCAAAATAATAATAAGATCTCAAAGATTGATGTTATAAATAAGATTGTTAAAGGCAGAAATTATATTGAAATATTTTTGGCACCTTCTACTATTTCGGGTCCTGGGAATTATTTAAAAATTAATTTAAAAGCTAAAAACAATGATAGTGTTGATTTTCCGGCAGGAAGCATAAATATAAAGTGGAAATATGAAAGCGAAAAAGGCTATGATCCTTTAAACCAGGAAAATATACAGATTTTTGTAGATGGACTGACACATAATTATTTTAATGCTGCAGGTGAAAATAAAAACTGGAAATTAAACAAAAAAATTACGTCACTGATGATAGAAGTACCTGATGTTAACGGAGTAAATATAAATATTAGTGAAATAAGCTTTAATAACAGGTCAATTTTCCCTTTGGATTCATACATAAACAGATTTTTTAAGGATAATTTTAATATCAGGGAAATAAACAGGTTTTTAATCCCGGCTTATATTGGTTTGTTATTTATTTTAGCAATGGCCTATTTGTTAAAACTGGTCAGCAAAAAAGTTATGACAGGGAAGATAATATTTAGCGCTGCAGTGATTATCCTGTTTATTTTTTCAATATATTTCTTTAAAAATGAAATTTTAAATGTTAAAAGCTATTACGATTCTTACAGAAAAAATATTGCCGGCGGAGACTTGAAAAATACATACCTTGGCTTTTATGATTTTGAAAAATTTATAAGCTGGGCCGGAAGCAAAATCCCTGAAAATGAAAATTTAATAGTTTTAATAAGGGGAGAACAGATATATATTGAATCTGAGTTGGCATATAATCTTTATCCCAGGGATATCAAATTTATAAATATCAGCAAAAGCTCTCCGGAAAAAATAGCCGGGGAAATTTCCAAGATAAATTCGGAAGCAGCAAGACAGAATAAGAATTACAAATACTTAATTGCATTATCTGATGAGGATATAAAAGATGATAAAATTTTAAAACTTCAATACAGCTACAGGACAGACGCTGGCCTTATCTTTATAATAAAATAAATTGAAATTTGCGATAGATTTTATTTTTCTATATTTAATGCTGTTAAAAATTCAATTTATTTATGTTAAGATTTTGCAGATAGCAAAATGAGCGATTATCGGGACGTGGATGATAAATAATCAAAAAATTAATAATTCTCAAGCTTTAATTTTAAATAACTCAAACACCAGGTTATTTAAAATATATAAATATACTATATATGCCTTAAGCTTTATAATTTCCTTCATCATTTTTCTTAAGACCATGAACCCTTCTTCTTTCGGATATGACACCACATGGTTTCATATCCAGGTCACAGAGCTTGCAGTAGGGCAGACTACAGGATTTCCTTTAGCTTTTCTTCTGGGAAAGTTGTTTACATTTTTGCCTTTTGGGACAATAGCATACAAGCTAAACATGTTTTCAGTTTTCTGGGGGGCGGCAACTGTTACGGTATTTGTAATGATAATTTCCAATTTATTAAAAAAAGAATATTATATTGCGCTAATAAGTACTTTGTTTTTTTCTTTTTTTAAATTTTTCTGGATACAAACCAACCGGTTTGAAGTTTACACTTTAAATACTTTTTTAGTTGGTCTTGTTATCTTATTTGGTATTTACTGGATTCAAAGTAAAAAAAATAAATATTTATATCTTTATTATTTATTTATAGGATTTAGCCTTACAAATCATCCGCTATCTTTATTTTTACTTCCTGCACTTGTCCTTTTCCCAGTTTTTGTTGACTGGAGAGAAGTTTTAAAGCCAAAAAAAGTTTTTATAATAATTGCTTTAATTGCCGCTCCGCTTTTACTTTATCTGTATATACCGATTAGATCTTTTCAGGGGCATGGAGATATAAAAACATTAAAACAATTCATTGATTATATTACAGGTTCGAAGTGGAAACAGCAGTTTGGCTTTAAAAGTTTTGAGATAATAAAGAGACAGATACAAGGATATTTATATCCTTTAAAATCAGACTTTAACATTCCGGCTTTAATTATTTTAATAATCGGTGAAGTAATGCTTTTTTTAAAAAACAGGAAATATTTTTTCCTTATGCTTGTTTTGCTTGTCTCTTATCTTATTCCGCTTTATTTATATGAAAGCCATGCTTCAGATTTTTATATTATTTTCATGATCACCCTTCTTATTATACCTTTTGCCTTTGGACTTTATTATATAAAGGAGGCAATTATTTATTTATTTAAAAAAATCAGAAGGCAAATTTCATTAAAAAATAATTTAGCGTCTTCTAAAGAAGAAATAAGTCCTGAAAAAATAAATAATAAGGCAGAAAATATAGTTAAATCTAATAAAAATAAGAAAGATCTTGATCAAAAAGCATCTGATGAAATATCCATTCAAAGCATTAAACACCGAAAGATCAAAACAATTTTTTTAATTTGTTTTTTTGCACTTATAAGTATTTTGCCTATACAACTATGCGCTTTTAACTATCGTGTTGTAGATAAAAGCAGGGATACGATGATTTATGACTACTGGAAAACAATCATCACTGAAATGAAGAAAAATTCCGTTTTGATTACAAGCTCAAAATCATCAAATGTTGCGTTTTATCTTACAAAATTTGAATTTAATAAAAATATTGAAATAAAGATAGGACTTAATGAAAAAAAACTAATGAATTATGTAAAGGAAAACTTTGGAAAGAAAAATATTTATTTCAATCAGGTCTACTTGCCGCCTCTTGCTCCATATTTTGAATTAAAACAAATAGGTTATGAGATATTCTGGAAGGATTACAAAGAGCTGCTGGGAACATTTGAGATTATAAACTACAAACAAAATGTTGATTTTATACTTTCAGATAAAATAATTAACATGAAGTTTGGAGAAGAAAAAGTACTTTATTATATTATTAAAAATCATAGTAAAAGTGATTTGCTTAATGTTGATTCAATAGAACTTAAGCTTCCAAAAAATTTAAAGCTTATAGGAATGGATGAGTCGCAAAGCGATATAAAGGATATGCCGGGAAGAGCGCAGGGAGCCTTTATGTGGACAAGCGGACCTTATGTTTTAGATCCGGCAAAAGAATTAAAAGTTGCTGTAAAGATTAAAGCTGTTGCTCCCGGCAATGACATAATTGGGTTCAGGGTAACTACTATGAATATTTTTGAAACTGCGCCTGAAATAGAAGTTATAATACATTAGTTAAAGCGATTTCCCTTTGCTGTAAGTACCTCTCTAAACGTAATAAATAGTTTTAAAGATTAATTGTTTAATTTTTTATTTCAAAAGGTTAGGTCTTAAAATGGAAAATATTAATGAAATGCTAATGGAAAAAGAAGAATACTCATTGATGTATAAAAATGAAGAAAAACTTTGGTGGTATAAGGGACTTCAGGATTTATTATTTTATTACATTAAGAAGTTTTGTAAAAGGGGCAGATTATTGTTGGATGCAGGGTGTGGAACAGGTAAAAATATGGATATTCTTATTTCTGAAGGATTTAAAGTAAAAGGTATTGATATATCGGATGATTCTATCAATTTTTGTAAATCCAGAGGTATCAATGATTTGAAATCATGTTCAATTTGTAATATTGAATATGAGTCGGATTTTTTTGATCTGGTATATTGCATAGATGTTTTAGGGAATTTAAGCGACCAACAAAGAAAGGATGCATTAAAAGAATTTTACAGAGTACTAAAACCTAGCGGTATTTTAATACTGAATTCTGCAGCTCTAAAATGGTTAAGTTCACAGCATGATATTGTTGTTGGCATTAAGAAAAGATTTGCTAAGAAGGAGCTAATTGATTTAATTGAAAGTACTGGTTTTGAAAATTTAAAGTGTACTTACAGAGTTTTTTTATTATTCCCTATTATAGTTTTGGTGAAAGTTGCTAAAACAATTTTTATAAAACTCACTAAAAATCCTTCTTCTGATCAATGGTTACCACCAAAAATAATTAATGATTTTTTAACTTTTATACAGATGAGTGAAAATAAAATATTAAAAAAAAGCAATCTACCTATAGGTTCTTCTATCTTTTTAATCGTAATGAAACCTTAAATTGCTTTTTAAATTGGATTTTATACCAGAGTTTTATTAAATTCTTGATTACTTGAAAAATCCTAAAAGAATTAAAAGTTGCTGTAAAAATTAAAGCTTCCTAGCGGTTTCCCTTTGCGGTGAGAACTGCTCTTACTGTAATAAAGAAGATTTTGAAATCATT
>JAPLCN010000171.1 GCA_026392215.1 Actinomycetota bacterium | reverse complement strand
GAGAATGTTTGTACTTCATATCTGTACATTTATAGCATATATCAACGCCTTTTTCAAGTATTTTTTAATATCAGCGAATATTTTTTAAAAAAAGGAGGAGGCGATTCATCCCCGCGGCTAAAGCCGGGGGCTTTCTCGAATAAAGTATGTAACAGTTTATGTATTTTATGGTAAGTGGAAGTGAAAAAATGAATATAATTTATTATAATTTAACAGATGTTTTATATATCCGTCTGGATGATAGAACACAAAAAGTCTTAAATAAACAAATAGCAGAGGATATTGTTCTGGATTTGGGTGAGGACGAAAAACTCGTTGGTATTGAAATTATTAATGCATCAAAACAAATAAAATATGTTCATAAAAGTAACAAAATGGAGTGAACCCACTCCCTTGGACACATTGTATACTAAAATAACTTAAGTTAAAATAAGCTGATGAGTACCTAAAAGAGAAGAAAGGAAGGAGGTTGTCCCTATGGTGTACAGAAGCTCTAAAAAATATGACGTTATCATTATCGGTGCAGGCATTGGCGGTCTTACTTGTGGTGCTTTACTTGCTAAAAATGGATTCAAAACTTTGGTTATAGAGCAGCATTCTATTCCTGGTGGATACTGCACATCTTTTAAGAGAAATGGATTCGTCTTTGATGCAGCCATGCACTTTTCAGAAGGTCTAGGAGAAGGGGGCAGATTCTACCAAATTCTCAAAGAGTTAGAGGTTGAAAGAGAAATCGAACTGCATAAAATCGATCCTCTTTACCGAGTTTTCTTTGGTGACGAATCATTTTCCGTTTCTGCTGATCTAAATGAGTATATCTCAATACTCTCAAAGAAGTTCCCAAAAGAAGGGAAGGGGATTTCTGAACTATTCGAGACGATAAAGAGGTTGAAAAAGGAGACAGAAAAACTACCAACTCCTCTACGGATATGGAACAAGATATTCGTTCCGCTGAAATTTCCATTGATCTTTAAGTATTACAAGAAAACTTTTGCAGAAATGATGGCAGATTACATCGAAGGCGTTAGATTAAAAGCCATAATCTGCGCTGGCTGGCCTTATGTGGGGTTGCCTCCATCTAAAATATCGGCTATACAGATGGCTGGTTACCTATACAGTGCTCACTTCGAAGGCCATTACTATCCAAAAGGCGGGACCCAAGTTTTAGTTAGCACGTTAGCAAAAGCACTGAAAAAATATGGTGGAGAACTTCAGTTGAGTACTAAGGTTACAAAAGTCCTCGTCGAGAATAACAAGGCAGTAGGGGTGGAAACAGCAAAAGGAAATAAAATAAATGCAAAATACGTTGTCTCTAATGCTGATGCAAGACAGACCTTTTTGAAGCTGATAGAACCGGGGAAACTAAACTGTAAGTTCTTGAACTGTTTAAATCAAATGGAACCATCTATCTCTTTTTTTCAGGTGTGGCTGGGCGTTGATATGAATCTAAGAGATAAGGGGGTCACTGAGTCCGAGATATTTTGTTATCCTTCCTATGATCTTGACTATGTATATGATTCATGCATACAAGGTAAATTCGAGAGTGGTTGCGGAATTGCCATACCAACGTCGAGTGACCCTGGTTTGGCTCCTGAGAACAAACATATTGTCAGTCTAATCTATCCAATTCCTTATGATTATAAGGAAAGGTGGAGAACAGAAAATGGTAAAAGAGGGGGTTCATATAGAAAACTAAAAGATGAGATAAAACGTCAGTTGATCAAAACAGCGGAAAGAGTTATACCAAAATTGTCAGAACATATTATCTTGAGCGAGGCAGCGACCCCTTTAACTTTGGAACGATATACCCAGAACTCCAAAGGAGCAGCGTATGGCTGGGCTTCAATTCCAGATCAAAGCGGCACGAGTAGATTGCAACCCGAGACGCCTATTAAAAATTTGTATTTAGCAGGGCACTGGACAACCAGCGGTGGAGGGACAATAACAGTTGCTATATCTGGGAAGAATACTGCTGAGATGATAATTAAGGTTCACAGTAAAAGCTCGCCCTAGCCGAACAAAATACATAACACAGGCTTTGCGTTTCGTTTCACTTCGTCAAAATTGCCTTTGGCAACTTCTTTTATCCGCAAGACGTTAGAAGGATTGGGATTTGTTATAGAGGTGCTTGTGTTAACCTAAAACTAAGCCATATACTAATAAATACTAATAGCATTATTTTTAAAGGGCAGTAATTGCTTGAGCTACTTGTTGGATAGTTTTGTTACTTTTAATATTTCTTCAATCATCTCAAGTTTTCGCTTGTTTTGTTTTGATTCAAGTGCGCTGTAGAAACAGTGCTGAAGATGATTTTCCATTAAAATCTGATGTGCCGATTTAAGCATGCCTATTACTGCAAGATTTTGCTGCATAATGTCAATACAGTATTCATCATCATTAATCATTTTAATAATCTTTTCCAGCAGGCTTTTGGATTTTTTAAAGTTAGTTAGTGCATCAGTTTTTTTCATTTTGTCATCCATCATGTTTTTATTTTATTGATTTTTTTATAATTATTTTAAAATAATGGCGGTATTATACCTGCCGCAACTAAAGAAGACAAGAAATTAAAAACAGCAAAAAACATAACAATAAATCCGGCCGTTTTAAAAAATATTCCTGACTTAAGTGAAGCAGAAAATCTTACCGAACCAAAAGATATTAATGCAAGCATGGGTAATGTCCCAAGTGCAAAAACAAGCATTATTAATGCGCCTTTAATAAAATTCCCGCCTGCCATTGCATTTACCTGCATAGACTGGGTAAAACCGCATGGCAAAAAGAAAGTTACTGCTCCAAGCAGCAAAGGAGTAAATTTATTCTGAATATTTTCATTATTAACAATATTTCTTGTAAATATTTTGGGCAGTCCGAATTGGAGCTTTCTGAAAAATGGAAATACGTCAAGCAGATTTACTCCCAGTATAAGCATCACAATAAACAGAATAATGCTCATAATAAAATAAAATCCCGGAGTCAGTGTAAATGCACGGCCAATTAGCCCAACAAGTCCGCCTAATAAGAAAAATCCTACTATTCTGGATGCATGGAAAAAAATTAAGGGTCTTACTTTGTCTTTGCCTTTTGCATAACTTGATGAAATTGATAAAACCAGGCCACCTGCAACAGCCATGCATGATGATAGCGAGGCAACAACACCGATCATAAAAACAAGCGGAAGAGAAAAAGTCCTGCCTCCCAGTATATTTGCAATTCCCAATTTTTGCATTAAGAAAAAAATTCCTGCTATTAATACAGCTATGGCAAAACCTATCGCCAGATCTTTGAAATTTACTTTATGTTTCTCTCTGGTTTCGCTAATCTTATATCCGTGAGGTGAAACAATAATATTTATCTCTAAAATAAGGTCTTCCTTGCTCACATCTTTTTCTATCTCAAAATAAACTTTCTTTTCATGAAGAACAGCATTCACATTTTTTAAATGTACTAATTTTGATAGTTTTTTTTCAATTATCAGCTCGCAAGCAGGACAATGCATGCCATAAACGTTATATTCGCATCTGGTTCCTGAAATAAGGATTATTCCCTCTTTCATATCTTTGCAAATCTCAATCTTAATTTATCCGGCTTGCCTAAATCAGCCATTTGAGTTCCCTCATATTTTGCCATTAAATATTGAGGGGAAACTAAATATCCTGTACCAATTTCTACAAATAATGCTAAAACTATTAAAGAGATTTTTAAAAATTTTGACATAATTATTTACCCTGAATAATTAATTTATATTTTTAATATTTTTATAAGAATAAGCGGGAAGATCAGCGAAAACTTTCTTCAGAACTTCCTCAACTTTTATTTCATCTGATAAATCATTTTCAAAAACTACCGAGCATGTTTTCATATTTACAATAATGTTTTTAAACCCTTCGTCTTCAAGACACATATTTATCAGGGTTCCACAGCCTTTACAATACATCCCTGTTATCTCTATTTGATATTTCATGTTTTAAAATCAGTTAAAGTTAATTACAAATGAATACATGCCCATACTGCATACACCGGTAAGTTTAGTTCCTTTATCTTGAGAGCCTAAATCAATATCAGTATTGCCACTTGACGGCAACATCATTGAAATGCCAAGTTTTGGAATATAAAAAGCAGTCTCACAGCCATATGCTCCATCTGATACCATTCTAAGAATAGTTGGGACTCCTGCTTTTGCGTCTATTCTTCTTGGCGAATAACCGCCTCTTACAGTCACTTCAATTATCTGGCTATCTCCTGAACTGATGGAAGCACTTGAGTTTTCTGTTTTTGAGGCAACCGGAGAGCTATTTTTGCATGAACTTAAAACAAAAACGATGGAAATAATAGCAACAAGTAAAGCTATTACAATAAATAATATCTTAAGATGATTTATAATATTTTTTTTCATTTTTTTAATGATTATGTTTATTAACATTCTTATTTTTAAACTTATATACCCATACCATAGATATAGGCATATATTATGTAAGCTGAATTGATATGTCAATAAATATTTAAAAAATTTCCTGGTTTTTAAGTTTTAAAAGATAATGTTTAAAACTGAAGAAGTTCAGGATAAAAAAGAGTTTAAAGATTTTTTAAAGCCATTTTTATTGCACCACTTACCGGCTTATCATTAAGCGGAACAAAAATTATTTTAGGGAACTTTTCCTTCAATTTGTCAGTTAAAACCTTCCTGAAGTATTTTTCACACCTGAACACGCTTCCGACATAAACTATGTCAAATTCCCTGTCAGTAAGTTTTAATTTTTTTACCACTATGCTTATAGAAGCTAATGCTTCCTTTACCTCCTCACTTAATAATTTTATGCTGACCTTATCCCCAAGTTCCGCTGTTTTGCAGACAGTTTTTGTAAGGGCAGCAAATCTTTCAGATGAGAAAGGCATATTGTAACACCATTCAATCAAGTCAGTTATATTATTAAGGTTAAGATCCCTTAATATAGTTTCGGAAAGAAGAGTTTTTCTGCCTCTTCCGTCAAATGCCCGCATCACAGATCTTAATGCTTTAATCCCTAATTCATAAGCGCTGCCTTCATCACCCAGAATATAATCCCAGCCGTTTGCTTTAGCTTCCTGCCCTTCTTCATTTATCCCGAAACAATTTGACCCGGTGCCGCATATAATCATTATTGCGTTTTTACTGTCACTTCCGGCAGCAAGGCCAATTCTTGAGTCATTACAGATTATTATTTTTTTTGGGTCTATATATTTTTTTATCTCATTATTAAATATCATTTTCTTAAAGATCTCGCCGTCCTGTTCAGAATCAAGTCCTGACAGCCCAAAGCAGGAGCTGGAAAAAAATATATTTTCGCTTTCTGCATTTATTTGCTTTATTGCGCTTAATATTCCATTAATTATGTTTATTTCAGCAGATTTTATCCCCACACTTTTATAATTTCCCGCACCAGTAATATATTCTGAAACAGTGAGGCCTTTAAAATCAGTAATCCTTATAACTGTCTTTGTTCCTCCGCCATCAACTCCAAGTATATAGCTCAAGTTATTTTCCTCTTATTAAATAATGAAAGATAAAAAAATTTTCTTAAAGAAAATCCCGGAACATAACGAAGATTTAAGTTTTTAACCTTAAAACAATCAAATAAATAAAATAACCGGATTTAAAAATAATAAATATCTTAATTAACCCTTATAAATTGCAATTATGTTCTCAATTGGAACGTCAGGAGTTAAATAATGGGAAGGACCAAGTATAATGCCGCCATCGCTATTAAATAAATTTTTTATTATTCTTACCTGCCTGGTTATGTCTTCGGGCTTTGCAAAAGGCAGAAATTTTTGTGAATCAAGTCCGCCATGAAAACATATATCTTTCCCGAACTTTTTTTTTAAATTGCCAAGCTCCATATTTTTTGCAGAAACCTGCACGGGATCAAGAATATCAACACCCATCTCTATTAAATCAGGGATAATCTCTATACAGCTGCCACAGACATGAAAGCATACCAGCAGGTTATACTTTTTAGCTTCTTCAATTAATTGCCTGTACCAGACCTTATAATATTTTCTCCAGATTTCAGGAGAAATCATAAGACTTTCCTGATCAGCAAAATCATCCCATATCCCGTATAAATCTATACTACTGCCAATGCTTTTCAGGTTTCGCGCATTAAACTGCACCATAAATTCCCCGATGCTGTTAAGTAAAGTTTCCGCATATTTCTGGTTTAAAATAAGGTCCATAAACATCTTATCCATACCTCTTAGATAAGTTGAAACCATAAATATGCTATTCATACAGCTTGTATTTAAAAAATACTCGTCGGATTTTTTTAAATCTGAAAGCTTAATTGCCTCCTGATCTTTATAGCTTCCGTATGAAATTTGTTCAGTGTTGTTTCTATATAACGAAAAATCAAACCACTCAAGCTTAGGATATTCATATTTTTTTAAATCTTCTATTTCATTTATTGCATATAAAGGCGGATTTTTTGAAAATACAATATTCCTTGCACCTCCGGAGTAAATTTCCACAGGTTTTATTCCCCAGACATCAAACCTGTTAATTTCAAATATGGCTCCATAATCTGGCCCTATATAGTCCGGAAAATAGGTAGTAAATCCTCCAAGAGTTTCTCCATCAGAATAGTTATCCGCCCCTAAAAGCTCTATAAGTCTGCTCCAGTTATCTTCAAGCCTTCCAAGATTAAAGTATTCAATTAACTTTTTATTTACAGAGGGTTCGCCTCTGTACATAGTAGGGATTCTATCTATTTTTTTATGCCTGATTGAATCAAGCAATAATTTTTTTGTTTTAATACTCATTGTTTTAAATTTTTAAAATTGGCTTTATATCTTTAGCAGCATTAATTTTCTTTAACGAAGCTTTAAACATAAATATACTCATTTATCAGGCTCTTTAATTTTTATTTAGGAGCAACTACTACAGGCCTGGCTGTCAGCTTATCAGCTACAAACAAAACATTTTCTTTTGGGTTCGGATGGAGCTGAAGTAGAGTTCCAGGACGGTCAAGTGTTGGAGGATGCATGAGAGCCAGCCTTAAACTCGCAAGCTGCCAGTTTAAATCTCCGCCATCACAATAAATCTCTATCCTTTTAGATTCCATAATTGGCTTCATGCCAAGTGTAACTGCCTTTGGCGGCAAGTCATAACAGTTTCCGCCAATACCGCATAAACTGTTAATTACAAAGGTATCAGCATTTAAGTCAGTAATTCTTGTTTTAGAGTTTAAAAACTGTTCAATAGTCATTCTTCTGAAGTAAGTGTCATAAGGCTCGTTGAAAGCAATATGCCCGTGATAGCCCAGACCGCCGTAGCATACATCTATCCCGCCAAGTTCCTCTATTTTATTGTCGTTGTAATCAAGGTTTGCGGGGTTTGGAAATATTATCTGTTCTTTACTGAGCCCAAGAGATTTATCAATTATGCTAAACAAATTATTGTTCATATAACCCCTGAAACTCATCGGGTGAGACTGCGGCACCCACCTGCTTTCCCAATCAAGATATTCATCCATAAAGAAAATCCATAGTTTTTGAAGATTAATCTTTTCGCTATTAATAATATCTACCAATATTGCATATTGGGGTGTCGGGCCTACCGGAAGAATTATTTTAGTATTTTTATTTTCCTTATTGTTCTTTATTATTACATCAGCAATTGAGCGGGCCATTTCTTTATACAAAACCGCGGCATTTTCAACAATTTTTACTCCTACAGTGCTCCAGTTTTTGATTTCTTCAGTTGGCATAGTCATTAATTTCGTAAAATCTTCCGTACTTATAGTTTGATGAGTCAATATTCCTTTAAAATTTCCCATTG
>JAPLCN010000012.1 GCA_026392215.1 Actinomycetota bacterium | reverse complement strand
TATATTATGCAATATATGATTTTCTCCTGGCATAAGTGAAACTCTACCTGCCAGATGATAAACAGCATCAGCTCCTTCAAATGCTTTGCATAAGGAATCCATGTCGGAAATATCACCAATATATTTTTCGATATCCAGATTTTTTAGAGAGTAAAGATTTGAAGTATTTCTAACGAGAACTCTTACTTTTCGTTTTCTTTTAAGCAATTCTTTAACTAAAACATTACCCAAGTAACCATTTGCACCTGTAACAACGTCAGTCATATTGAAATTTATTCATTTAAAGGGTTAATATAAATAATTAAATAAAATCATATTTAATTTTAAGCTAAATTCATCTTAAAAGCTACAAAAAATTAATTTTTATATTGTTATAGTTTAAACATTATTTTATTAGTATTATCTTATAAATATATTTTTAAATTTTTTGAAAATATATTTATGGCTGATTTTTTTAAAAATAAAATTGGGTATAAAAAAATTTTTAATATAATACAGGCGAAATAAAGTTTTCATGTGCGATGGGAATACCAAGGGGTATTCTGGTTGTCGAATAAAAAAAAATTAAAAAAAGTGTAAAAAGGTATTGATTATTTTTAATGTTACCTATACCATAGGTGTAGGTAATAAAATAATTTATAAATTTTTAAAAAGGGGTGCCAAACATGTTTAGTTTAAATATTAATTTAAGTGGCTTAAAGTGTAATGCCTGTGTAAAGTTAGTGAAATCTAAAGTTGGAAAGATCGATGGAATTAAAAGTGTTGATGTCAATCTCTCAGGGGAAACTTGTATTATCTCTGAAAGATTGGTAACAAAGGATGAAATAAAACATGCTTTGTCAGAAACAGATTTTGGAATAATCTAGTTTTTAAAATTTAAATTTAAAAAAAGAAGGAATTTTATGAAAACAAATTTAGAAATAGATATTAGCGGAATGCACTGCGAATCCTGCGTTAAATTGATTACTGAAAGTTTAACTGACCTTGAAGGTGTGGTAGACGTAGATATAAGTCAAAAAGATAATAAAGGGAAAGTAATTTTTGAAAATTCTTTAATTAACTCAAATAATATTTTAGATGTTATCGAAAAAGAGGGATACGGAGCAAAAATTGTATCTGAAGAAGTTGATAATTTGAAGGATAATAATAACAATAGCGGGATTGAAATTTTAAAAAAACAGGTACCTTCCGGATCTCCTTTTAAAATTTTACTTGAATCCAGGATTGAAGCAGATGGAAAAATAACCAGGAGTGAGAAAAATGATTTTATTTTTGAAGGTAAGATAAATAATAGCAGACAGGCAGAATTTGATTTACCTGAAAATATAGATTCTGATAATTTTATAAATAAGTTTCTAGGTTCAATTAATTTTTTTAATGTATTTGATTCATTTTTAAGTCAGGATAAAATAAATCAGGATAAAAATAAAGATTTTAAAAAAGAAAAAGATAGTAACACAGTTATTGAGAAAATCTCAACAATAAGATCTAGTGAAAAGAATAAAAGAGCTTCCCTGTCCATCACAGGAATGCACTGTGCTTCCTGCTCATCTATTATTGAAAGAACCCTGAAAAAAATTCCGGGTATTAGCAGTGCGAGTGTTAATTTTGGCTCAGAAAAAGCTTTACTTACATATGACGAATCAGTAGTAAATCTTGAGAGTATTATAAAGGCAGTAAAAAAAGCTGGATATGCTGCTAATTTAATTAAAGACAATGATGACGGCTTTGAAAATAAGAAAAAATTAAGAGAAATTTCAATCGTGAGAAAAAAATTCTTATTTGGCCTTATGCTGTCGCTTCCTATGTTTTATTTTATGCTGCTTGACTTTTTTAAATGGCTGCCAGGCAGTGGAATTCTCCCTCCATATGTTGCGTTAATCTCCCTTATCCTGGCAATCCCGGTTCAGTTTATAATCGGCCTTGGATTTTACAAGGGAGCATGGTCCAGTCTCAGGATGAGAACTTTCAATATGGATAGTCTAATAGCTATTGGTACATCTGTTGCATTTTTTTATAGTCTTTACAACTATGTTTCCTATGTTTTAATTAATAATTCATTCATAGGGTTATCTGGATTAAAAATACCGGAAATTTATTTTGAAACAGCAGCCTTTTTGATTACATTTGTCATTTTGGGTAAGTGGCTTGAGAAAAAAGCAAAAGGTCAAACATCAGATTCAATAAAAAAATTAATGGGTTTGCAGGCAAAAACAGCAAGAGTAATCAGAAATGGTTTGACTGTAGATATACCTATAAATGAAGTTACTCATGGAGACATAGTATTAGTTAGACCAGGGGAAAAAATTCCGGTTGACGGGAAAGTAATTACTGGTACTTCATATGTGGACGAGTCACTGGTCACTGGTGAGAGCCTGCCTGTAGAGAAGAAAATCGGAGACAACGTTATTGGAGCTACAATAAATAAAAATGGCAGTTTTGAGTTTGAAGCTACAAAAGTCGGTTCTGAAACAGTTTTATCACAGATAATAAAACTTATTGAAGATGCTCAAGGTTCAAAAGCACCCATACAAGGCTTTGCTGACAGGATATCAGCATGGTTTGTACCAGCAGTTATTGGTATTGCTTCTATTACATTCATAATATGGTTTTTTGCATTAAAAAGCGGATTGTCTTTCTCACTGATGGCCTTCACGGCAGTAATAGTTATAGCTTGCCCTTGTGCTTTGGGACTTGCCACTCCAACTGCGATTATGGTGGGTACCGGCAAGGGAGCAGAACATGGGATCCTTATAAAAGGTGGAGAGCCGCTGGAAGCTGCTGAAAAGATAAAGACTATAATTTTTGATAAAACAGGTACACTCACCAAGGGAAAACCTGAAGTAACAGATATTGTTAGTTTTGGAAATTATGATGAAGATGAAATAATATTGCTGGCTGCATCTATTGAAAAATCTTC
>JAPLCN010000003.1 GCA_026392215.1 Actinomycetota bacterium | reverse complement strand
TTACCGGTGCCCGGGCTGCCTGCTAAAATTATATTCTGACCATTTTTTATAAAATCAAGGCTTTTAAATATTGCAAGTTTTTGTCTTGCATCTTCAGAAAGGTATTCAATTTTTAAGTCTTCCAGATATTTCTTCATCGGAAAACCTGCAACCCTTATTCTATTTTTCTTTCCGTTTTCTTTTCTTAAGTCGTATTCTTTTTGAAGGATGCTATGAAGAAAATCTGCATATGATTTGTTTTTAACTTCTGCTTCTCTTATTTCATCTTCAAAACAGCTGGCAGTTGATGGCAGTTTTATCTCCCTGGCATACTCTTTTATCTGGCCATATATTTTATCATTTGTCATATTACCTTAACCTCCTCTCGTGAAGAAAAGTTAAGGATGGCTGCATAATTTGCAAGTATGTCTTTTGAGTAAGCTTCTGTCTGACTGTCTCTTTTACTTGTAAGACTGATAACCTTAGTCTCATCTCTTTGAACAAGTAATTTTATTTTATCTGTATTTACTATCTCTGGATTAATACTTTCCAGTTTATCTATTGCTTGTATTATTTTATCAAGTCCATTTACAGAAATTATTTCAAGTAGTTCTATAAAATCTTTTTCTTTTTGTATATAATATTTTTTATAGATATCTTTTAGTTTTGGAGTTGCTTGCAAAAGGGCAACACTATTTGCAAGCGCTCCAGGTTTTCTTAGAAATGTTTGTCGGAAGTGATCTATTTCTATACTCCATTCAAAAAGGCCATACTTTCGTTTATGCTCTGCAATTTCTTCTTCCTTATAGTAAGCAATTATTTTCTCAGGATAGATTTTTACAAATACAAATTCTCCTACATAGCTGTCAGGAACAGAATAAAAACAGCTGTCTATTTCAAAGCAAGAATATTTATTTACTCTTCTTTCGCAAATTCTTGCGCTGTCATATTTAGGAGGTAGAGGCAGCAGATATTCTTTTTCTTCAGATAACATCTGTGCTGCAGATTTATTTTCTGCCAGAACCTGGGGTTTTAAATTAAGGTTTTCCAGTTCCTGTCTTAGATATTCTCTTGACTGGTCAAGGGATGAAAAGCTGTCCCTTTTGGAAAAAACTCTTCTTCTTATGTATTCTATACTTTTTTCTACATGTCCTTTTTCATGGGCCTGGCCGCTGTTACAGAACCTGAATCTAAAATTGTAATAAATAGACAATTTTAAAAGTTCCTCAGTCGGCTTTTTTTCATTTCTTCCCACAAATTTAGCTACAGCAGTTTTTAGATTATCATATACTATCTCTCTGTATACTCCTCCCACCTGATCAAAAAATTCTGCATGAAGATGAAGAAAGTTTTCCATTTTCTTATTGTAATAAAGATCTGCATACCGGTAATTTCCTTTACAGGTAGTAAATGCTCCCATCTGGATTATTTTAAGTTTACCGTCAATAAATAGTTTAACTTCACCCCAGTCAAATTCTGCACTATCACCCCAGCTGTAGCACTGTCTTATGAATGCTTCCCTAGTCTTTCGTTCGATATCTCTTACTGCATTACATACAGTAGTATATCCAATATCATATCGATCATCATGAAGTGCTTCTAAGATATCGATCTTTTTTTTCTGTTGCTTGGAGCGGCCTGTGGCTCTTTTTTCTTCATTTTCTCCTAGATATGAATGTATTTTTTCTATTATTTCATCAGTTAATTTTACCTTTTTTCTTGCAGCGATGTTGTACTTTGGTGGAGAAACTATTTCTTCCTTTAATTTTATATTATCACTTTCCATTAGCCCTGATTTAGCCTTTTCATAGTCTTGAAAATATCTGGATATTGTTGTTCTGGATATTTTCATCTCCCTTGCAATTTGTCTTTGTGTTTTTCCCTCTATTATTGCTTTTAGTATTATTTTTTGTTTTTCTTTCAAATCTAGCACTCCTTCTTCCTTCCCATATAAAATAATAATTATATGGGCTATGTTATTTAGAAGTGGTACAGTTTTCAAATGAAATATGGCCTAGTTTTAGGTTAACATAAACAATTGGTCTAGAAATCAATATAATCATTATTTATATAATCATCACAACGTCAGTCATCAAAAGTATCGGTAACTGCAAGCATCTTGGGAGGCGGCCTGTTCCTTTTATTGTCTGGATTATTCTGGACGACAGAAAAGAACAAATTGAAAGATGGGAATATAATCAAATGCTGCAACTTGTGTACGCGTCCAATATTGCCCCTATAACTCCCTTGATATCTACCTTTGAGTTTTGCCTTCATTTGTGTACATTATTATTATTTTTTGCTTGTCTATCAATTTTATCATCCCTCCCATTTCCCTCTATGCAATCTAATTTATATTCTTATTTACATAGAGGATATTATTAATCTAGTGGGGGATTTTCAACTGAAGTGGTGGGGTAGTTTTAGGTTAACGAAAGAATGCCCCACCGGTGCCTGGGGAAAAATATTTGCAAAAGTGAGGAATTTTCACTTGCAAAAAACAACATAAGCAAATACTTTTCATAATAACAGGCTCCTCTATGGCCTTAATAAAGCTTAAAAGCTTCTATAATTTTTCTTTTTTCAATGAATCCATCATTATACAAATCCCTTGAAAGATTTCATGCCATTTTCAACATCAATATTCACATAGGCTGTCAATTGCACCTTGTGCAAACAGTAGAAAAACATTTAAGATCACCCATCCGTTTATTCCCCAATACAAAGACGAGTATGAATTTATAGACAGAAGACAGTCCTGGGGCCAGGACAGGGTAGTATATTT
>JAPLCN010000031.1 GCA_026392215.1 Actinomycetota bacterium | reverse complement strand
TGTATCAACACCCAAAATATTTTTTACTTCATCTTTAACTACAGCTAATCTTTGCACAGGATCGTATATAATTATTTCATCTTCGATGTTTAAATATTTCAATAAATTTTTATATGCAACTTCATGCATGCCGCTTACAAATCCGTTATTATCAATTGGGATTTTGTCAGGTTCTTTATGCATGAGTGTTTTCTTAACACGTTCTCTGGAGTTCAAATTCATTTGTTACATCCATCATCTAATTTAAATAATCAATTATCTTATCTCTTTAAATAATACTAAGCTTTTTTAACTATGACAGCTTATAAGCCTAAAAAAATTATATTAGAATATATTTATTTTAAACAACCTTTTTTCTGCTATTTTCTATTAATAAATCAAGTAAAACTGAAAACATTATCATGAGTGCAAAAGCTATATAGGTCCACTCATAAGGAAGCCTTGCTAAAACAAAAGCATTTTTAATAATTACAATTATAAAAGCTCCAATGAAAATACCCAGCATATTCCCCTTTCCTCCACGAAGTGAAGTTCCACCAACAACAGCAGCTGCAACAACCTCCAACTCCAAGCCTGTACCTGATCTGGAAGAAAATGCAGCTAATCGAACTGTCTGAATAATTGCCGCGAATGCAACTAATAATCCTACTATAACAAAACAGATTATCTTAACCCTATCTGTATTTATAGCCATTGATCTAGCTGCCCTTTCATTGTCTCCAGTAGAAAATACCCAGTTACCAAACTTGTGTCTGTGAAGTATAAAACCCAGAATAACAGCAAATAATATCAGCCATAACACTTGTGACTGAAAAATTTTTCCTATTTCTCCAATAAAAACAGAAGTAAAAAATTTAAATTCTGAAGTATCTGAAGGCATCATTGCTCCCCCTGAGGCCATCACGGTTATGCCTCGCCAAAACATCATTGTTCCCAATGTAGCAACAAATGACAGAATTCTACCTTTAGTAGTAATTAGGCCGTTTATCATACCTATTACAGCACCACAAATTAAGGTAATAATAGCTACCAAAAAAGGATTTATGCCTAATGAAAATAACTTTACAAAAACAAAAGAACAAAATGCTAATACAGAACCCACTGATAGATCAAATTCACCAGCAATCATTAATAGTCCAGCACCTAATACTATAATTGCAAATTCGGCTCCATAGGATAATAAGTTTTTAATATTGTCTGGTCGTATAAAATTATGCCCAGGTACAAATATTGCCAGTAGAGTTATTAAAACCAAGAGTATTCCAATTACACCCAAGGAACTAATATCGATAAAAGACCCTAAAAATTTTCTATTTCTATTTTCTACGTTCTTCAATTATTTACCTCCCACCAAAAATAAAAAATTACCCTATTGTCCCTCTAATTATAAGTTCAGACAGATCGTCAACATTGGTATCTTTCTTTTTTATATCCGCTAGCTTTTCCCCATGAGATAATACTACAATTCTATCGGCAATTGAAAATATATGATGAAGATTATGGGTTATGAAAATAACAGCTATTCCTTTTCTTTTTAATTGATTTACAAATTCTAATACTTCACGAACTTCTTTAACTGATAGAGATGCAGTAGGTTCATCAAGTATAACTAACTTTGCTTTAAAATGAAGTGCTCGTGCTATAGCTACTCCCTGCCTTTCCCCACCTGAAAGTGTAGATATAGTTATATTTGGTGATTTTAAATATAATCCCATATTTTTTAATGCATCCATACTTTCTTCGTCCATTACCTTTTTTTTAAGAAATCCAAGTGCTACTACAGGCTCCCTGCCCATAAAAATATTTCTGGATATGCTAAGATCTGGAGCCAGTGCTTGATCCTGATAAACAGTTTCTATCCCTAAGGCCCTTGAATCTTTGGGTGAAGAAATTTTAACTTCTTTTCCCTTAAAATATATTTTCCCCTTTTCTGCTCTATGATAGCCTGATATTACTTTAATTAATGTAGACTTTCCAGCACCATTATCACCAACTAGTCCAACATTTTCACCTTCATCTATCTTAAAATCAACATTTATCAAACTATGTACTTTGCCAAAATATTTATGAATACCAGTCATTTTAAGTAATTCTTTAGTATTAGGATTTGATTCATTAGATGACATATCTAAAACACCTCGCACTTATAGTTTTATATAATAACGATTATATTCTATTTTAATTTAATCTTTCTATGCTAATCGCCTTTGAATAAAATTGTTTATGATTGCAAAAAGTACCAGTGCCAAACCAATGAAAGCATCTATCCCAAATACTGGAGCCCTCATTAAAATTAAGCCATTTTCAAGGACCTTTATAATTAGAATACCTAAAAAAATATTTAACATATTCCCTATTCCTCCTCTTAGAGAAATGCCTCCTACAACTACTGCAGCAATAGCCTTCATTTCAAAACCTATGCCTTGGGTAGCGTTAAAAGACCCCAATCTAACAGATTGCATTGTACCTGCAAATACACATAAGATCCCTATTATTATATAACAGGTAGTTTTTACCATATTAGTATTTATTCCCATAGCCCTCGCTGCTTCTTTATTACTACCTGTAGCAAATATCCAATTGCCAAATTTATTAAAATGAAGTAAGAGCCCAAGAATAATTGCAACTCCCACAAACCATATTGTCTGGATAGGTAATTTGCCAATAGTACCAATTAACATTTTTTCAAAATAAGGATGGGGATTAATATACTTGGTGATACTAATTGGAGCCATGTGGGATAGACTAAAAATGACGCCCTTCCAGAACATCATCGTACTTAAAGTAATAATAAAAGAGGGTAACCCTGTCTTAACCACTATTATACCATTAATGAATCCTAAGACAGCTCCCAAAGGTAATAAAATAACTAATGCTAAAGCTGGATTTATTCCTTTCATTAAAAGAATAGCAAAAACATAAGAACACAAGGGTATAAGTGAAGGAATTGAAAGATCGAACTCACCACAAATCATTAGCATTCCTATCCCTAAAGCTACTATCCCTAAATCCGGCATTAGCGTACCAATGGAAACCAAATTTCTAATATCTATAAAAAGGTGATTTGGCGTAAAAATAATAAAAAATACAACTATTGCTATAAATGCAATTGTTGTACTTATATTATAATTTAAGATAAGACTTGATCCCGGCTTCTTCATTTATCTCCTTAATTCTAATATTTCTTCAAAAGATTCTTAGGAGTTAGATTTTTACTCTACCCCCTAAGAATCAGTTTTACTATTAATCAATTTTAACTATCAATTGATTATGCAGTAAATTTTTTACCTGTAAGTTCCCGAAAGTTTTTCTATTAATCCTAATTTGTTTGGATTATCAACTAAATACCCGCCTGTGTCAATATTTGGTGTAAGACCATACTTGTTGTACAAATAAAGGGTATACACTGCAAAATATCCCTGCAGATACTGCTGCTGATCAATGGTGGCAGTTATATACCCTGCTTTTAATCCCTCTACAGTTCCGGGCGCTACATCAAAACCTCCTGCAATTACTTCTCCAGCTTTCCGTCCAGCAGCTTTCAAAGAACTCATAATTCTATCAGTACAGATACCCCCTGCTCCAAGGAAGAACGTGGTTTCAGGATGAGCAGTGAGATAAGCTGATTCACGTTCTTCGATAGTAGTTGCTTCTAATCCCCCTGCATCTATCATTTCAAATGAAGTTATACCGTATTCTGCCATTGCATCTTTAACACCTTGCGATCTCACAGTGGCATATGCTGCTCCTGGAACTTCTGCTGCCATCGCAACATGTGCTGATGCAAAATCAACTCCTTTTGCTTTACCTTCCTGGAATAATCTAACTGCTATCATATATCCAGCTCTTCTTTCGCTCTGTCCAATATAGCAAAGCCTTGCGTTACCCGCCGATCCTTTGGTATCATCATTATTTATACCAATGACCGGTATACCTTTTGCAAGGGCATCCTCTACTGGTTTATCCCAGGCAGTATCATCATTAATTACCAGTGCTATACCATTTGGTTTTGAAGCTACTGCTTCTGTAAATGCCTTTTGTTGTTTAGCTAAGTCTCCTCCAGATAAATCGATCCCGACTTTAGAACCTAATTCAGCTGCTGCATCTTTCATACCTTGATTCACCACAGCCCAGAATGGATCATCTCCACCATGAGTAACCAACCTGAAATAAAGTCCTTCACCAGGTTTCCCTGTTGTAGCTGCGGCTGTTGTTTCACCAGCTGCGGCTGTTGTAGTTGTTGTTGTCTTGCAGCCTACCAGCCCTAAGCTAACTGCCATAACTATTGCCAGTACTGTAGCTGCAACTAACATCCATTTTCTTTTCATCTTTACCTCTTTTTCCTCCTTTATTAATTGCAATTTATTATTGCTTTACTGCCTTGTAATACAATAGAGTTTAAGTCTATTGTATTTTCGACATACCCTCCCTTCAAAATATATAGTTTGCAGCAAACTATACACTGCAAAATTTATAATGAAAAAGAGCCAATTTTAAGCCAAAATTTATTTAAAAATTTAAAGGAACAAAATAATTCTATGAAAATCTAAATAACTCTTTAGTACATATGCCGATATTAATCAAAAAATTTGCTTATAACAAAAGTGGCAGCTCCAGGTGTTTTTTCAGCAAAAACATGAAACCTGCTTATGTTATCAAGGATAATAGGAATATTATCAGGTATCTTTTTCCCTCATTTTTATATTTTTTCCCCAGGATGGATAATGAGGTGAGTAAAATACAATGCCGTTATCAAAATCGGTAAGTCCGTATATCCCGATTGCAAGCCCTATAATTTTTGAGATGCTTATTTTTGAATTTTCAAGGAGCCGATTATTTTTTTGCTAAATATTTATTTTTTTAGCTTACGACTTAAATTTCTTTACTAATTCTTTGGTTACGGAAGTATTTTTTAATTTTTTACTAAAAAGGAATGTAATTAACAAAACTATTATAGTTACAATTGACATTAAAATAAAGGAAAAAGATATAGAAAGTGTCAAATTAATATTAGATGTAAATTTTGTTATGAATGGAGCTATGGTTGTCCCTATATTTGTCGCCATAAATAGAAATGTTGCAAGAATGCCTCTTCCTTTTTCATAAAGCATCCCGCCTGTAGAATACAGCAGTGGAAATATGGCTGAATATCCAAGGCCTGCAAAAGAAATTAAAACATATATCAGATATTTACTGCTGAGAAAAACAACTATTGCCATTGCAGCTATTGCAAGAATCGAGATAACTGACATGATCTTTGTAGATTTTATCCTTCCTGCAATTACAAGGGTTATTACCCTGCCTATTATAATAAACAGCCAGAATAAATTTAAAGTAATGCTTGCAGGCTGGGCCGCCATGTTTCTTGCAAGCCTGAAAAATGTAGGGGCCCATGTAGCAACTATTGTTTCTGAAGAGCAGTAAAAACCAATTGCTAAAAATATCAGTATAAAAATCAGGTTCTTTGTTTTATCAACAAAAATTTCTTTAAGTGGCAGCTTTGCTTCATTCTGATCTGCAGCAGATTCCTTCTTTCTGCCTGAAATAACAATATATAAAATAATATTTATTGATATTAAAAAAACAATTATAAAATAAATAAATCTCCAGCTAAGATCGGATCTTACTATTGCGGAAGATATAAATGGGGCTATAAAAGCGCCAAGAGGGTAAAAAGTAACTAAAATTGTAATCAGCCTTTCCTTATTTTTTACTTTGCTTTCCAGGATATATTGATTTGCCTGAAGCCAGATAACTCCTAATATGTAACCTGAAATAATATACAGGACATAAAACAGGATAAGATTTGAATTAAAACTTAAAATTACAGTAAGTGGAATCTGGATAATAAAACCTGCAAGAACTATATGGATTTTTTTAAATCTTCTATTAAAAAAAACAGATGTCATCTGGCCTACTACTGCACCTATAGTAAAAAAAGTAAATACAAGGCTTAAATTGGTAGTCGCAATGTTTGTGGACTTGCTGATCTCAATTAATATAGGGCTGGTGATATTAAAAAAAATAGAAAAAATAAAAACAGATAAAAAATTAGGAATTTCTGCCAGATAATCTATAAATCGGTCTTTTTCAACCATTATTATTTTCTTTCAAGATTTACTCAGTAAATAGTAATAAATAAACTAATTTTAAAAACCAGATTAAATCCAAAAGGGCGTGGAAAGTGAGATATAAGATCACATAATGTCTTATTTTCACGCTCTAATAAGAGATATCTAATTCCAATTCTAAAAAAGCTGTGCATTTACAATAATGCAAATGCACAGCCTGCTGTTACGTAAATTAACTATTTAGCATAAACATCTGAAGCAAATTTAACACCGCTAAACGCATCCTTGCCATAATAATCGCATCCTGTTTTTTCAGCCACCAAATCTGTAACAGGAGCGCCGCCTACCATAATGGCTACATTCTCTCTAATGCCCGCTTCTTTTATTGCATTAACGGTATCAATAATTGCTCCGAATGAAATTGTAAGAAGACAGCTCATGCCCACTACCTTGGCTCCACTTTCCTTTATGGCATCCACAAATTTTTTAGGTTCAACACTAACACCCAAATCTATAACCTCAAACCCGGCATTGCTAAGAATCATAACTAACAAACCTTTGCCAATATCATGAACGTCTCCAAAAACAGTTCCCACTACAACTTTACCCTTGCTTGACCTGGACTTATCATCGCTTAATGGGCCAAGTAATGCAACAGCGTCTTTCATTATTGCGCCAGAATAAATAAGATCCGGAATAAAGTATTCTTCCTTTTCAAAACGGTTGCCGATTTCAATTAAAGCTTCCTGAAGCTGATCCATTATATCATCAACGGGCATCCCTTCTTCTATTTTCTGGCTGACCAAACTTTTAACTTCTTTTTCTTTAAGACTTACAAGGGCTTTATAAATATCTCTGTTTTCTCCCATGAAAGTTTCCTTTCCTATAAAAATTAAATATAAATATTAATAAATTAAAAATCAGTTAGAATTGCCCAGATGAACCTGTTGGCTATTACTTCAATTTTTTCCCATTCCTGCTTTAATATTGCTTTATCTCCAAGTATTTTTTCATATTCTTTTTCTCTAACTTCCCAAGGAATGAGTTCACCGGGTTTAACTTTTACTTTTCCTTCAGCCATTATGATCCCCCTTTATATTTTAAAAAGCTTTATTAATAAACTCCATATTCAAGTACTGCCTCGGTTATAGCCTTCATATTCTCTGCTTTAGCATCACTCTGAATAATTGCACTGGCATCCATAATATATCCACCGTCTTTACCTACAGTCTGAATTACCTTCTTGCAGTATTCCTTAACCTCCCGTGGTGTTCCAAAAGCCAGAAGATCGTTTGGTATTCCGCCGCTTATTGCAAATTTATCTCCTATTTGCTTGTGAGCCTCAAATATATCTTCTTTATCAACATGATACACTATACTTTTTTCTGGAAGCTCTGCAGTATATTTCAACCATTTACTCCAACTGCCTTCACCATACCAAAGAGTTTGAATACCGTTTTTCCAAAGCTGCAAAATGATCTCTTTAAGGGTTGGCCAGAAAAATCTTTCATACATATCTTTTGAAAACATTGTTCCCCTGTGAAGCCATACCGTTGCAGGAACCTTTCTAGTTGGATCGGATGTTACCATAGCATTTTGAAGAAGGTAGGGCATTAGAGCTTCGCATGCTTTTTCAACCTTATCCGGCTGACGATAAACATCAATAGATACCTGTCTGAAACCTCTTAATTTATCTGATAATATATCAAAGGGTGCCTTAATTATGCCAGCTATAGCAGATACTGTTCCGCATTCTGACTTTAAACGAGCAACAGCCTCACCGCAGGCACCAAAATATGCCATCATTGAAATACCGCCCTTAAGCCAAGCCATATTATTCCTAAATGTATTAGGGGTGCCAATAGGTACAAGATTTCTTGAAATTCTTGGCATCCATATATTGGCCAGGTATTCAGTAGGACTATCAATTAATGCGTCATACTCGTCCTCTTTCATAAAAGCGCCTTCTTCATCAGCAGGTTCAAAGTATTGAAAACCTACATCAGGAGGAAGCTCAATTCCTGGCACTTTATAATACTTCTGCCCAAAATGATCTACAAGACCGCTCCATACATAAACCATGTTAATAACAGTGGCATCCCAGCTAAAATCTTTTGCACATCTTCTCACAGCCTCAAATGCCTTGTCATATTCATGCGTAACTTCCTGTGAAGTGTATCCCGCATATTTTGCAGCAAATTCTGCAGCAAAAATTCTTATGGGAACCCTGTCAGGCTTTTCGTTCCTCATTGCTGTGGTGTATCTTTTTAATCTTTCCTGATACAAGTTTTCCATATCCTCAGCCATTTTATTGCCTCCTTAGCTTTTAAAATAATTAATTTGTTTTGTATCTCTACTAAGATTTTTTCTAGCATAAAGCACTAAAAGGATTAATAAAACAAAACCAAAAATAATTTGTCTTCCTGATTCGCCAAACTGGAATGTTACCAATATGCTTGCAAGTGTTGAAAGTATTATAGCGCCTGCTACGGCTCCAAGATAACTTCCTGCTCCTCCAGCAAGCGATATTCCGCCAATTACTATTGCAGCAATAGATGGAAGTCCGTAATTAATGCCTAAATTTAAGTTTGGGTTAGTAACATAACCCAAAAGAAGCATACCGGAGAATGCTGAAAACATTCCGCTAAATCCATATGAGAGCATTCTGAATTGTTTTGTTCTAATACCGAGAAGGTTGGCAGCTCTGTCATTAGTGCCTATACCGTAAAATATTCTTCCAAGTGTTGTTCTTTTAAATACATATAAAACTATAAGCGTAATCACAATCCAGATAATTATTACCCAGGGTATTTCAACCAGATAACTGCCTAAGTTAAATTTTAAAGATCCCCCGCCAAGCAGCTCAAGAAGAGGTGACGCTTTTCCTGGAGGAAATCCATTAGTTATAAACAGAAGTGATCCTTCCACAACTATTCCCCATGCCAGTGTCATTATAAGGGGGGCAATTCCTAAAAATGATATTCCTGCCCCGTTTACCAATCCTAATGTAAACCCAAGCGCCAGGACAACTACAAGAGCAAGAGCAAAATTAGAGTCTTTTCCCATAAGTATTGCTGATGATGTAATTACCCCAACCGTTAACATCGGGCCAACAGATAAATCTATTCCTTCTTTTCCGGAAATTACAACTACTGTCTGGCCCAGACTCAGCATACCAAGAAAGAACGAGGTCTGAAGAACTGTCATGATATGGTTAAACGCAGCAAACCCGGGAACAGCAATTTCGCCTATGATAAATAGGACAACTACTATTATGAAGCTTACGATTACTTTATCTGTAAATATTTTTTTAAATCCAGATTTTGCATTCATTGTCTTTTTTAGACCTCCGATTAGATTTTTCTAGACTCTTCCCTGAGTTTTGGTATTGCTGCAAGAGATAAACTGATTACAATAATGAGCCCTCTTGCAAAACCCTGATACAGGGATGAAACTTGGGCAAAAAATATAATATTTATTAATAGCCCCAGTATTATTGCCCCGACTATTGCTCCCCCTATACTTCCCTTACCGCCCTTTAGTGATATGCCTCCTATTACAACTGCCGCTACCGAATTAAGCGTATATGAAAGACCTGCTCTGGGATCACCGATTGCAGTAGATAAAAGAAGACATATTCCTGCAAGAGCAGCAAAAATGCCTGCAAGAACATATGCCATAAGTTTTACATTTGAAACTTTTATTCCGGATGAATAAGCACCTTCTGCATTGCCTCCTACAGCATATATGTATCTGTAAACTGCAGTCCTTTTTATTATCACCCATACTCCTATGCCGATTAAAAGTATAAATATGGGAACTGGTATGACTTTTAAAATATCTCCCCTGTACCATCTGTAAAAAAACTTTGGAACATAGCCTCCAGGAAGAGGCATGATTGTCATTGCCAGTCCAAAAAATATTGCGTTTGTTGCAAATGTTGAAATCAGCGGAGGAAGGCCGACATGGCCTGCAAATACTCCATTAAATGCTCCGAGAGCAACTGATACTGCAATCCCAAGGAGCACTACAAGTATTACACTTGTTATTGAGTCAGTGAGAAGAGAAGCCATAACGCATGTAAGGAGAGACATTCCTGCTCCAACTGATAAGTCTAGATTTCCGGATAAGATAATTATCCCCTGAGCCATACTGATTAGTATCAAGGGAGTAAAAGTCATAAAATTTGATTTAATTGAGTCATAGCTAAAAAAAGTTGGCTGAAGTGAAGCATTAATAGCTACCAGAAGAACCAGGACTATGAAAGCAGGGAAAGATGAATCTTTTGAATAATTCTTTAGCAAGTCAATAAATGAAGAAGTTCTGTTTTTAACAACCCTATCCAATATATCACCCCACTCTAAGCGACGATTTTATTAATTTCTCATCACATATTTCTTCATGACAAATTTCTTCAACAAATTTGCCTTCAAACATAATAAGTACTCTATCGCAGTTATTAATCAGCTCTTCATTACTGCTAGCGTAAAGAACAACGCTTGTTCCTTCATGTGCGAGGCCTCTAACTAATTTGTACAGATCATTTTTAGCCTGAATATCAATTCCTTTTGCAGGGTCATTTAACAAAAGCACCTTTGAGGAAAACTGGAGCCATCGGCCGAATACAATCTTTTGCTGATTGCCTCCGCTTAAGTTTCCTATAATCAGTTCTTTTAATGCCGGAACTAAAGATACTTTAGATATAATATCATCGGTTTTCTTATATAGGGTTTTAAAATCCAGTATAAAGCGTTCTTTTTTCTGGCTGAATCTTGGGTATA
>JAPLCN010000099.1 GCA_026392215.1 Actinomycetota bacterium | reverse complement strand
TCCAATTTTTTTTAAAATTTTTTGACAAAAAAAAATATAAGATTACAATCAAATTAATATCAATATTAAATCAAAAATATATCATTACATGATACCGGAAGAGCGAAGAAAAAATATTCTCATAAAGCTGAAGGAAAAAGAAATTTATAGAATAGATGATCTTGCATGCGAACTTGATGTTTCAAAAATAACTATTTTAAGAGATATTCAGCTTTTAAAAACCCAAGGTCTTATAAACAGAATTCATGGCGGCGTAAAAATAGCTGATAACGGGAAAAGCAGCTTTGAATCAAGATTTTCTGTAAGGATAAGCAATAATTTTGAAAAAAAAGCTGAAATAGCAAAAAAGGCATTAAATTTTGTAAGAGACGGCTCGTCTATTTTTCTAGATTCATCCTCAACAGTTTTTGTTTTTGCACAAGAATTGTTTAAGCAGCAGTATTTTGAGCAAAATATAATTACCAACTCACCTGCAATTATTGCTGGAGCTCTTAAATATCCGGGACTTAATTTGATTTCGACAGGAGGTGAGTTAAAACAGGATTTTAATATTTTTGGCGGGAGCTGGGTCAGTGAATTTCTGGATAAAATAAACATAGATTATGCATTCATTTCAGCTGCCGGCATTTCTTCTGAAGGAAAGATAACAACAAACAACAAAGACCTTGCCGGTATACTTGCTACAATTTTTAAGAAAAAACCGGAAATAAATCTTCTTATTGACAGCACTAAATTTTTTAAAAAAGGATTGTTAAATATAGCAAGTATTAGTGATTGTAAAAGAATAATTACTGATAGCAGCATTTCAAAAACTGCTGTAAAAAGTATTAAAGAGCTGTTTCATATAGAACTTATTTATTAGTTAAATTTATTAGTAACAATTAAATAATGAATTAAAGAATTAAATAAATAACAAAATAAAGACTCATGATAAATTGTAGTTGATAAAAAGTTTTACAAAGTTTTACAAATTCTTTTTACAAAGGATAATTTTTAAAGCATTTTTTTATAAATTCTTTTTATAACTTCGTAATTTTAGAAGGGAGAGAAAGTAATGGAAGTTCAAAAATTAACCACTGACGTAGTTATTATCGGTGGCGGTGGTGCAGCATGCAGAGCAGCGATTGAAGTTGCAGAAAATGGTTTGGATTGCATTATGGCTGATAAGGGCAGGCCAGGCCGTTCAGGTGCAACACCCTGTGCACTTTGGAGTATTCAGGCACCATTTGGATCAAGAGGAAGAGATGAAAGAGATACACCTGAGCAATTTTTTGCAGATATGGTAAACGGAGGGCATTTTATTGGAGATCAGAATATTGTTGAAATAGTTGCATTTAATGCCTGCGACAGAATCCTTGATATGGAAAGATATGGTGTTCATTTTAAAAAATATGATGATGGCAGATTTTTCCAGACACCAATGCCGGGTCAGACTTATCCGCGTTCCTGTTTTATGTTTGAAAATGGTCAGCACATGTCAACAGTTCTTGCAAAGGAAGTATCAAGGCATAAAAATATAAAAGTTATGAAAGACTTTTTTGCTTACTGGCTGTTAAAAAGCAAAGATACAGTAGTTGGAATTGTAGGAATTGATATGATTAACGGCCAGACAGTAGTTATAAATGCAAAAAATACAATAGTAGCAACCGGCGGATATGCTTCAATGTGGGGCTTTTCAGATAATCCTCCAACATTAACAGGCGATGGTATTCCAATGGCTTTCAGGGTTGGAGCAGATATAGTGGATTTGGAATTTAATCAGTATTACGGAACAGATGTAATCTGGCCTCCAAGTGTGAGAGGAACAGTACTTTTATATGAGCTTATGATTGATGAATTTGCTGATGGTGAAATAAGAGATAAATATGGAGTGCCAATTATAAAGAAGCCCCTTCCAATCAGAGATGAAGCTATAAAAACTATTTTTAATGTAATTAAGGAAGGCAGAGGAACTGAGCACGGAGGCGTTTTATTTGATATTACGCAATCTCCAAAAGGCGTGGAAGCAGCAAGAAATGTATTTGTTGAAATGACTCCAAAACATTATCAGTTTTTAATTGATGCTGCCGGTCTGGATTTGGCAAAAACTCCTATTGAAGTTGCTCCTGCATCACATTATCAGTGCGGTGGTATTTATATAAACGAAAAAGGCGAGTCTACAGTTCAGGGTCTTTATTCATGCGGAGAAGCTGCCGGTAATTTTCAGGGTGCAAACAGGATTGCCGGAACAGCATTAGCTGATACCCAAACTATGGGCGCTCAGACTGGAGGCTGTGCAGCAAGGGATGCAAAGAAAAAAGATTTAATACCCGTTGATAAAAAAGATTTAAATCTTGCTCTTGATGTTATTAAAGAAATAATGTCAAACAAAACAAAAAAGATAAATCCTGCAGTTGTTAAACAGGAAATACTGGAAACAATGGATAAATATATTGCACCTTTTAGAGATGAAAAGGGAATGAATAGAGGTCTTTCAGTAATTGAAGATTTGAAATCCCAGCTATCCAGTCTTTATGCTCCGGATATTAATAAATATAATCTTGATTTAACAGAAGCTATAGAAACTAAAATGATGATTGAGTCAGCTGAACTTACTTTTGACTCTGCATTATTTAGAAAAGAATCAAGAGGACATCACAACAGAACTGATTATCCGCAGGAAGATAACAAAAACTGGAGATGTCATACAATAGTTTCCAATAAAAACGGTAAACCTGAATATAGCAAGAGAGCTGTTATTTATACCAGAATGAAACCTGAAGACTGATGGTTAAAAGGAATATTTTAAAATTTTTTAATATTTAAATGATTTTAAATGAGGTGAAAAAAATATGGCGAAAGAAAAGGTAAAAGCAAAAATTTTAAGGTTTGATCCTGATAAAGATGAGCAGCCTTATTTTCAGGATTATGATGTTGAAGTAAACGGACCGGTAACTATTTCAGAACTTTTAGCCTTAATCAGAAAGAATATAGACAGCACATTGGCTTTTAGAACTTATAAATGTTACAAGGGAATGTGCCAGACTTGTGTAATTAAGTATAACGGCAAAGTTGTAAAAGGCTGTGCTACTCAGGTTATGCCAAATTCGCAAATTACTCTTGAACCTGCAGCAGGCGGAAAGGTGATAAGAGACCTTGCAGTTGATTTTGCAGCAATGTAGTTAAGAAGCAATGAAGTCAAGATTATAAATAATAATGAAATATTAATTAAAAATTACTGGAAATTAAGAAAGCGTCAAACAGCAGTATTATCAGAGAATTATAAAAAATTAAAGGAGGGATAAATGGGTAAACCTATAATCTGGCAGGAAATTAAATGGCGTGATGTAAAAAAAGTTGCCGAAGAAGTCGGGATAGCAATACTACCTATAGGTGCTACTGAACAGCATGGTTTTCACTGTCCGACTGGTGTGGATTTTTATAATGCTTATGAGATTTCAAAAAGAGTCTCAGCAAGAACAGGAGCAATTGTAGCTCCTCCAATGCCATATGGAAGCCATCCATATTTTCATTATGGTTTTACAGGAACATTGCCAATAAGAGCAACTACACAGATAGAATTTGTCAGAGATATAGTTAAGGGGCTTGTTAATTCAGGATTCAGAAAAATTATTATAGTACAGGCTCACGGGCAGTGGTGGACAATTCATACTGCTATTCAGGAAGTTGCTCTTGATGTTGACTGCTTTATGGCTGTTGCAACATGGTGGGAGCTAGCATGTGAAAAAATAAAGGAAGTTTGTAGTACTCCATTTAAACATGCTGATGAAGTTGAAACATCAGTAAGTCTTGCACTTTACCCCCAATTATGTGATATGTCGCTGGCTGTTCCTGATTACAGCTTAAAACCATATGTTGATAAAAAGTTTGTAAGACCTGCAGTTCATTCTGATTTGATAAATGCTTTTCCAATTGAGGCAATTACATCAGTACCTCAGGAAAGCAAGGCAATGCAAACAGGAGCTCCTGGAGATCCAAGGCTTGCAACTGCAGAAAAAGGAGAAGCTATTGTTTCCACAGCTGTTGATGTGATTGTTGGTTTGATAGAAGATCTTAAAAAGAACTACAAACCGGATGAATGGCCAAGGATAAAGCCGGATTTAAAAGAAGATATGTATTAAAAATAGGAATCAAAAGGCAATAAAATTATTTGTTAAAAATAGATGTTTATTTATTTAAGAAATTAAGAACATATTAAATACAATTTAAAAGTTAAGACAGTAAAAACAGTAAAATTAAAATAAAAAAAATAAATACATAATTAAATAAATAAACAGGTAAATTAAAAACGATGTAAAAATAATGTAGTTAACGAAGTGAGTATAATTGAACGATAATCTTCTTGGTATAGATTTAGGTTCAGGAGGGTGTAAAGTCACCCTCCTGAATTTAAAAAATAAAATTGCAAAAACGTATTCAAAAGAATACACAACGTATTATCCTGCACAGGGATGGGCTGAACAAAACAGCTCTGACTGGATAAATAGTGCTGCAATTTTAGTCAGAAAAGCTTTAATTGAAAATGATTGTGATCCAAAGTCAGTTCTTGCAGTAGGATTAAGCGGAGTAACTCACAGTCCGGTTTTAATGGATAAGAATATGGAAGTTATTGAAAGAGTTATTCATATTACTGACAGCCGAAGTTTTAAGCAATCTGAAAAATTAAAAAAAGAATATGGTGAGGAGATATTAAAAAAGTGCTTAAATCCGGTTGGTCCTATGTGGACAATCTCAATGCTTGCCTGGGTTAAGGAATCTGATAAAAATAAATGGGATGACATAAGAAAAATAATTTTCCCCAAGGATTATTTAAGATTTGTATTAACCGGCAATATTGCTACAGATTATATAGATGCGCAAGGAACTTTGCTGTTTAATCCGATTACTAAAGAATGGGAAGAAGATTTTGTTAAAATATTAGGATTAAACAAAAGCTGTTTTCCTGATATTTTAAAACCGACAGATATCGCCGGAAAAATTAACAAACGCGGCAAAGAACTTACCGGATTAAAGGAAGGTACTCCTGTTATTACAGGAACAACAGATACTTTACTTGAAATTCTTGCAGCTGGCAATTTACAACCTGGAAGCTGCACGGCAAAACTTGCAACTTTTGGAAGAATATGTGTTTTAACGGATAAGCCTTTTTCAGGCGAAGGAATAATAAATTATTCATATATAAGTCCCGGGTTATGGTATCCGGGAACAGGGACGAAGTCTTTTGCATCATCTTTCAGATGGATAAGGGATGAATTATGTAAGGATATCTCAAAACAAAAAGATGCTTTTTTAATTATGGATGAAGAAGCAAAGCTGATTCCTGCAGGATCTGAAGGGCTGATATTTCACCCTTATTTAGTCGGAGAGGGTTCGCCTTATAATGACCCACATCTTAGAGGTGATTTTTTAGGAATAAATCTTCATCATACAAGAGCTCACCTTATAAGAGCAGTACTTGAAGGCACTTCATTTTCAATGCTTGACTGTCTTGATTTTATAAAAAGCAAGGGCATTCAAATTAATGGACAAATAAAATTTATTGGAGGCGGAAGCGACAGCAATTTATGGACAGCAATACTGGCTGATGTTTTTGGTGAAGATGCGGTAATACCGGCAAATACAGATGCTTCTTTTGGGGCGGCAATGCTTGCCGGAGCAGGAGCAGGTTTTTATAAAACAATTGAAGAAGCAGTAAAAGAAAATTCAACAATTAAGAAAAAAATAAATTTTAATATGAAAAATAATGAAGTATACAAAAAAATCTTTAAAATTTACAAAAATTCAAAAGAGGCATTAACAAAAATAAATCAGGACATTTCTTTGATGCTTTAATTTTTTTATATTTTTTATAAATGTAATTAAAGGAAAAGTTAATGAAATTTGAAAAAGACACTTATTTATATCACACACTACTGCATGAGTTAAGAGATGCTGTTGGGAGAGAAGATGTTTCAACATCTGTTTCTGATAAAGTTACTTATTCAGTGGATTATTACTGGATTTCTGAATTATGGCATGACAGAGGAACATCAGGTATTCAGCCTGATTTTATTGTTTTCCCCGAGTCTGCAGAGGAAATTTCAAAAATCATGGTAATTGCAAATGAGTATAAAATTCCTGTTACTGTCTGGGGTGGAGGCGCAGGTTCACAAGGCGGTGCTCTACCTGTATGTAACGGAATTGTAATGGATATGAAAAAGTTAAATAAAGTTATTGATGTTGATTTGGTTTCAATGACAGTTGAAGTTGAGGCGGGTATTATTATGCAGCATCTTGAATGGGAACTTCAAAAGCAGGGTGTTTCAACAATGCATATCCCGGCTTCAATTTACTGTTCAACTCTTGGTGGATTCATTGCACATAGAGGAACAGGCGTTTTATCAACAAAATACGGTAAAATTGAAGATATGATAGTTTCTATGGAAGAAGTAGTATTGCCAAGTGGAGAAATAATTAAAACTTTACCTGTTCCAAAAACTGCAAGCGGACTTGATTTAAACTGGTTCTTTATCGGTTCGGAAGGAACTCTTGGAATTATTACAAAAGTAAAACTTGTTATTCATAAGATTCCTGAAGTAAGAAGATTTCAGGCTTTTCTTTTTAAAGATTTAACAAGCGGGCTTGAAACTGGGAGAAAAATTATGCATGAAGGATTAAGCCCTTGTGTTATAAGGCTTTATGATGAAGAAGAAACAAAAAGTCTTATAAAAAGAGTTTTAGGTATTGACAGAGAAGGTGCTTATTTTGTTTATGCATTTGACGGAAATGAAAAAATAGTTAACCTTTCTCATGAGTATGCAAAAAAAATTGCAGAAGATATGGGTGGAGAAAATTTAGGAACAGAAATGGGTGAAGAATGGTGGCTTAGCAGGTATAAATTTTTCTTTCCACCTTATGTTTTTGCATTGCCTCAGGCTTTTGGAACATGTGATACAGTTGCATCTTACAGGGATATAGAAAGAGTATATCTTGCCATGAAAAAGGCAGTTAATGATAATTTTCCGGTTGCGCGATTTATTGGGCATTTCAGTCACTGGTTTAATTGGGGGTGCATGCTTTATGCAAGATTTATTATAGACAATCCCCCAGTGGATCCGGGTGAAGCGCTGGAGTTGTATAACAGCATATGGGATGCTGTTTTAAGAGCTGCTTTAAAAGAAAACGGTGTTTTAAATGAGCACCATGGAATTGGATTAAAATTAGGAAGACTGATGAAAGAGCAGTATAAAAATTCATTTGCATTGCTTAAAAATCTTAAAAAAGAACTGGATCCAAATAATATAATGAATCCCGGTAAGATGGGGCTTGGGTTTTAATTAATATTTTTTAATAAAAATTTTATTTTAGATGGGACATATTTAAGATAAAAATATTTAAGATAAAAATATTTAAGATGAAAGATAATTGAGGTGAAGATGGAAATAGAAAAAAATTATTCAATATTAAAAGCATGCAGATTCTGTCCGATGTGCAGACATTTATGTACTTCCGGACTGCTTACAAATCATGAATCAGACTTTCCAAGAGGAAGAGCCCTGATAATTTACAATATTTATAAAGGTGAAAAATATAATAAGGATTATGTAAATTCCATATATAATTGTACACTTTGCGGAAGTTGTTGGGCTGGATGTGAAGGTAATTTTAATCTTCCGTTGCTTATAAAGTCTGCTAAACAGGATATTGTAAATGAAGGTATGGAACCTGAAGTAGCCCGTAAAATGCGGGAATCAATAATTAAAAATGACAATTCTTATTTTATTGGAAAAGAAAAATCATTCAATAATATTTCAAATTTTAAAAGTCCAGTCAAAAATGATAAGCCGAACGTTCTTTATCTTATGGGACAGGACATAAATTTTATAAATTATGAGATTGCAGAAGCAGTTGTTGATATATTAAATTTTTTAAAATTAAATTTTTCTATTTTGGATGAAGAAACACATTGCGGAAAAGTATTATCTCTTCTTGGTTATAAAGAAGATGCTAAGAAAAAAGCTGAAATACTTTATAAAAAAATATTAAATTCTGGTTGTAAAAAACTTATTATTTCTGATCCTCTTACCTTTGATTGCATTAAAAATGATTATCCTGACTGGGGATTTGATATAAGCTCTAAAATAGAAATTATGCATATTTCTCAATTTTTAAACGAACAGATTAAAAAGAAAGCTTTAATACTTAAAAAATCTGATAAAACAGTTATGCTTGCAGATTCAGAATATTTGGGAAAAATGAATAATATCTTTGATGAGCCAAGAAATATTATTTTTAGTATAACCGGATCAAAATCAGTTGAACCTTTGCTAAGTAAAAAAGAAGCTTTTGCAACCGGAGAAGCTGCACTTATTTATAACGAGGGAATTTTTCCATTTGGAGAAAAGTTAGGGCAGAAAATTTGCAGGGAAGCAGAAAGAATTAATGCACAGGTTATAATTACATTATCGGCAATTGCAAAAAGAAATCTTAAATTATGCAAAACAGGAAATATCGAAGTTATGGAAATTTCTGAATTTGTTGCAAAATATTTATAAAATATTTGACATTAACAAGTTTAAACACTAAAATAATGTCATGACATTATTTATTATTTAAAGGGTTTAGAATGTTTACACCTACACTTAAAAAAGAAAAAGATATAAAAGAATTAAGAAATATAATGGGTTGCACTCAAAGAGTATTCGCGCAAATATCAGGTGTGAGTGAGCGTAATATAATTCGCTGGGAAACAAAAACCGTTAAGCTAAATACCCAATCGCGAATTGTGTTGGATAGAATTGAGGAGCTATGCAAAATCTTATTGGATATTTTTGGAACACAGAATAAAATATCAATATGGTTGAATAAGCCTAATAAATCCCTAAATGGCAGAACACCTATTAAGCAAATTATTTCAGCACAAAGTGTAGAAGAAGGTGTTGAAGAAATAATCGATCTATTAAATGGTTTTAAATTAGGTATAGCTAGTTAATGATCCGCTAACAATTGGATAAAGACTTTAAGAAAAAGCTTCAAAATATTAATCCCAGGGGACTTAGATGCACCTGTTATAGAGCAATTGCTAAGCAATACGATGACCCTCTTTCCACAAAAGGTAATGAAAAAGTATCTGGTAGATGGCACATAAAGAGTGAATTTAATGCTCTATATCTTTGTGATAGTAAAAAAGTTTGCATTGAAGAATTAAAAAGAAAAGTTGAAGATGAAATAATAATTGAAAATATATTTAATATATTTGAATTAGAAATAAATTTTTCTCTAATACTTGATTTAACTTCTGAAGAAAATTTGAAAATGCTAGAAATAACCGAAGATGAACTTTTAACAGGAAGCATATATAGATCAGATGAAATTAGATTACCAAATAGTTTAGCTAGAACTTCTTATGAATTAGGGTTTGAAGGAATATTGGTAAAATCTGCAACAATGACTGGAAATAATATAGTACTATTCCCAAAAAATAAATTAAAGAAATCATCCATAAAAGTGAATATATAAAATATTTTTCAAAAAGTATTTTATATAATTTTTTATATTAATCTTATTACAACTTTAAATATATCCTTAAAGCAATTTTAGTTTATATGTATAATAACTTGCTTTTGGGTCTCCCAAGTATAAAAAATACAGAAAAAGATATTCTGGAAGAATAAAAAACAGATTTAATAAAACTCCGAGTAATTCTATTTGCATTAACACTATAATCTCATAACTTTTTCAGGAAAAGCAGTAATAAGATGGTATCTTTTAATTAACCTTAAAAATAATTTCAGTTTATCCAGTTTATATTTCATACAAACTAATATATAATAATAATATTAATATAGGAAAGATATTTAATTTACCTTTCAAGTAAATTAAATTGACAATTAATAATAAACATTGTATATTGTTTTTAAAAATAAAAAATTAAAGGAAATTTGCTCTAACTTTAAATCTGCCACCATAAAATTTGGTGGAAAAAATGCGAAAAAACTAATACAAAGATTGAATGAACTTAATGCTACTGAAAATTTAGCAATTTTTATTAAATTACCTCAAACTGGATTTCACGAACTTAAAGGAAATAGAAAAGGACAATATGCCGTTAATTTAATTCAGCCTTTTAGGTTAATTTTTATGTCTGAAATAGATGAAGATAAATTTAACTGCAAGCTTTCAGATTTAGAATATTATAAGCAGATAACAACAATTAAAATTCTAGAAGTGAAGGATTACCATGATTGATAAAGTAAATAATTATAAGCCCGATATTGCTATACCACCTGGGGATACATTGTCAGAGATTTTGCGATCTCTACATATGTCTCAATTAGAACTTTCAACCAGAACTGGGATGTCAAAAAAAACTATAAATCAGATAATAAAAGGTATTGCTCCAATTCTACCATCAACGGCGTTTAAGTTTGAAAAGGTATTAAATATTCCTGCCAGTTTCTGGATTAACATTGAAAATAATTATCAGGAAATAAAAGCAAAAATAGAAGCTGAAAGAAATACTAAAAAAGAAGAAGCCATTGCAAAAGAAATTCCATATGATGATATGGTTAAATTGAAGTGGATACCTGAAGCAAAAACAATAAGAGAAAAGGTCATAAATTTCAGAGACTATTTTAATATTGCATCCCTGGACTTAATACCACAAGTTCACAGTGCTATTTTTAGAATTAGTAATAAGCAGCCCTATTCCAAATATGCCATTTCTGCCTGGATAGAGAAAGGAAGAAAAGAAGCTATTGGAAAGGAGCTGTCTTCTTTTGAAAAAGATAAAATCAAAAATTGTTTAAACAGATTGAAGCAATTAACGCTATTGGACCAAAATGATTTTTTATCAGAGCTAGAAGCAATATGTTCAAAATGCGGTATCGCATTAGTTGTGCTACCATATCTTCCCAAAACCAGAATAAATGGAGTGGTTTATTGGCTTGATTCAAAAACTGTTATTATCCAATTAAGCAATAGATATAAGTACACAGATATTTTCTGGTTTTCATTTTTTCATGAATTAAGCCATGCAATATTGCATGGTAAAAAGGAAATATTTTTAGAAGATGATGAGCAAAAAAATAGATTTGAGCTTGAAGCAGATTATTTTGCCGCAAATACCTTAATTTCCAAAACCTCCTATAATAAGTTTATTAAATCCATCTCTTTGATAACTGAAAAATCTATTTTGGAACTTGCAAATAAAAACTCAATTTCCCCGGGAATAGTTGTTGGGAGACTTGAGCATGATAATATTGTGAGCAGAGGCAAATTCGCTTATTTAAAAACTAAACTGGATTTAAATTAATAATTATTTTAAATATCAACCAGTTTCTGATGCATAATTGCCAAAAAATCCAAATTATAAAAATTAAGAACATAATATTTTTGCAGCTAAAAGAAGATGATGAAAATACCAGAGCAAAGATAAATTCGTTCCATGTTTCAAGAAAAAGTAAAATTATGCAGGAAGCAATGGCAGATTTATAAAATATTGTATTTAATAAGCGGTTTCACCTCAATTTAAAAAAAATAAAAAAATTTTAATTTCTACGGTAAACCTTGTATTATATATTATAAGCGTAATAATCATTAAAAATATTAATTGCCTGGCATATTTATCCGGAATATGCTGATTCGACAAAACAGGTAAATTAAAGCAAAATGGAAATCTTAATAGCAGACCAGCAGATTTTTTTATTTTCTGACCAGCTGACTCCTCAGTATGCTGAAGTAAAAGCATGGGAAAAGAAAATGGTGGCTTTTGGCACCATGAGCAAAGTCGGCAGTTTTTTAAGCCACCCTAAAGATGATGACTTTGAACTGGTTTATCGCGAGCACCGTTACCAGCCATTCTGGCATGTGAAAGCATATGCAAGGTATGAATATGACCGTATTGCTGATTACCAGTTTCAAACACATGGACCGGAAGTCAAATCAATCACTTTCCTTACCGGGCAGTTTGAAGCAGTTAAAAATCGGATTAATGTCCCTGTTACCGAGCATTGCATGCAGGAAGAAGAAAATGAAGCATACCTCGATGGTATTTCCGGCGCAAACCAGCCGGATTTTGTGAATTACCTCACTTTTTCATCAGGCCTGGTTTCAGGAGAACTCAAAGATATGATCGACAGGGATTCCATTCTTGTACCGCCGCAAATTCGTGCTTCTGCAATTATAAGAGACATGCTTTCTAAATTGATAAAGGGAATCCAGGCAGATAAGATCAAAGAAGAAACCATAAATGTACCTTTGGTAGATCTGTATTACCGGCCGGTTTATGCCTTCCAGTACAGATGGAAATCAAAAGGAAAAGAAGCAATTGTCGAGGTAGATTCGCTGACAGGATCTGTCAAAAGCGGAAACAGGGTATTTCGAGAGTACCTTGGTAAGGTCCTTGACCAGAACTTCCTTTTTGATGTTGGTGCCGATATTGTAAGTCTGTTATTTCCTGGAGGCAGCATTGCAGTGAAAGTAGTGAAGAAATATATCGATACCTCAAGATCAAAAAATAAGCAGTAATCAAAAATAGTAATTCACTACCCGGTAATATCAGAAAACCTCAAGTATTAAGCAGTTTTAATGACAAAATAATAAAAACATACCGGATTCTTATACCATACAGCAAACTGGCTGGATAATTAAATTGGCCGCTTTACATTATGCTCTTACTTAGCAATTAATAATTTTTATAATGAAAGAGCAAACGTGGATCCAAGTTATTTTCCTGAAGGTGCAGAACAGGTGCGGATAAAATATATAACTGCAGATAATAAGGAAAAGGAATGGTATCACAGCTTCTTTTATTCAAATATAATTTATTACGATAAACTGCATTACAGCCTTGTGACTAAAGAGAAATGGTTCTGGTATATAAGCCCCAATCTTTTGGAACTTAATGACAGGCCTGCCAGAATAAAGGAAATAAGGGTATACGGATTCGGCTGGGTATTTACAGGCCAGGTTGCAGATGTGAATATTATAGCTAATTGATTTTATAATTTAGAATTATTTAAATAGATTATTCAAACCAAAATATTCCTGTAAAGCAACCAGCATTTTATAGAATGTCTTTTGGATCTCCCAGGTATAAAGCATGCATACACACCACGATTATGTATTACAAATATTAAAAATAGAAAATTAGGAGCAGGTAACAGCCGTAAGATTTAATAATTTCCATTCCCAGATTCTCTCACTGCATCTGATAATGCTATTATGTTTTCAACTGGCACATCTGCCTGCAAATTGTGCACAGGTGCAGCAATATATCCACCATTCTTGCCTAAAATACTTATAATCCGTTTTACTTCACTTCTTACTTCGGCAGGACTTCCATTGGGTAACAGGTATTGGGTATCTATTGCTCCATGAAAAGTTAATTTATTACCAAATTCAGCTTTCAGCTTTTCAATTTCCATTCCCTTTACCTTTTGAATCGGATCTAAAATATCAAGACCGCATTCTATAAAATCAGGAATTATTGGATAAATATTTCCACAGGAATGAAACATCACATAACCTTTTGGGTTAATTTTTCTGAACTTGCTCTTTATTACTTCCCAACGCTTGCATAAAATCGGCTTAATCATTTGTCTGAAAATTTCCGGGGAAATTAAAGGGCCCTCTTGACCTCCAAGATCATCCCCTGCAAGTTTTAATATCTGGATATATTTCCCCGCCAATTCTAAACATCGTTCATCTATTCTCATTTGAATGGAACATATTTTTTCCATTAAAACTTTTGCAAAATCCTGATTTATCATCAAATCCATTAAAAATTGTTCAAAACCTCTCATATACCAGGCAGTCTCAAAAATACTGCTTCCAAAACGGCCGATTAAACATAGATCTGTATTCTTGTATAAATGCTTTGCTTCAGAAGGTAGGTCTTCACACACTTGTTCATCATCGGGGTTTGGCCATGGAAAATCTATGAGGTCTTCAATTCTGGATTCTTTTAATGGGTGATGTACAATATTCCAATAATAGCTTCCATCTCTTAATTGAACTTTTTTTCTTACTACGCCCCACTCATCGGTTGACAGATCTGCTGAAATATTTTTACTTTGATTATGGTTTTGCGGTTTTTTTGATTTTATATATAAAAAATCAATTCCAAGAGCTTTTGCCAGCTCAGGTATCGTTAGAATTTCACCCCATTTATCTCCCCCTAAAATATTTGATTTATCAATACCAAAATATTCCAGCAATTTCATATATGGTTCTTCACAAATAGTCATATCCAGAGGGACTCTATCTGGATTATTATGTTCAATTGCTGATATAGCTCTTTCTCGTGGTGTCATATTAACCATCTGTTGATTTCCTATCCTTCATTTTATATCCCTTTTTCTTAAACAAAATTTTATGCTTTACCAGTACTCCCGAATAAATCCATCTTTTTCTTTATTTTTTCTTTCACTGCTTCCATAACTGATTTATTTAGCATCATATAAGTAAAGTCATTTTTTCCGCATGCTATTTCTTTAGCTTTTTTGCCTGCTTCAGTTACGAGACCTGTGAAGTAATTTATTTTTGTAATACCACAACTGATAGCTTTTTTAAAATCTTCATCAGAAAGACCGGAGGAGCCATGAAGTACCAGAGGAGTTTCTACAGCGTCTTTAATTTCCTTAATCCTGTCAAAATCTAAATTAGGCTTAAACCGGAATACTCCATGGATAGTACCTACTGCTACAGCTAAAGCATCTACTCCAGTTTCATTTACAAATCTTACTGCATCTTCAACTTTTGTATAATCATTGGTATCAATGACAGCTAACGCATCTACATCAGTTTCATTTACAAATCTTACCGCATCTTCAACTTTTGTATAATCATTGGTATCAATACCTTCCTGACCTTCAGTTTTTTCTCTGGCTTCAAGACCCCCCACATAACCAACTTCAGCTTCAACAGAAATATTTGAAGGGATAGATATCCTTTTCAATTCTTTTACTATTTTTATATTTTCTTTTAAGGGAAGATTTGATCCATCAAACATGATCGAACTAAGTCCCCACCTTATACATTTCATTGCCACATCAAAATTATTGCCATGATCTAAATGAAAAACTACCGGTACTTTCGCATCTTTAATCATAGATATAATTGCAGAAGCTGTCCTCTCAGGATTTAAAAACTTAAATAAATCTTCAGCCATCATTAGAATTACAGGAGAATTCTTCTCTTCTGCAGCTTCAACTATTACTTCAGCCATTTCAAAAGAAAAAGCATTTGTTGCAAAAACTCCATATTTTTTTTGTTTAGCATCACTTAGTATCTCTTTTAAAGAAATCAGTGCCATTCTTTGCCTTCCAATCCTTAATAAATTAAATTTATATTCTACAAGCTAACCAATCCTTTATTTCTTCGGTAGTAGGATCTATAGTATCCAATTGCAAACCTTTGATATATTTAACTGCCTCATATAGTACAGGTGCTATTTTATCGTGAACGCCTGTAACATGATGAATATAGGGACCATATATTAACTTTTCTTCCCATTTGCTCCAATCATTTACTTTTATCCATAAATAGGTGCCTGAATTCCAAGGTCCGGTTGTACCTTTTGCATGGCCAACAAATAAGTTGTAATTACCATTAAAACCATCAAATCTCACTAAAGATATATCTCCTCCTTTTATTTCCCAATTGCCTGTTCCGGGGCAACCTCCTTCCAAAATCAGGTGATTACTCACAAATGCTTTACTGTCTTCTTTTTTAAGTGAAAACGGAAAAGGCCCGCAATGCCATAAGAGTTCAGAGTTATCATCTTCGGGATGCCTGATAGTAAGATCTGCAAAGAAAATTGATTTTTCATCAAATGCTGCTGCTTGAGTAATTATTGAACTTATGGCTCCATGAATGTCCGTTTCACAAGCTACTGGTATCTTATCATCAAACAATAATCCATGGGCAAAACAAGGCATAATACCCAACATGTCCTGTAATGACGTCCAGCATTGTAATGCAAAAGCCGGAATGTTCTGATCTATTGATATTTCTTTTATTACTACCTTTAAACCAATAAGATTCTTCAATGCTTCGTCATTAATACGAATATCAATCCTGTTTTTTACATCCTTGAGTGTTTCTTCAAATTCTTTACTTGGTTTTTTTACTAAATCTTTAACTTTGGAGACTATGTCTCCAAGATTAAACGGAACTAACCTGATACCAAATTTTTCAAGTAATTCACCCTCATTACACATAACAGTCCAGAAATCTCCGGGCCTTACACCTATTTGGCCTATCTTCAAATCCTTAAATCTTTTTACAACATTTGCAGCTTTTAAAAAATTAAGAAATCCTCTTTCGAATACATTATCTTCAATATCGGAATTAATAATATATGTAAACGGTACTCCAAAGCGTTGCAGTATCTTGCTGGTAGCAAATAAACCACATTGAGTATCTCTGAGTCTGGAACCATCGCTTAAGGGAGCTTCATCTCTTGGACCCCAAAGTAAAAAAGGTTTATCTATTTTTTTAGCAACCATTGCTACTGCGCTTTCGGTACCGAAATTGCAATGTGGAGAAAAAATACAATCTACTTCATTGTCCTTAAATTTTTTAATCGTGCTCTCCGCGTCACTCTCTGTTACCAGAAGACCATCTTCATTAATGTCGTCAATATCAACAATGTTAAAGCCATATTTCTTTATTTTATCCAAAATAATCTTTTTATATTTTACTGCCTCTTCTACACTAAAAACATTCCTTCTGGTGGGTGCAAACCCTATGGTTATTTTTTTATTACCATCCATAAAAGCGCTCCTTAAATATATTATTTAATTAAAATATCAGATCGTTTAATACTGCCAATTTCTGTTTCCACTTTTATCATTGGCCATTTTTCATCAAGGGTAATGATTTTATTACTGTCTTTTTCTACTATAATTGTGTCTTCTGATTTAAATCCACTCATAGATGGATTCCACGCTATAGCATTACTCTTTTTTATTGTCTCGTCAGTTTTAGAATTTACCAAGAAATACCTTCCTTCATAGCCCAATGGTCCCCCCTGATGATGATTATGCCATTCATCTTTTAAACCAAATAAATTAAAATTATCAATTTCCTTTTTAAAAATTTCAGAATATCTTATACCTGGTCTGGAACTAAGTATCATCTCAGCATCGATCTTATTGATAATATCCCTTGCTTTAAGAACCTGCCTGCTGGGTTCTCCAAAATACAAAAAACGCGTACAACAAGCTATTAATCCACCTTTTAAAGCTCCAACCACCACCATGACATATTTATCTACTTTTTTATTTGTAGGTATAGGATGTCTGTATTTAAATATTCTCTGATCAGAAGCAATTAAAATTATCCATGGCATTATCCCGTTTGAAATAAGTTTTTCCGAAAGCAGCGCCTGCACTTCATATTCATTCATTGTCTGTTCAACACATTTACAAGTATCTGTCATGCACTCTGCAGTGGTTTTACCCAAGATGCTGTATCTGTCTTTTTCACCATTGGTTAAACAAAACTTTAGTTCATCAAAATCTTTATCTAATAAACTTGCTGATTTTAATAATGGTGAATCCTGGAAGATTTTTTTTAAATCTATTATTTTTTCTATCTTTTTCTCAAAATCATCATTTTCATACCAGTTATAAGGAACTGGTTCTATAAAATCAAATTTATTGGTTTCTTCTTCCATCATTCTGTTGATTTCTATATTTGTAGTTATAAGAAACAATCGATCATTGTAAAACAAAAGGGATGATGCGCCCAATTCAGAATAATCCACAACCTGGTTCCTACAACTGCAAATCAACCAGTAGTAATTTGACTTTTTGGTTAAAAGAACTGCCTCTATATTTTTTTTATACATATAGTCGGTTAATCTCTTCTTTTTTAATTCAAATTCTTCTAATAATGATTCCATCTAACCTCCCGTTTCTCTAATTTATTTTTGTTAGATATTTTTATTTAAGACTTAGAAATTCTTGGATATTTTTAAATATTTATCCTTTAAAAATACTATTTATAATTAAAATTTTAATTTATTGATATAGGATAATTGCCAAATTTTTTTACTGTATTTACCATAGCGAGATAATTTTCAGGTTTGACTTTAGGATGTATGGTATTGCTTGAAGATACAATGTGTCTTCCTTTAGATGAAACATCCCGAAGCAGCTTTTTGGTTTCTTCTATGACATCTTCCTCTGACTTATTTGTTAATAAATCTCCACAATCAATTCCACCCATGACTACGATCTTATTCATATATTTTTTCTGCACTGCACCAATATCCATACCTGCAGTTTTGTCCAGAGGATGTATGACATCTATGCCAGCATCTACCATCATGTCTAAAAGGCTATTAATATTCCCACAGCAATGTTTTACCACAAACCCTCCTGCTTTTTTTATTTCTGAAACAATTGTCCTAAAACCAGGTAGTAATAATTCTTCAAAAGTTTTTGGAGAAAACATTGGCCCTTTAGTCATCCCGTAATCATCACCTAATACAATAAAATCAGCTCCCATTTTTATAGCATTTTTTGCAATTACTATATTATGTTCAAGTGTCATGTCAATTAAGCCTTTAACCATTTCTTTATCTGATACTAAATCCATCAGAAATTCTTCCATTCCTCTTAAATAACATGGGTAATTAAAAACATCATGCAGATGCATTCCAACAGCTTTTTTATCTTTGAATCTATTTAGCAAAGAATTCAGTTCTATATATCTGAAATCATCATTTGGATCTGGAATTTTATAATTCTTTAAATCTTCCTTACTTTTTATTGGTCCAGATATAGGCATTGACACTGATTGTGCACTTTCCTGCCTTATAATTCCCCATTCATTTTTAAAAATGCCTTTCACGTCATCTATTATTTCTTTTCTGTATAATAAAGAAGGGGTATTAGTTAAAACCATATCAACAGTCTCCTCTGCAATATCGGCGTAACCCCAATCTGGATTTATGCTTTTAATTACTCTTTTATCAATAATTAATTCACAAAGCGGAACTCTGTCTGGAATTTTTCCTTCAATTACTGTTAGAACTCTCTGCTTGCTATTCATTATAATCCCCCATTTAAATTATTATTTTTAATCCTTTACTTCTTATTTCTTCAACAAAAGGCTCCCCGCTTTTCATTCCGTCATTGATTATCATGTCAACTTCCTCTATATTAATAATCTTATAAAGACCTGTTTTGTTGAATTTATAGCTTTCTACCATTAAAATTTTCTCATTTGATACTTCTATCATTTTCTTTTTTAAATTTACTTCCTGAATATCTGTATCGCTTAGTTCTCCATTTATGGAAACAGCACCTACTGAAAAGAAAAACTTATTTACTCTTAATTGAGATACTAATAATTCTGCAAGAGGTCCAACAAAACAATGAAATTTTCTTAGTAGTGTACCTCCGGTGCTAAGAACATTAAATTTTTCATAGGGAATTAAGTCACTTAATATCTGGGTAGAATTAGTTATGATAGTCACATTTTCAATATCTAATTCTTTTAACTTCCTGGCTAATATTATTGAAGTCGAAGAAGAGTCCAAAAAAATTGAATCATTAGGTTCAATCAGCTTTATAGCTTTATCTGCAATTGATAGTTTTGCTTCTAAGTTAAAATTTATCCTTTGAGACAAACTTGTTTCTGTAAGTTTCCTGCTTTTGGCAATTGCTCCACCTCTTACTACTTTTAACTTTCCCTCTTTTCCCAGTTTCCTTAAATCTCTGTTTATTGTCATCAATGTAACAGCAAATTTTTGACTTAACTCTTGAACAGTGCAGGATCCATTGGTTTCAGCAAAATCAATTATTTTTAATCTTCTTTCTTCTGCTAACATGTCTGTTTTATTTCCTTTATAGTGACTTTGTTAATTAAATTAAAAATCTGATCTTTGCTGCAAAAACATGCATCCCACATTGCAGCATTTGCAGCTCCGGCAGCAGCTCCGATTCGAAGGCAGTCTGCATATGGCATATCCTGATAAAAACCATATGCAAAACCGGCAATAAATGCATCACCTGATCCGACAGGGTTTATTGTTTTAACTTTAGGCGGGGTAATCTTAAAAACTTTATTGTTAATGAAAGCTATGGCTCCCTGTTTTTCTAATGTTAAAACTATAATTTCAATCTTTTTACTTAATTCTTTTAATAAGGGCAGTAATTCTTTTTCTTTATTTGGCGCAAAGCTAAACTTCTTACCAAGAATATCTTCTAATTCAGATAAATTTGGTTTTATCATAAAAGGTTCCGCATTAATACCTAATTTAAGTGCTCTACCACTCGCATCTAAAATAGTCTTTATGCCATTATCCTTAGCAATTTTAATCATTTTTTTATATATATCTATGCAGTTCCCTAATGGTGCGCTTCCTGAAATAATTATTAATTTAATCTCATTTTTGTTTTTAATAATGTTATTTTCAAACAAATGCAGCATTTAAACAAATGCAGCATTTCTTTTTTTTCAAAAGTGCTTATGCCGGGGCTTGTTTCTACATAGGCAGTCTGCCTAAAATTATCTTCAAGTATAGTAATGACGCTGCGGGAACTGTCTTTAATCTTTACAAATTCATAATTGATTTTATCTTTATCTAATAATTCTTTGATAATTTCTCCATAATATCCACCAAAAAAATTTAAAGATATATTTTTGACACCAAGTTCGTTGAGTACTCTGGCAACATTATTACCTTTTCCGCCGGCAATAGACTTTACTTTTTCTGCTCTTATTATTTTTCCAAAAAAGTTCTTTTTAATATAAATAGTTTTATCAATACATGGATTAAGTGTAGTAATTAATATCATGAGAAAATATTTTGTATAAAGTTATAATTTGTTATTTAAAGTTATGATAAGTGAATTAAGGATAAACTTCAATATATAAATTATTTTTATTTTTAAAAATAGGTATGAATATAAATAGTTATTTTATTATCAATTCAAGGTAAATTTAATTTATCTTAAGTTTTATATAAAATAGATCAGTAGAAGCCTGAAAAACTTGCTAATAATAAAAATATGGTAGTCTTCTAATAGCTTCTACAAAAAGGGGAGAACTTGGAATATTTAAATTATTAACAAAATTTCTTTGTATCGATACCAAAATCCTTAAGAAATTCAATGGTTTTTTCAAAATTAGGAATACCATGCCTTCCGCCATAATGCATGCATTTAATCGAAGATACCGCTGTGGCAAAAGTCATTATATCCTCAATGTTCCACTTCCGAAGAAGCCCGAATAGAAAAGCACCGTGGTAAACATCTCCACACCCTGTAGTGTCCTTCACCTTCACATCAAATACTTTTATTTGTTTAATCTCATCATTTATCAA
>JAPLCN010000080.1 GCA_026392215.1 Actinomycetota bacterium | reverse complement strand
GTATTTCCAAATCTTGAAATACATAAAATCTTATAAGTAAAACTATCTTGCGATGTGGTAACAGCATCGCTGCCTGAGATTGTATATCCTTCTCAGGATGGGCTGTCTGACACAGCCCCTAACTTAAGGGTTGCCCGAAACGGAAACGGACAGAGGGCGCTAACCACTTAAGAATCTCCCGACTTTAGTCGTGGAGAGTGTCAATAACAGTTACCATTCTTAAGACATCTTTGAGTATTTAAGATACTAAAATTCGAAAACCTCATAAGTAATACCTCCAAGCCACAGATCCGGGCTTAAACTGGAATCGCCGGAATTAATATTTATTGAACGAAAACCGTTTATTGGGTTTTTAAATGAAATATGCCCTACTTCTCCATTTTCGGCATATAAATATACATGCAAAATACTTTCTTCGCTGCCGGCATACACAAACTTTGTAACAGTATCCATGCTTCCTTCTTCAGCACTCGGAACACTGCCATCAAATAATATAATTTTATCTATGCCTTTATCGTTATATCTGACTACATCCTCATAAATGTATATTTTGTTTATTTTTCTTTTATCTGCTTCTAGAACAACCTCACTATTGTCAATTTTCCAGGTAATTTTTAATGACATGGAAGCTTCTTCACCACTGGAATCCTTATGCCATTTTGTAAAAACATATTGTGGCTGCTTTTCAACTATGACCTGGCCATGCATTGGATTTGCAAAATATCCTGAAGTAATCCACACTTTTTTAGTTTCGTTATAGCTGGTATCAACCCAACTATAAGTCGTATAACTTTCCCAATGGCCTTGATTAACTGTGTATATTAACTGTGTATGAAGTATCAATCCAGTGGCTTTCCGATTTTGTTTCCCAATACCCTTGTCTTACATAAATGCTGGTATCTTTCCAAACAGATCGCTGTCTTGTTTCCCAATGAGAGGTATCAACCCAATAGGTATTTTGTCTTTGTTCCCAGTGGGAAGTATCGACATATCGGCTTTCCCAGTGGGATGTATCTACCCAACTGGATGAATATCTTGTTTCGTAATGAGAAGTGTTAATCCAACTATAAATATAAACTACCCTCCACTGTGCATGGCCTGCAGAACCTATAACAGGATATAGTCTGTTAATGCTCCAGCCATATTCTTCAACAATTTCCCAATAACCAGACTTCTCAATATTAAAATATCCACTTGAAATCCACACATTATAAGAATAGGTTCTCCAATAACCGGAGTTTACCCAGTTGTAAGAAGTATAGCCACTATTTACAAAGACGCTGTAATTATTTACCCTATTGTAACCGCTGTTAACCCATACACTATAATTTTCAGTAGTCCAATATCCGCTATTTTCCCAATGAGATGTGTCAACCCAAACCTGATAACTATCGTTTGACCAGTAACCCCGGCTTACTACATGGGAAGTATCTACCCATCTATTATTTTCACTGGATTTCCAATAGCCGTCAGAAACATGGGTGTTTTGAACTTCCCAGTGCGATGTATCAATCCATATTTTTTCTTCTTCAGCAAAAATTTTGTTTGAAAATATTAATTCAATTACAAGAAATACGAAAATGGCTAAAAAAATTACCCTTTTTATTTTATTTTTATACATTTATATCTGAATTTTTATTAATTTTTTAATAATATTCTTTAAAAGCTAGTGTTGTTGATTCAGGGCTATTTTTGTAAAAGATGGTTATGCTTTCCTGTACACTAATTTTCTTATTAAGATATTTTTTAAAATCATCCGTACTTATCATTTTTTTAAAACCAATATCAATACCATCTGGAGGTATAAAAAATCCCTTGCCATTTTTTAAATCATATTCATCAAAATTAAATATTTTTTCATAATCCTTAACATTTATTAAATAATGTTCGTGCACCTCAAATTCCTGAAAGTCACTTTCAGATTCAACCATAAAAACGACAGAGTTTTTTCTGATTTCCTTAATTTCCCCTGAAAAATATCTGGTATGCATTTCATAAGGTTCATTAATAATCCAGCTCTCTATAGTTTTGTCATCTTTAGTCTTTTCTATTTGCTTTTTTAATTTTACCTTCACATCATCCCCATATTTATCTTTGAAAATCTCATATTTAGTAACTTCTGTAACTTTCCCATTGCTTTCAATAGTCGTGGCATCAGTTATATCCAGCAAGTTCCCAAATTCATCCATTATTCCTACAGGCTCATTTATGTCTTTTAAATCTTTTACTCTACTTAACAATTCCTTTGCTATTGCAGCGTCCTTGCTGTCGATCGTACTATACTTTCTTAACTCCTGATATCTGATAAAAACAAAAGCAAGGGAAACTGTAATAACAAGAAAGAGCAAGATAAATAAAAAAATTTTAACTATTCTCATACTTCTTTCCTTAAATTATTATAGTATTTTAATATACTAATTTAATATTAATAATTAGTAATTAATTTCAAAAAAAATTTACATTAAACTTTTCTTACACTTATGTTTGATTATTCTTTTTCTTCAATCTGCATTGTGCTTTCACCGCAAATGCTTATCTGATCGCTGGCCGGAAGAGGGATTATTTTATTGAAAAAATTCGGTACATGGTATGTTACTTTTACAGTAACTTCATCTCCGGGACTGCTTCCCGCAGCATAAGTTTCTATATCAAGCCTGCCACTGAAGTTCCATCCGGGCATTGACGAAGATGCATAATTTAAAACTGCTTGAGCTGCGCTTGCTTCCGGCTCATCAGACATTGTTGCTGCTCTTGCTCCTTCAAATGAAGCAGAATTAACAACGACTTTGGCATTGATTATAAAACCAAACTGAATTATTCCGGCAAACAACATAAATAGTACCGGAGCTATGAGTGCAAATTCTAATAATGCACTGCCCTTGCTGCTGTTGATGATATTTTTGCTACTTGGGAATTTTTTAAACATTTTTTTAACCTGTACCAGAATTTTTCTTACAGGCTGTCTACTATTTTTTGAAAAACACCCTGCAGCTTGTCACCCAATGCTGTAATAACTACAACACAAACAATGACAACCAGGGCTATATACAAAGCTATTTCAATAAGTGTTGAGCCTTTCTGGACAAAATAAAATTTAATAAATAATTTTCTTAGCTTTTCCATCTTTGCCTCCTTTATTTTTTTATTAAAAATAAAATAATGATAAACTTATTCTTGATAGGCTCTTAAACCTTAAAAATAATATTTCTGAAATTTTTAAAAACAAAAACCGGTATTTAAAACCAAACTAAAACATCAACTTGATTTGCGGGAATACAGGCACCAGAAAAATAAGAAGCATCGGTATAAAGATAAATATAAAAATAATAAATATAAGGTTGCTTTCCAGTTTTTCAGCCCTTATTTTTAACTGATCCTTCTGGTTATTTCTTATCTCTACTGCAAAATTTCGCAAGACTTCTTTTATCGGGTTCCCTACTATTTCAGATTGAGCCAGGATTTTTACTATCCTGTTAAATTCTTCGCAAAAAGATAACTTTCCTATATGTTCATATGCTTCCTTTTTGCTATATCCTTCAAGTTGCTTTATTCTGAATATCTGAAGTAAATTTTTAATTTCTCCTTTATAATTTCCGGCAAAATATTTAGTAGATTCGTCAAGGCCCAGCCCTGCATTTATGAGAGAAAATAAAACGTCAATAAAATCAGGCAACTCAATTATTACCTTATTTTTTATATTGTTTATTTTGTTTTTCAGCACTTCAGAAGGTAGCAAATAAAATATCAAAGCACCGATTAAGGAAATGATTATAAAGTTTTTTTGAAAGGCAATACCTGTAAAATTTATTAAAATAAAAGAAGTAAAGCTGAAAAATAATTTAAGAATTATAAGTTTTTCAATGCTATCAATCTTAAAATTAAAAATTTTTATGTTTTTATAATTGTCCAGATAAAACTCAATGTTTAAATCACTAAATATTTTGCTTTTGCCTGATATATTCAATTTTTTAATAAACCTTGAACTAAATAAAAATGACTCAAAGCTGTTTTTTTTAAAGCTGAGAAAAGCAGCCAGAAAGAATGAAGCTGTTAATATTGATAGCAATATTTCTATAATTTTCATGTTGATAACATGCTCTTATTTAAATTATTTATAATTTTATTTATCAGCAAGAAACCTATAATGTAACTTGCTACGCTGTAAATTATTACAATCAGGCCTATGCCCTCAATATAAAGACTAATAAAATTCCTGTTAAGCAGAAGAACTGCAAATATAGAAATTAACGGAATAATCATAATAAAATAAGATGTATATTTTGGGCCTGTGCTTAGTATTTTTATATAATTATTAAGTGATTTTTTTTCTCTCAAATACTCAATCTGGTAATTTAAAAACGTTACTAAATCAACGCCCTTTTCATTTGCTGCAATTATTCCCATAAGTACAATTTCAATTAAATTGCTTTTGTTTCTGTTAATCATATTTTTTAAAGCATCTTTAAGAAGTATGCCCTTAGCGCAATCATCTAATATAATCTGCAAATCACTTTTTAGCGGGGAATTTGTTTTTTCAATGGATTTTCTGATTGAAACCAATATATTCGGATTACCGTAAAGGTTGCCAACCAGATCAATTAAGAATGTCTCCAGCTGGTTTTCTTTTTTTTGCCTGATATATGAAATAATGGAATTGATGATAATGTAAAATATCAGAATGCTGGTAAAAAATATGAACACCAATATAAAAATCGGGACAGAAAAATATAAACAAACTAATACTTCAATGGAAAATATCATAAAAAATATGACTGTAAATTCTCCGAAAGAAAGAGGGAGATTGGTTTTTTTATATAAGTAATAAATAATATATGATAAATTTCTTTTTTCTTTTTTTCCAATTGCCTGTTCTTCATTTCTTATTAACTTATTAAAAATTATTTTGCGCTTATTTGAATAGAAAATAATTAAAAAAATAAACAGGTATATTAAACCAAAAGAAAAGAAAGTTGCAATTGTTAAAGGTATGTTAATCTGAAGTCACCCCTTTCACTTAACTCTTTTTCCAAAATAGCTATTTCTTTTATTGTTCTTTTTAAAATATTAGAATCTTCATCCAGCTTGTTTTCTAAAAAAATAATTAAATCTATTGATCTGGAAATGATTTTTTTTATTACTTCGCTGCTTAGATTAGGCTTATATTCCATTGTCAATGTTTCAAGCCTTAAGAGTGCGTCCAGTGAAGAATCAGCATGTATTGTGCTAAAGCTCCCATTGTGCCCTGTATTTAAAGCTTGCAGCATCTGATAGGCCGCCATTGAATCCCTTACTTCTCCAACAATGATCCTGTC
>JAPLCN010000135.1 GCA_026392215.1 Actinomycetota bacterium | reverse complement strand
CTAATTTTGTTTTTACTTCTTTAAAGTATTTGAGCTGAACCAGAAACCTGATATAAGCATTTCCCCGTTTTCATTCTTAAATACAATCTGAATTGTTACATCTCCACTTAGCTCATTTGAATATTTTGCCTTATAAAATACGTTGGTATAACCTTTCTCTGTTAAAGTCCTGTCAAATTTTAAGGTACCTGCCTGATACTGACCTATTTTATCTTTCATATGCATAGGTTTTCCATCCGCATCTTTTAAAATATTTTTGTTTTGATCCCTAAGTGCAGTCATTATGGAAAAAGCCTCACTTGCAGTTGCATATGTCTTATCAGTAGTCCCGGGGACTTTGAATTGTTTTACAAGATCCTTAAACTCTTCACTTAAATATGTAGATACGGAATCATAATCATTTTTATCAAACCCAATTAAAAATTTTTCTACAACCGCCGCTGAATAATCGGGTTCAACTATTCCTCTTTGAGCACATCCTGTTGAGCCGCTGAATAATCGGGTTCAACTATTCCTCTTTGAGCACATCCTGTTGAAAGCGCTAAAAAAGCAACCGGAAGAGCCAGGCAAATTACTAAAATAATGCTTAAAATTCCTTTATTTCTCAATTTAATTCTCCTGATAACTATTATTTTAACTATTTAACATTATCTATTATTTTAAATATAAAATTGTAGCTAAGCATACAGCTTTTTTAGAAGCCATGCCATATTTTGCCCCAAAGTCTTAAAAGTATCTACTCCCTCTTTATCTTCCATAATTTCACCTTTTGCATTTGCAGCACCTATATTCCAGTAAGTCGAAGTTGGAAGTATGCATTGATTTAAAAAAAACAGGTTATTTATCTCATTGCATACATCTACTGAACCGGCTCTTCTTGCAATAGCAATTCCGGCTGCAACTTTCCTTTTAAGTTTGCTGCCGCCTGCTCTTGCACAATACCCGACCCTGTCAATAAAAGCTTTTGTCTGTGGCGTTAATGATCCAAAATAAGTTGGGGAACCTATAATAAAGCCCTCTGATTCATAAATGCTTGTTAAGGCTTTATTTACAATATCACTGTCAATAGCGCAAAAACCGTCTCCGGTTTTCTTACATATCAAACAGGCATCGCACCCTGTGATCTGCTCGCTTCCAATTTGGAATAATTCCGTCTGGATGTCTTCATTTTTTAATTCATCTAAAATTATATTAAGCGCCATAAAAGTGTTTCCGTTTTTTCTGGGACTCCCATTAAAAGCAACTACTTTCATTTAAATTCCTCCCTTAATTAAAAAAATAATAAAAATTTTAAAAAATCAAACAAGTAAAAATCTCTTAACAAAAAAAATTAATTATTATTAATAATAAAAATTCAAAATTTACATAGAAAGCTTTATAAAAAATCAGACATAAAGCCTTGGAATTCTGTCTCCAATCATGCACACGATCTCATAATTTATTGTGCCTATTAAATCTGCAAGTTCGCTTGCCGTTAAAACTTTCCCACCGCTCCCGCCTATAAGGATTACCTCATCACCTATTTTTGCATTTTTAGCATCCCTGCAATCTGTCAGATCTATCATTAACTGATCCATTGTTACATTACCTGCAATCGGAGCAAAACAGCCGTTAAATATTACGCTTGACTTATTTGAGAAATTCCGCGAGTATCCGTCAGCATATCCTACCGGGATTGTCGCTATTATGCTATCCCTTTTAGTTGTATAGGTTCCGCAATAAGAAATATTTTCTCCTTGCGCAACCTTTTTTATAAATGATATCTTTGCTTTAAGGCTTAATATCGGTTTAACGTTTTCTATAAATTTGTCAGTATCTTTGCTGCAAAACTCCCTGTAATCATTATTGAATGGGTTTATTCCATAAATTATTATACCAAGCCTTACAATATCGAGGTGCATGTATGGATATCTTGCAAATGCAGCACTATTGGCGCAATGGTAAGTTGTAATATCAGGGCAGACAATTTTTAATTCCGACATTATTTTGTTAAATATTTCCCATTGCATCAAGGTATAGGAGTCTTCTTTTTTTGATGCACACGCAAAATGGGTAAAAACTCCATCAATTTTAATATTTGGCATTTTTTTTATCAGAATAATGCTCTGAATAGCATTTCTATGGTTAATACCTATCCTGTTCATGCCTGTATCAATCTTGATATGGACTTTTGCTTCCATGTTTAACTCCTGGCATAAATCAGAAATAAGTTTTGCACTTTCAAGCGACGTAACAGATAAGGTTATATCATTACTTAGAGCATCTTTTATTTTTTGGGGAGCGTGGGAGCCAAGACATAATATTGGAGCTTTTATTCCTCCATTCCTTAATCGCAATCCTTCCTGGACTAATGCAACGCCCAGCCAGGAAGCGCCGGACTCAATTGCTTGTCTGGAAATCTCTATTAATCCGTGCCCGTAAGCATTTGCTTTCACAACAGCCATTATTTTAGGTTTTAAGTTTACAGGCGAGGCTTTAAGATTGTCTATATAGCCTTTTATCAGTTCAAAATTATGTGAAAGATTTTCAAGATTTATTTCTATCCATGCAAATCTGTTTTCAGGTGAATATATCTGGCTGGAATTTTGCATACAAATTCTTTCTATGATTATACTTTTATATGTTTCTTATAAAAAATTATTCTTACTTTAAAAACTTCTTTAATAATACCGCTTATTTTCCCCTGACCATTGATTTTATAATATCAGCTCTGGTGATAATACCTGCAGGTTTTCCATCTGCTGATAATACAGGTATCCGGTTTATTTTATTTTCAACCATCGTATTGGCAATATCATCAACCGGTGTTTCGGGTGAACATGAAATAATATCAGAAGTCATTATTTCAGAAACTTTGATTGCAAGATGCTTTTTTAAGCTGTTTTTAAATTTTGTAAGGCTCTCAAGATAAATAATACTGTCCAGAAGCTTAAAATATCTTGGGAAATGCAAGTCTGTGTCTTTGACTATAATATCTCCTTCGGTTGCTATCCCGATCATTTTCCCATCATTATCAACTACAGGAACACCGCTGATATTATTATCCAAAAGAAGACCTGAAAGCTCTTCAATAGAAGCATCCTGATTTATTGTAATTACCTTTTTAGTCATTATATCTTTTGCTAAAAGATCCGTCATTTCGCTCTCCTTTAACTTAAATTAGGTTATTTTAATACTTTAGTTTTTCTATTTCCAGAAAAACATGTTTAATGCCTTCCAGCAAATCTGTTGCGATAAGAGAAGCTTTTCCTGTTTTTTTACTTATAATATCAGAAGAAAGCCCATGTATGTATGCTCCACAGACAGCTGCGTCTGTCAAATTCATTCCCTGACATAAAAGCGAGCCTATTATTCCGGTTAAGATATCTCCGGTGCCTGCAGTAGCAAGCGCAAAATCACCAGTTGGGTTTATAAAATTAACACCTTCCATATTAGTTATAATTGTACCGGAACCCTTTAATAAAGAAACTGCATTAAATTTCTTTGAAGCCTCCATATTTGCTTCCAGCCTGTTTTCTGATCCGATATTTACCCGGGAAAGAATTGACGCAAGTTCCCCGGGATGGGGAGTAATTATGACATGCTTTAAATTATACAATTCATCATCTTCCGTATCCATTGGACCTGCCAATGCTTTAAGCCCGTCTGCATCCAGGACTGTAGGTTTTTTTATTTTCTTTAATATCTCTCTTATCAGCCTTACAGTGCTTGGATTTCGTGATACTCCGGGCCCGATTGCAAGTGCATCATATCTTTCGCTTTCTGCTAAAATTTCGCTGAAAGCATTAAAATGCAGTGAACCTTCTTCGGTCTGCTCAACAGGAAGGGTCATGACTTCTGTAAGTTTTACTTCAAAAATAAAGTTAAGCTCCCACGGACAAACAAGCGTAACAATCCCTGCTCCTGCCCTCATTGCCGCTTCGCACGCCATGGCGGCAGCACCTGTAAAGCCCAGGGAACCTGCAATTACTAAAAGTTTTCCGACACTATGCTTATAGGATTGAGGTGTTCTTTTTGGAATCTTATCTGCAACCCACTCAAAATTTGCTTCATAAATATTTTCATATTCTTCATACAATTTTTGGGGTATCCCGATATCTGCAACTTCAATCTTTCCTGCATGATAAACACCAGGATAACTCACAATTCCTAATTTTTTTGCTCCAAAAGTGATAGTAAAATCAGCGCTTATAGCTGTACCAAGCACTTTCCCATTATCAGAGTCAATGCCTGAAGGAATATCTACAGCAAATATCTTTAAATTTTTATTGTTTTCTTTAGCTTCATTAATAAATCCGATAATTTCTTTTGCAAAACCACGGATCTCATTTTCATGAAGTCCTGTTCCAAATATTGCATCAACAACAAAGCGGCTGTTTTTTAAATTTTCTTTAAAAATTCTAATATCCTTTTCAAAATCTTCAGAAATAAAGTAAATATTTAAATTTTGTAATTTTGCTTCATCTTTTAGTTGTTTGAGCTCACTAAAATAAAAAGCACTATCTTTTGTTAATTTATCGACAGGTATAAGGCAATATAAATTAATAATATAATTTTGTTTTAACAGATTTATTGCACAGACAAAACCATCTCCACCGTTACTGCCCCCGCCGCATACAACAGTGCCTTTGATTTCACATTTGTTTGATTTGTTTAATGGATATTTTTTCATTTCAATATCATCTATAACAAAAGGGCCTTCATTTTCAGTTGGTGCTCCAAAATACGCAGCAATATAATCAGAAACTTTAGTTCCTGCATTATTCATAAGCCATTTTGAATCAATTCCTGAACTTAAGCACTTTCTGTCTATTTCAGATACATGGCTTCCTTTAATAATAGCAGTCAGATTTTGCCTGTTAAATGAATCCATATGTATGTCTTTCCTGATATTTTTTTTATAATCTTAAATTACGCTTAAAGTCACACAGGTAATTATTATTGAGACTTCTTATTTAGTTATATTTAAAACATTTTATCATAATTCATATTAAAAATTTTTAAATAGTTTTAAATGAAAACGCAAATTATTAATAATTTTTTTAACAACTCAAAAAACATCAGGCACGGGTTTCGGGTATGCGTTTTTTATATATTTTTTACCCTTAGCACTCTTATAGCATTTAAAACAGCAAGTATTGTTACCCCCACATCAGCAACAACAGCTTCCCACATTGAAGCAATCCCCAGTACTCCCAAAGATAATACTATTATTTTTATGCCTAATGCCAGAATAATATTTTGCCAGATAATTTTCTTTGTCCTTTTTGCTATTTTAATAGCACTAACAAGCTTTAATGGCTCATCAGTCATTATAACCACATCAGCAGATTCAATTGCTGCATCTGAACCCAAACCACCCATCGCAACTCCAATATCAGCTCTTGCAAGTACCGGTGCATCATTAATCCCATCTCCTACAAATATAATCTTACTCTTTGGAGATTTTTGTTTTTTTAGATATTCAAACACTTCAACTTTCTGATCAGGAAGAAGTTCAGAATATACCTCATCAATTCCAAGTTCATTCCCAATCATTTTTCCGACCTGCGCATTATCACCCGTCAGCATAAATATTTTTTTTACACCGTTATACTTTAATTGTTTTATCGCTTCTTTGGAATCATTTTTTATTTCATCTGAAACAATCAGATAACCGGCATATAGATAATCAACTGCAACATATACTACAGAACCAGCTGTAACTACTTTTGAATGCCGGATTTTATGTTTTTGCATGAATTTTGAATTGCCTGCAATTATTGTTTTATTATTAAACTGTATTTTTGATCCATATCCTGGTATTTCTTCAAAATCGCTGATAAGTTCTTTACTGACTTTTTTGCCATAAGCATGCAAAATTGAAGATGCAATCGGATGATTTGAAAATGATTCACAGTAAGCTGCATATAGAAGAAGATCATCAGAGGTAAAATTATTTTCTGAAACTACTTCTGTAACTTTAAATATCCCTTTTGTCAGTGTGCCGGTTTTATCAAAAACAACTGTTTCAACATAATTTAGCGCCTCAAGGTAATTGCCTCCCTTTATTAATATGCCGTTTTTTGAAGCTGCGCCTATCCCACCGAAAAATCCGAGAGGTATTGAAACCATCAAAGCACACGGGCATGAAATTACCAGAAGAACCAGTGCTCTGTAAATCCATGTTGAAAATAAAGCATCCTTTAGTATCAGTGGCGGAAGTAATGCCAGTGCAAATGCGAGCCCTACAACAACAGGAGTATAAATTGATGCAAACCTGGTAATGAAACTTTCTGTTGGCGCTTTTTTACTTCCGGAATTTTCTACCAGCTCAAGAATTTTTGAAACAGTAGAGTCATTATATTTTTTAGTTACCCTGACAGTTAATAATCCATTTCTGTTGACAAACCCGCCCAGTATTTCACTGCCGATATTTATCTCCCTTGGCATTGATTCCCCTGTTAATGCAGAAACATCAACCAGGGAGCTGCCCTTTATAACTTTACCATCAAGAGGTACTTTTTCTCCTGGCCTTATTACTATGATATCTCCTGCGTTAACATCTTCAGGCAATACTTTTCTAATATCGCTGCCTTCTTTTAAGTTTGCATATTCAGGCCTTATATCCATAAGTGCGGCAATGGATTTTCTTGAACGGTTAACTGCTAACTCCTGCAGATACTCGCCAATTTTATAAAAAAGCATTACTGCTGTGCCTTCAGGAAATTGTTTGATGATAAAAGCTCCAGCAGTGGCAATTGTCATCAGAAAGCTTTCATCAAGCATCTTTCCTCTGAAAATATTCTTAAAAGCCCTTAAAACAACATCAGCTCCAACGAGCAGATAGCTGATTAAATATAAACAAAATTCCACGATTAATGAGAATTTAAATATCAGTGCAATAATAAAAATTAGAGTTCCCAAAATAAGCCCTACTCTTTTACCGATATTTGCTTTACTCTTACCGGCAGTTTCTGTTTTTATTTTTTGCCTGTTTTTTTCGTATACTTTAACATCCGGTTCTATCATTTTTACTATATCCTTTATTTTGTCACCGGCATTTTTAAATTCTTCTTCATAAGTTTCAATTGTCAGCTTCCTGGCAGCAAAATTAATAGAAGCTTTCTTAACAATATCAAGCTTCCTGACTTCATTCTCAATTTTTACAGCACAATTTGAACAGTCAAGATTTTCCAGAATAAATTGTTTTTCTAAAATTTTACCCATAATATCTCCATTAATTTTGTGACTATTTTTCTTTAATATGTATCAGTCCGCAGTCAAACAATAGCTTGACATGCTCATCATCGAGCGAATAATAAACAACCTTTCCTTCTCTTCTGAATTTAACAAGCCTTGCCTGCTTTAATGTCCTTAACTGGTGCGATATTGCAGACTGGGTCATATTAAACAATGCTGAAATATCACAAACACACATTTCGGACTCAAATAAAGCCCAAATGATTTTTACCCTTGTTGTGTCTCCAAGAATCTTAAACAATTCAGACAGCTCATATAGCTTTTCTTCTTCAGGCATTAACCTGCTTACTTTTTTTATAATATCTTTATGAATGATTGTGCAGGAGCAATTTTCAAAATTACCAGCCTTATCCATTTTATTTAGTTACCTCCGTTCATATGAACATATATTCATATAAGATTTAATTATTATATATCTTATTAATAAAAAGTCCATAATAATTTTTTATTATAGAAGTTATTATTTTATGGAATGTTTTATAGATTATTTTCCTGAAGATACCAATTTATTATTTTCTTAATGAAATTGCATAAGCAACTGAATAGTCTTTAGTTGAAGACAGTGTAATCCTGATATCCGCGAGACCATTTGTTAAAAAGTAAAAATGTGACTTCCCGTACAATGCTACAAACGGGCTTCCGTTTTCACTGTTTAAAATTTCAATTTCGCTGAAAAGAACATATTTTCCAAGGCCCTGACATAAACTTTTGGCAACTGCTTCTTTTGCAGCAAACCTGGACGCATAGCTTTGATATTTACTGCTATTTTTTGACTCGCAATATTGTATTTCACTTTGGGTATAGATTTTTTCTAAAAAATGAGGGTGCTTTTCTATAGCATTTTTTATTCTTTTTACCTCAACAATATCTGTTCCTATGCCAAAAATTTCCATATTTTTATTCAACGGTTACACTTTTTGCTAAATTCCTTGGCTGGTCAACATTTCTTCCTAAATTTTTTGCAATATAATACGAAAAAAGTTGCAGCGGTATGATTGTCAGGATGCCATATAATTCTTCAATTGAAAATGGGACATAAAAAACATAATTTGCGTATTTTTGTATTTCTGTGTCGCCTTCCGTAGCGATAACAAAGATGGTGGCATGCCTTGCTTTTACCTCTTCAATATTGCTTAGCATTTTTTCATAAACAAAGTCTTTTGGAACAATACCTACTACAGTGGTATTTGTATCAGTCAGAGCAATGGGCCCGTGCTTCATTTCTCCCCCGGCATATCCTTCTGCATGTATATATGAAATTTCTTTTAATTTTAGGGCACCTTCCAATGCAACCGGAAGGCCAAATATTCTTCCAAGAAATAAAAATGTCCTGTATTTATATAAGTGGTCGGCTATCTTCTTTATTTTTCCTGCATCATTTAATATCAATTGAATTTTATGGGGTATAAATCCAAGCTCTTCAACAATTTTCTTATATTTTTCACTGCTGATATGTCCGGTAACTTTCCCGAAATATAATGCCATTAAATATATCACTATTATCTGGGCTGTAAAAGTTTTTGTGGCGCAAACGCCAATTTCAGGACCCGCATGAGTATAAATTACAGTGTCTGATTCTCTTGCAACAGTGCTGCCTACAACATTTGTAATTGCCACAATTTTTGCACCTTTTGACTTGGCTTCCCTTATGGCTGCAAGCGTATCAATTGTTTCACCTGATTGAGTTATGGCAATAAACAGGCAATTCTCTTCAACTATGGGATTTTTATATCTGTATTCTGATGATACTTCTACCTCTACCGGAATTCTTGCCCATCTTTCAATTAACTGTTTACCAAGAAGGGCTGCATGTGAAGAAGTCCCGCACGCAATAATCTGTATCTTATTTAAGTTCCTGATCTGTTCTTCTGTCATGTTTAATTCTTCAAATTGCAGATCTCCGTCAACCAGCCTGCCTCTCATTGTCTCTTTAATTCCAAAAGGCTGCTCAAATATTTCCTTTAGCATGAAGTCTTCATAACCTGATTTTTCAGCGCTGCTGATAGACCAGTTTACCTTAAAGGGATCTCTTTGGATTAATTTTCCATCTATATCAAAAATTTCAACTTTATCTTTTTTAAGCCTGATTGTTTCAAAATCATTAACAATAATAAAACTTTTTGTATGTTCTAAAACCGCAGGTATATCAGAAGCCAGGAAGTTTCCATCTCTGCCAATCCCAATTATAAGAGGGCTTGCAATCCTTGCAGCTATGATTTCATCAGGAAAGTCTGAATGTAGCGCAACTATTGCACCGGAGCCTTTAATTTTTTTTATAAGTTTTTGCATTGCAAGAAGAAGATCTCCCTCACAATATTCTTCAAGAAGATGCGGCAGTACTTCTGTATCGGTTTCTGAAATAAATTTATGTCCTTTTTCAGTCAGCTCATCCTTTAGTTCAGCATAATTTTCGATTATGCCATTATGGACTACTGCAATTTTACCCGTACAATCAGTGTGAGGATGTGCATTTATTTGAGTAGGTGCTCCATGGGTTGCCCATCTTGTGTGGCCTATGCCGATATGGCTGTCAAAATCCATATCCTTAATAGATTCTTCCAGATCCTTTATCTTGCCGGCTTGTTTTGCAACTAAAATTTTGCTTGGCGGATTATTTTTATCAGTTTCATCATCCGGCAATAAAATTGCTATTCCTGCAGAATCATATCCCCTGTATTCAAGCCTTTTAAGCCCGTTAATTATTATTTCTTTACAATATTTGTCTCCAATGTATGCAATAATCCCACACATGATTACTCCTATGAATCAAAGTTTATAAAAAATAAAATAAAGATAATATCTTAAAAAATTGGTTTGGAAATAATTATAGATATGATAACAGATTTTTTTAAATTCTGATAAAAATAATATTTACATAGCTTCTTTATCCAGATTTGCCCCTGTAAACTGGCTGTTATAAAGATCTGCATAGAAGCCGTTTTTAGCTAACAATTCATTATGGCTGCCCATTTCAATAATACTACCCTTATTCATGACAAGTATTAATTCTGCATCTCTGATCGTTGATAGTCTGTGAGCAATTACAAAACTTGTTCTCCCTTTCATAAGTGTTGACATTGCCTATGGTAATAATGCCTCTGGTTACAAATATACCGCCTATCACACACACAATAACATATCCTAAGTACTCTAAAACATAATTACGGTGACGTATTTTAACAAAAAGATGTAACCAGCTCTCTTTTTTCAGCTTCATCATTGTATGATAATTTTGCACATAGTCGGTCTAAATCAGCCCGTGTAAACTTCCATTCAAAAGGTTCTGCAACTTCTTGATACCGTTCCTGAAAGCCAAAGAGTCGTTCTTTAACTTCAGAACGAGAGAAAAAGTCATTAGGAGTTATCACAGTATAATTATACCATTGAAAATTATAAGTTTTAGAAATTATCCTCTTAAAATACACATATATTAAGAAGGATTCAACGGGTTATTAATAATGATGAACAAATTTACGCTATTGCGAATTTTCAAACTGGCTGTAATAGAGGTTTGCATAAAAACCACCCTTTGCCAGCAATTCCTGATGATTTCCCTGTTCTACAATATCGCCGTTATTCATTACAAGTATCAAGTCAGCATTGCGGATGGTACTGAGTCTGTGGGCAATTATAAAACTTGTATGATTCTTCATTAGATTATCCATAACTTTCTGGATGAGCAGTTCTGTACGGGTATCAACAGAACTAGTGGCTTCATCAAGAATAAGTATCCTGGGTTTTGCCAGTATTGCCCTGGCAATTGTGAGAAGCTGTTTCTGGCCCTGTGATATATTAGAGGTTTCTTCATTAAGTTCCATATTATAGCCATCCGGCAAAGTGTGGATAAAGTGGTCGATGTGGGCTATTTTTGCACTTTCGATTACTTCCTCGTCTTTTGCATTCTGATGGCCGTACCTTATATTCTCAAGAATTGAGCCATTATAAAGCCATGCATCCTGTAAAACCATGCCAAAGATTGAGCGCAGGTCTTTACGGGTAAAATCTTTAATATTATGACCATCCACAAATATCCCGCCATTATTTACATCATAGAAACGCATAAGCAGTTTAACTATTGTTGTTTTCCCTGCTCCGGTTGGGCCTACAATAGCAATTTTCTGTCCTGGAATTACACTGGCTGAAAAATTTTTTATTACAGTCTGGCCAGGGTTATATCCAAAATTGATGTTTCTAAATTCAACATTTCCGGAAACTGAGTCAAGATTAATGGGAGTGCTTGTTTCAGGAATTTCCTCTTTTTCGTCCAGAAACTCAAACACACGCTCTGCCGAAGCTGTGGTCTGCTGCAGGATATTCGAAATATTGGCAAGCTGTGAAATAGGCTGCGTAAATGTACGCACATACAGGATAAATGCAAGGATATCTCCAATTGTCAATTCGCCACGAACTGCAAGCCATCCTCCAAACACAGACACTGCCACATAGCCAAGATTCCCGATGAATAATGTTATCGGCATCATCATGCCTGAGAAAAATTGTGATTTCCATGCAGCTCCGTAAAGAACATCATTAACACTATTGAACTTCTCCATGCTTTTTTTCTCACCATTAAAAGCTCTCATTACATTGTGACCGCCGTACATCTCCTCAACATGACCATTTACATGGCCAAGGTAGTCCTGCTGTTGTTTGAAATATTTTTGCGAACGTTTAATAACAGCTAATATGATAACAAAAGAAAGCGGTACTATTAAAACTGCTATAAGTGTCATCATCCAGCTTATAGTCAGCATCATTATCAGCACACCAAGTACTGTTGTGATTGATGTTATTATTTGTGTCAGACTTTGATTCAATGTCTGACTGACAGTGTCGACATCGTTGGTGACACGCGAAATTACTTCTCCATGATTTGTGCCGTCGAAATATTTAAGGGGCATCCTGTTGATTTTTTGTGATATATCTTTCCTAAAGCGATAGGTTATTTTCATCGAAACACCTGACATAATCCAACCCTGGATATATGAAAATAGAGCTGAAATAAAATAAAGACTTATTGCAATCAAAATAATATTTCTAATATATCTAAAATCAATGCTGCTGCCTGTTCCAGCTATTTTTCCAATTACTCCTTCAAATAATTTTGTTGTTGCCTTACCTAATATTTTTGGTC
>JAPLCN010000096.1 GCA_026392215.1 Actinomycetota bacterium | reverse complement strand
TTGGAGCATTATTGACAGAGGGTAATGAGATTAGCACTGGGAAGAAAAAAGGTGCGTCAATGAAAGATGTTTTTGGGAAGGACTGATTTATGTATGAAATCCAGTTTTCCACAGCTGCAATCTGTAACAGTTGCGGTTTATTACCATTTCCAGAAAATTCCTTGGTTATTTTTAATAAAATATTAATCGGGCCAAATGACCCCAGATCATTAAAATATATTATAAATTTTAGTTTTTTAAATTTGCTTTAATTTGGTTATTTTGTGATAAAATTAAAAAAATCACTCGTCGGAGCTGACTTAATCCATCCTGTCTATTTAAAATCACTGGAATATGCTATATTAAAACAATTAAATAAATTCTACAGCATGAAAATAAAAAAAAAGCTACCAAAATCAGTCGAGAATGTTCTTTGGTCTTATGATGTAAATAAGATCGATCTTGATTTGCACAAGAAATTGATTATCTCTCAAGTCTTGAATTTTGGTACCAGAGATGCCACAGATTGGCTTTTTAGATCATATGGGCTAGAGGAGATACGCAAGACTGCAGAGCAAATTCCTATTGGACAGTGGGACAGAAAGTCTTTAGCGCTCTGGGCGCTTTACTTGGGCATAAAACCCAAATTAAAGCTGGAAAGGGTATTGAATGGATAAAGAACTCTACTTCGATATTCTGGATCAGAAGCGTACAAATCTTCTACCTCTTTTAACGCCCTTTAAGGATAATTTTTATCTCGCTGGTGGGACTGCTTTAGCGTTGTTGCTTGGTCATCGCGACAGTATTGATTTTGATTTCTTCTCATCTGGTTCTTTCTCAACAATGGATCTATTTCAAAAAGTCGAACAAGTTTTTGCCGGCCATCAGGTTGTCAGAACTCAAGAAGCAAATGACACTCTTACTATTATTATAGATGACGGGCTCAAGGTTAGTTTCTTTGCTTACCCGTATGAATTGGTCAGGCCATTGCTTAATGAAGACCACTTCAAAATCGCCTGTTATAAGACACAAGCTTTTGCTCTGAGCATAAGATGCAACCTGGAAGTCCTTAGCACCCCTAAGATCTACATCCCGAACATCTACTGATTTATGCCCGTATCTTCTTAAAAGATCGCTTGTTGAACGAGGTATATCTTCATCAATCAGAAATTGCATAACTACAACCTCGATGGAAGAGGGTAGAACTCTTCTTTCTCAACCAGCTCAGCAGCATACTTAAGAGCAGCTCCGATATCCTCATCAGTAACTTCATACTCTTTCATAATCTCCTCTTTTGTCATACCACCGGATAACCCACCAATAATGCGAATAATGGGTACTCGCGTTCCACGAATCACAGGTTTTCCATGTTGTATCTCTGGATCTATAACAATTCGTTCATTCATAAACATGCCCCCTCTCTTAATACAAGCGTGCTCTTACCATATAACATTCTATAGTTTAATTAAATCAAGGTCAATAAATCAAATTTATAATTATAAATTTGATTTAAAATATTTATTGCAGAAATAGGACAGTATTGCAAAAGAAATTCCCCACTTTTGCAAGTAGGCTTTTGCAGGGTGTCATTCTGCAGGCAAAAATAATTTCTGTTCTACTGGCTTGTTAGGCAGTGGCTGATATAAAGGGCACTGGGAACTTAACAGGAACTAGTTCAATGTGTGAGATGAGTCAATTAAGAACGTCCCTGATGACTCCGATGACTCCATATGGACTGAAGATTAGTTATTTACACCTTGATACTATATAAGCTATTATTCAATAATAAATATCTGGAAAATGAATTATTATTCAAATCTAATTTTAAATTATGAAAGTACCTTTTGGGGATTTATCAAGGCAATATAAAAAATATAAAAAAGAGTTTGACAACATAATTTCCAGTGTATTTGCCAATGGAAATTTTATCCTTGGTGAAAATGTTACAAGATTTGAAAATAATTTTTCAAATTACTTAGGGGCAAAACATGCTATAGGAGTTGGTTCGGCAACAGAGGCACTCTTTCTTGCCTTAAAAGCCATAGGTATTAAAAATGGTGATGAAGTTATCACTGTGGCAAATACTGCTGTTCCAACAGTTTCTGCAATAGATTTTGCAGGTGCAAAGCCAGTTTTTATAGACATCGAAGAAAGTTCTTATAACATAAATCCTAAGCGGATTGAAAATAGGATTACTTTAAAAACAAAAGCCATAATCCCGGTTCATTTATATGGTAATCCCTGTAATATGGATAGTATTATACAAATTGCCCAAAAGTATGACTTAAAAGTAATTGAAGACTCTGCCCAAGCACACGGAGCGCAATATAAAGGTAAAAAAGTCGGGACTTTTGGAGATTTAAGTGCTTTTAGCTTTTATCCATCTAAAAATCTTGGCGCAAACGGGGATGCCGGAATGGTTGTTACAAATAATGAAGATCTTGCAGTAAAAGTAAGGCTTCTTAGAAATTACGGTTTTGAAGACAGGTATAAAAGCATAATCAGGGGGTTTAACAGCCGCCTTGATGAGATCCAGGCAGCACTTCTTGACTTTAAATTATCAAAGCTAGATGAGTGGAACTTAAGAAGAAAACAAATATCTGATATGTATAATAAAGGTTTAGAAAAACTCCCAATAATACTTCCTTCAACAGTACCAGAAAATAAGCATGTATTTCATCTTTTTGTTATAAGGGTAAAGCAAAGAGAAAAATTTATGAAATTTTTGTCAGATGAAGGGATAAGCACTGTAATTCATTATCCTATTCCCATCCATATGCAGCCAGCATATAAATATTTAAACTATAAAAAAGGTTTTTTGCCTGTAACAGAAAAAGTAGCAGAGGAAATAGTCTCTCTGCCGATATATCCGGATTTGGAAGATGCTGAAGTTGAATATGTAATAAAAAGCATTAAAAAGTTTTTCAATTAAGTTGCTACAGTATTGACGATAAAAATAAAACCATTATTATTTTAGAAGTTAAATATCGTAGGGAAGATACTTACAAAGACTATTAAAATTAATATATTTAAAAAATAAGGGGAAAACATTGAAGCAGATAGATGGTGTAAAAATTAAAAAACTCAAAGTAATGTGTGATGAGCGCGGCAGGCTAATGGAAATGCTAAGATCAGACGATGAAGTTTTTATAAAGTTTGGCCAAGTCTA